>JAHQWE010000134.1 GCA_019633985.1 Acidiferrobacterales bacterium | reverse complement strand
TGGGGGTGCGGGATATGCTAAGCCCCCCGGTGCTGGCATTGATCGAATGGCCGGAGAACGGAGTAGGTGTGCTGCCCCCTGCCGACTATGTAGTAGAAATTGAAACCTGGAAACTGGGTAGGATGCTAACGCTCCCAGCAGTTCTCTGTGAAAAAAAACCAGAGTGAATAGATTTTTTAAAGCGATGAGCGTCTTTCCATTTCGGGATGGAGGCATAGTGGCTGTTTCGCAGATTCTATTGTGCGTGCTGCTATTGGGTGTCGTTTCGCCCTCAATGGCTGCGGTAATCAAGGATATCCGAATGTGGCATGCACCAGATCATAGTCGGTTGGTGTTCGACATGGACAAACGGAGCAAATTTAAGGTATTCACTTTGGAGAAGCCCGGTCGGGTAGTGATCGATTTAGACAATGCCAAGCTCAATACCGATATCCCTGCACCGGGGCAGACTGGTCAGTTTATTTCGCGCATTCGCAAGGGGTCACCGGACGGTAGTAAAACCCGTCTAGTTTTCGACCTCAACAAACCGGTTCGTTACTTTATACGTTTGCTCAATCCCAGCGACAATTTTGCCTATCGTTTGGTAGTCGACTTCTATCATCAGAACTACGACCCGAATAAGAAAGCGCCGACTCCTGTCGTGCCTGACCGCAGTACACCTAGAGATCCCAATCGAGAGCTGCTGGTGATGATCGACCCAGGACACGGGGGTGAAGATTCCGGCGCCAGGGGCAAACGAACATATGAAAAAGATGTGGTACTGCAGATTTCTAAGAAGCTCAAAAGATTGATTGATGCTCAGCCCGGGATGCGTGCGGAGCTCACCCGCACCGGAGATTATTATGTAAAACTCCGTAAACGTAGCGGGCTCGCCAGACAAAAAAGAGCCGATCTTTTTATTTCAGTCCATGCGGACGGATTTACCAATCCAAGAGCACGAGGTGCTTCGGTGTACGCACTATCGCTAAGAGGTGCTACGAGTGAAACAGCCAAAATTTTGGCAAATAAGGAGAATCTGTCGGATTTGGCAGGGGGTGTAAACTTGGCCGATAAAGACGATTTGCTGGCTGGGGTTTTACTTGATTTGTCCATGAGCAGTACGGTGAATCAGAGCATCAGCTTTGGTCGAGAAGTGCTAGACGAACTGAAGAAAATTGGCAAAGTACACAGTCGACGGGTGGAGCAAGCGGGATTCGTTGTATTGAAATCTCCCGACGTACCCTCCATCCTTGTAGAAACCGCTTACATTACCAATCCCCAGGAAGAAAATTTGCTGCGCAGCAATAAACACCAAAACAAGATTGCCAAGGCAGTGATGGCTGGTATTAAGCGCTTCCTGGCGAAGAGCCCCGCCTACTACGCTCGCCAATAATGCCGAGGGTGTTAAAAAATTGATAGCGGAAGAGAGAGGAAGACGACCAATTCGTCAGCTTGAAGATGGGTTGATCAACCAGATTGCGGCGGGAGAGGTCATAGAAAGGCCGGCTTCCCTGTTGAAAGAGTTGTTGGAAAACAGTCTGGATGCTGGAGCCACCCGGATTGAAATCGTTGCCGAGCGAGGGGGTAGCAAGCGGATTCGCATTACTGACAACGGCTATGGAATCCCTCAGGAAGAGTTGCCGCTAGCGCTATCGCGCCACGCTACCAGCAAACTATCCGGATTCGATGATCTGTTTAATGTCCAAACGCTGGGTTTTCGGGGGGAGGCACTTCCCAGTATTGGTGCAGTTTCAAGGCTCGCTATTCGATCCCGCTGTCGAGGGCATGATCTCGGATACAGTGTGGAATGCCATGGCAATGATGTGGTTACTGATCCAGCGCCAATTGCCCATGAGACTGGTACCACGGTCGAGGTCGTGGACCTTTTCTATAACACGCCAGCGCGGCGGAAGTTTCTGAAAACGGAGAAAACAGAATTTAATCATTTGTATGAAGTGGTCAAGCGCATGGCGTTGGGTCGCTTTGACGTTGCTTTTGATTTTGTTCACGATGGAAAAGTGGTGTTCCAGGCGGCGGTAGCCAATACGGCTGAAGAGCGTAGCCGCCGAATCGCTAGTATTTGCGGAAAGCCCTTTGCGGCGCAAAGCGTTTATATCGCTGATGATGGCGGCGTCACTAGTCTGGATGGTTGGATTAGCCTGCCGACATTTTCGCGTAGCCAGCGCGACATGCAGTATTTTTTCGTCAATGGGCGAGCGGTTAAGGATCATCTGATTGCTCACGCTGTGAAGAGAGCGTACGCCGACGTGCTGTATCACGGTCGCCATCCGGCGTTTGTGTTGTTCTTGGAGATCACCCCTAAACTGGTGGACGTCAATGTTCACCCGGCGAAAACAGAGGTGCGTTTTCGTGATAGCAGGGCTGTGCATGACTACATCTATAGAACAATCCACAAGGCGATCGCCGAGTTGAAACCTGAAGATAGTGAGGTGGCATTACCCGGACCAGGAGGCCACGCGCCTGGTATCGGTGGTGAGCGAAATCAAAAGTTGCTATCTCCGGATCGTTCTTTATCGCCGCAGGGTTATGGTAGTCATGGTGTTCAAAAGAACATTCAGATGTTGGTGCGAGAACAACTTGATGCTTATTCGCAAATGCGAGATGGCATGCAGGACCCAGAAACAGGAATTCAATCTGCTGCCCACTACGAGTCGTCAGCATCAGAACATCGGGCCCAATTACAGAATGATGACTTCGGAGATTCGCAGCCTGTGCCGCCCCTGGGGTTTGCCCTGGCGCAACTGAAAGGGGTTTATATCCTGGCAGAAAATAGCGACGGTTTAATTATGGTTGATATGCATGCAGCGCATGAAAGAATTACTTATGAAGGCTTAAAGCAACAATCTGATAGTTGCTCCCTCGCCGTTCAGCCGCTTTTGGTGCCCGTTGCATTCCACGTGAGTGCAGCGGAACTAGCTGCGATATCGGATTTTCAAGCTTTGTTCCGTCAATTTGGATTCGAAGTAGAGGCACTCGGAGAAGAACAGGTTGTCGTCCGTTCCATACCGCAGATGTTGGCGAATTCTGACGTGGAGCAATTAATGCGAGACGTCATTTCTGACTTGCTGGAACACGGCCAAAGCGACAGGTTGCAGGAATCAGAACATGAAATTCTATCCAGTATGGCCTGCCACGGATCGGTTCGCGCAAATCGACGACTCACTCTTGAGGAAATGAACGCGTTGTTGCGACAAATGGAGGAGGTGGAGCGATCCAGTCAGTGTAATCATGGTCGTCCTACCTGGATGAGCGTCACTTTGCCCGAGATAGATAAATGGTTTCTGCGAGGACGTTGATCCGCTGGCCCAGGCAATAACTGTGACCGCTAACAGTTCTTTGCCCGTCATCTTTTTAATGGGCCCTACCGCGAGCGGCAAGACAGATATTGCAGCGCAGCTGTCAGACTATTTTCCGGTCGAACTAATCAGTGTCGACGCTGCACAGGTTTACCGGCAGATGAATATTGGCACAGCCAAGCCTGAAAAAGCATTTTTGGAAAAATATCCTCATCAGCTTATTAATATCAGAGATCCAGAACAAACTTATTCAGCGGCAGATTTTGTCGAGGATGCCACGCACGCGATACGACAAAGCCATTCTCGGGGGAAAATCCCTCTGCTGGTCGGAGGAACGCTTTTTTACTTTAGCGCATTGGAGAATGGTCTCTCTAAATTGCCAGCGTCCAATGCAACCATCAGAAATCATCTTGAGAAAGAGATGGCGCGTACTGGGGTCATCGGTATGCATCAATTTCTTGAACAAGTAGATCCAGTTACCGCAGATCGCATTGACCGCAATGATCGGCAACGAATTCAGCGTGCATTAGAGATTTATCATGCGACCGGAAATCTGCCCTCGACGTTAATGCGGGAAAAGACCGGGCTAGATGTACCAGTGATAAAGCTGACGCTTTTCACCCCTGATCGAAAGCTGTTACATCGAAGAATTGCGACTCGTTTTCACGAAATGCTCGAACAGGGTCTGATCGCGGAGGTCAAGGGGATCATTGAGGCAGCGCCGGCTGTTTTGTCAGCCCCTAGCATGAGAACTGTAGGATACCGGCAAGTGATACCATTCCTTCAGCGGGAAATCGATTTGGAGCAGATGGTCGATATGAGTGTTGCGGCAACACGACAGCTTGCAAAAAGACAAATGACCTGGCTAAGGCAACAACCTGGTGTTACCTGGATAGAAGGTGGTCGTTGCCACACTTTTTCAGCTACCTGCGAATACCTTGAACACCATCCCCTGATGCACCAGTGACCCAGCGGTATATCTTGGCATGTGGATTATGTTTCTGGCGGCGGCTCAGGCGCGCTTGATTTAGTCTGCCGATTCCACACCATAGAAGTGCACGGAATCCAGTCGTGCGGCTGTCTTTTTTGGGATGCAAAAATGACGCAAAAATTGCATTTTTGTAACTAGATTTTACTGGCTTAATTAGCCGGGAAATATGGTAGTATCCGGGTTGGAAACGGAATTGGAAAAGTCTCAGTTTTATTCGATTCAGACGGTTCAATCCGCTTCTCATTTGGGCGAGGAAGGCAGAAAGTGCCAGTCATATACCAGGTGGTTAGTGACGTCACAACGATCGTTTCGAGACCCGAAAAACGGCAAAAGTGGCGATATTTGGAGCGTGTGGTTCGGAGGCACAGTCTAACTTTGGTGGCTTCGCGCCATATCACGTACTAAATGATAATTCGGGTATAAAAAGAAATTAAAGGTAAAAAAAAATGGCCCAGAATAAAGGGACAGCATTACAGGATCCTTTCCTGAACGTACTTCGTAAAGAACGCATTCCAGTTTCGATATTCCTGGTAAACGGGATTAAACTGCAGGGGCAAGTTGAATCATTTGATCAATTTGTCGTGTTGCTTCGAAACAGCGTGAACCAAATGATCTATAAGCACGCAATCTCTACCATCGTTCCCGCGAGACCAGTTCGCATTCCCCACGATTCTGCTGACGAATCGGGGTTTGACGGAGACCAGGGAGAACGCCAGGCCGAGGGCGGCACCTACTAAGCTTTGCCTGGATATATTGCGTGGAATCTGCAGTGAGCAATTTTTCTGTTTAAGTCACTCGACAACGAACCAGAGCGGGGTTCCCAATCTGATCGCGCGATCCTTGTAAAACAAGTTACGCCGTCAGAGCCAGAAGATGATGATCCTTTCAGAGAGATAGGAGAACTAGCTTCGTCTGCGGGTGCTGCGCTATGTGGACGGCAGTTGTCTGCGAGAAGCAAGCCGGTAGCAGCCACTTATATTGGTAAGGGAAAGGCCGAGGATCTAGCCAGATTGGTCGAGGAAAAAGACGCCACTCTCGTCATCGTTGATCACGATATTTCTCCGGTACAAGAAAGAAACCTGGAAAAAATTATCGGTTGCCGCGTTCTTGATAGGGCGGGGCTGATACTGGATATTTTTGCGCAGCGCGCGACCTCGAGCGAGGGTAAGCTTCAGGTCGAACTGGCGCAGCTCAAACACCTTACCACGCGGTTGGTAAGGGGCTGGACGCACCTTGAACGCCAGAAGGGCGGTATTGGCTTAAGAGGTCCGGGAGAAACGCAGCTTGAAACCGATCGGCGCTTGATCGGGATGCGTATTAAAACCCTTTCCCGGCGCTTACAAAAAGTTGAGTCTCAAAGAGCATTGCGGCGGCGAGCCCGTCATCGAACTCCGATACCTACCGTCTCTCTGGTCGGCTATACCAACGCTGGAAAATCTTCGCTTTTCAACGCTTTGACCGATGCAGGTGTTTACGCGGCTGACAAGCTGTTTGCGACACTAGACCCGACAATGCGTCGCGTCGAACTGCCTGGGTTTGGAGCGATCGTGCTCTCGGATACGGTTGGTTTTGTGCGCAAACTACCACATTCTCTGGTTGCCGCATTCCATTCTACACTTGAGGAGGTGGTAAACGCGTCCTGCCTGTTACTAGTCAACGACTGTTCGGATCCGGCGCATCTGGAACTTAGGATTGAAGTGGAAAGGGTGCTCGCAGAAATAGGTGCTAAAGACGTCCCCATGATCGTTGTGAATAACAAAATCGACTTGAGTGGCGATCAGCCGAGAGCGGTACAAGGTCAAACCGGGCTTGTTGATAGGGTGTGGTTATCTGCGGAAACCGGAGAGGGTGTTGATCTCCTGCAAAACGCGATTGCCGATTTTTTAGGGCGCACACATCGAGATCTGGTTCTCAGCCTAAAACCTGCCGCTGGTGAACTCCGGGCTCGTTTGTATAGCCGCTGTGAGGTTCAGGGAGAAGAGATCGACGAACAGGGCAATCAAATCTTACAGCTGCGTATGTCGCCAGAAGACATTGGGTGGCTGGAATCGAAGGCCGAATATCTGGAGTTGTGGAAGGATTTGACTGTTGACCGAGCGGACGACAATGTAAGTCAAGATTTGGTGGAGGCATG
>JAHQWE010000133.1 GCA_019633985.1 Acidiferrobacterales bacterium | reverse complement strand
GTTTCTCTCGGGATTAAAAAACGATAACCCAATATCCTTACGCTCTTCTAGAAATGCGTTGCCCGCTGGATTCGTGGCACTGATCAACGCGTCCTGAGGTAGCGCAACTCCAGCCCCGGCCATCGCATTAATCCGAATGCCATAACCATGTTGGAACAGACCGTTGGTTGCGAATGCGGAAAGTGGGCTAAAAAAGATAGTAACGCACACCAGGCAAAATGCCCGGCTCGATAAAGTTCTTGTTCTCATTATTTCCCCAATTATTATTTATTTGATCCTATTTCCGCAGTCTGCGGAAATAGCCTAACTTCTTGATCATAATAGAGAATGCGAGTCTGAGCTACACTATCTCACATGGATTAGTTGTTGTCCTATTTCTGGATAAACGGGTATTGTGCGTTGATATACTGGATCCGAATGATTTTTCAGGCACAACCATGGAACTGCATCCAACCGGATTTTTTGATAACAGCGCGAAGTCGTACAATTTTATCGACGTAGAGCCCATTGCGGCGGCATTGGGAGCGGAGATAGTCAATGTACAGATTAATCGGCTCACAGATGACTCTTTCGCTGAAATAGAGGACGCGCTGTTTCGCCACAAAATGTTGCTGTTCCGGAATCAGGAAATGAGTCATTCTGATCAGGAAGAATTTACCTTGCGTTTTGGTGAGTTCGGAAAGGATGCTTATACAACAGGCTTGCCGGGTCATCCCCACATCCAACCGGTCATCAAAGAGGCTGACGCCAAAATCAGCATGATATTTGGCAGTGGATGGCATACCGATTCGCCGTTTATGGAAAAGCCACCTGCAATCAGTATGTTGCGTGGTGTTGAAATACCGCCTTATGGTGGCGATACGATCTGGTGTAATACGGCACTTGCCTATCGGAGTTTAAGTAGACAAATGCAAAAAATCATTGCTGATTTACATGTTCATATGTCAGCTGCGGGGGTTGTAGCAGAGCTGGAGAAATCAGCGCGCAGTGATGCGGACAAGCAGAGCGCGTTTCAAAAAACCGATGCAGCGGCACATCGCCAACAAATGATAGATGGCTGGTATCACCCTCTCGTTCGCACTCATCCCAAGTCCAGCGAAAAAGCGTTGTACGTGGATCATACCTATACAAGTGGTATTCTGGGTATGACAGCAGCGGAGGCCAGGGGGTTATTAAGTTTTTTGAAGGCGCATGTTGTACAGCCTGCCTTTAGCTGTCGTATGCGCTGGGAGCCCAACACGTTTGTTATTTGGGATAATCGAATTTGTATCCATCAGGCGTTTAACGACTATGATGGTTTTCGACGCGAGATGTATCGCACTACCGTTGCGGGCGAGATTCCCGGTTAACTCTTGTGACGCGAAGTTGGTAGCGTTATAACTTCCAGGTGGGGTCGCGGTCGTCGATCAACCTCAACAGTGCCGGCCACTCAGGATGTCGTTCTTTTGCTCCCGCCTGTGCATCGCCACCTTCAAACTGTTCTCGGGTTTTCGCCATTACATCTTCGTTGATCAGGTTGAGCGTTCCCGCAGCCATTGCCTGTAATTGCACCGAAGCGTTGCGAGTAAACGCATAGTGTCTGGTAAACGCCCAGACACAGCTAGGCCCGGCTGTGATTAATCCATGATTTTTTAGTATCAAAGTATGATTTTGGGTGCCCAGTGCGGCCGTGATTTTTTTCTCTTCACTACCGTCGAGAACGATACCGCCAAAATCATGGTACCCAACGCGTTGGTAAAATTGGCACCCTTCCTGAGTCACTGGAATAACAGGGGAATTCAGCGCGCAGAGAGCTTGTGAAATTGCTTCATGGGTATGAATCACGCAATGCAAATCGTCTGGTCTAGCGCGATGAATTGCGGAATGAATCAGATATCCAGCGCGATTTACCGGCCAGTCAGAGGCACTCAGTTTTTCGCCGTCGACATCAACTTTGATCAGATCGCTGGCGCGGATTTCGTCATACCGCATGCCGAATGGATTGATCAAGAAGTGATCGGTATCGGGTATCCGGCTTGTGATGTGGTTATAGACAACGCTGGTCCAACCATAATAATCGACTAGCCGATAACAGGCAGCGAGGTCCAGACGAGACTGCCATTCCGCTTCGGTCATATTGCTCGGCGTCTCGGGGAGGTGGATTTTAAATCTGGATTCGGACATTTGCTATCATTTGGCGATCTTTGTATTTACCGAAGCGAAAGAGTTGGAATATTGCTTTTTTTTCGCGTGCACCTGGACTTCCGGTTTTCAGAGCTGCTTTGTTACAGGGCTAAGTAGATGAAGAATATGCCCAGATAAATTATCAAACAAACTTTGCTATTGTCGTCCGGTTTTAAAACAAGCAGTTTAAATGTACCAGTTATAAAACCACCGACAAGTTCAAATAATCCTCCTGTCATCGCCCAGCGCGCCAACGGATAATTTCCTACATTGGATGAATTGATGTAAATCAGGCGCATTACTCCGATAAAAATCAGAATAGCCCCCACTGCGAGCAATATATCCCCAGACTGCATTTATATGATTAGAGAGTAACTGTGTTTTTAGTAATGAACTTGAAATATGACACGTTGTGTTCATATTGAACCGAAATGGTTGGTTTTATAGTTTTCTTTGGTTGATTCACCACCGAGTATTGTCAACATGACCGAGAACAACGGAGCCTGATTCCATCTTCTATCTTACCCTAGGATTATATACATGTTAATTGATACACCTTCAGTCGAATTCGGGTGGAAAGCAGCTGACTTTGAGCTCGCTGACCCACAAGGAACGCAGCATTCTCTCGAGCAACTGATGGGAGAACACGGTATTTTGATCGCTTTTATCTGTAACCACTGCCCTTACGTAAAGGCGATTGCGACTCGGCTAGCGGAAGATGCAAAATTATTGCAGGAGCAGGGGGTTAGCGTGGTAGCAATTAATTCCAATGACTATCAGTATGTGCCGGAAGACAGCCCGGACAATATGATTCTTTTTGCTGAGAGATACGGTTTCACTTTTCCCTATCTGGTGGATGAGGATCAAAGAGTCGCACGCGAATATGGTGCGGTTTGTACTCCCGATTTCTTTGGATTTGATACCGCAGGACACTTGCAGTATCGAGGGCGACTAGATGATACCAAGATGGGAGACGCCAACCATCGTATTCCTGAATTGGTCAATGCCATGTTACAGGTGAAGGAAAATGGTAAAGGTCCCTCAGAACAACATGCCAGCATGGGGTGTTCGATAAAGTGGAAACGTTAGATTGATTCCCCCTTTTTTCTGACAGCTAAATCGTACTTCCCTCTCTGATTCTCAGTAACGGTAACGTAAAAAATACAGTGAAATATTTTTACGGGTTTTAGACGCCATACAGCATTGCTCTTCAAGCATTTCGAACAAGCGCTGACACCGTTAAGCTTGTTCAGCCATAGGATCTCAGTTTTTAAGAATATTTGGGTTAAGAGATTCCGAATAACGTTTATTGCATTTCGCTGACGTGGTGATCAGCCAGTCTCTAAATTGGATCAGCTTTGGGTGGTTGGCATGATCGGCGGGATAAACCAGGAAGTGTCTGGTGCCACGGTGATGAACATTCTGGTGGATGCGAACCAGTTCCGAATTTTCGATGAATTGATCCACAAAGGGTGTTCTGCCAAGCGCAATTCCGAGCCCGTTTTTTGCGGCCATAAGGGTCATGTTGGATGTGTCCATGGTGACGACCGACGGTAGGGAACCTGTCTTTTTTTTACTTTGCTTCTTTTCTTTATTGGCCAGCCACGTTTCCCACTCAGTTGGGTGGCGGCTATTGAGCAGTAAGGTGTGTTGGCTATTCCACTTGAGTTCCACTACTTCCGGATGTTCCTCAAGATAAGTTCGTGAACAAACGGGAAAGACGTATTCATCGATAAGCGGGTGGGCGACTAGTCCTTTCCACTCTCCCTTCTGACTAAAATCGTAGCGGATCGCAGCGTCCACCCGAGAAATGGAAAAATCGATCAGCTCAGAGTGGTCTACCAGTTCAATTTTGGTGTTCGGAAACAAACGATTAAACTGTGGCAATCGAGGAATAAGCCACAGTGTGGAAAGCGTAGAAAGCAAGCTGATTCTAAGGGCGTTTTTGGATTGATTCTGTTGTATGAGCTCGGTGCCTTTCTCGAGTTGATCAAAAGCTGAGCGGATATACGTGAGGTAGAGACGTGCGCTTTCCGTAAGTATCACACCATTGGCATGGCGCTCAAACATCACCTGACCCAGCTCCTTTTCCAGCGTACGAATTTGATGGCTGATTGCCGATGTTGACAAATTTAATGCGTCCGCCGCTTCTTTAAAGCTGCCGAACCTGGCCGCCGCTTCAAATGCTCGCAGGGCTGAAAAAGACGGAAGGTGTCGCATTATTCTTGTTGAAAAAAAATCATCTCGTGTCAAATTAATTTCGTTTGCTGACTGGCTCAGCGACTGATTAAATCATTGCGCACCTCATTGTAGGTTCGATTCAACCACAACAGTAGAATTAATTCATGGGATTACAAACGCTATGGCATTAAGAGTATCGCTAAAACGTAAACTGGTCGCTTTATCTCTCCCAAGTTTGATCGCATTTATTCCCGTGCATGCCGGTGAGATTACTATGTCTAATATCGGAATATCCAATGAAGTTACGGAGTTTCGAGTACAGGCTGAAGTTGGGGCAATGGATGTAGAAACAGCGAAGGCCAAGCTAGCCGCTCAACTGGAAGAAACGAAATCCAGCATTCGCCGTCAATTCTGCGATCAACCGCCTGAGATTGAGTTATGTGCGGTAATCCCTAATGACAATACCGATTTTAGTGAACTCTTTGTTTACATGTTCATTATGGCGGCCGCCCAAAACTCTTTTGATATCTTCTCCTGGCAGTCCTTTGTAGCGATGAACTGGCCGTTAATGAAGAGTGGTGATTTAGCGGAGACGCAAATTGGTACGATGCCCGATGCCGCTAGGGTATGGTCAACTTTTAAAACGCCCAGGGAGATATTTTCCCCTGACTATATAGATCCGATTTGTGGTGAGGTGAGCGGTGATCAAGGTCCTGTTGTTCACGCGACCAGTTTCAAACAAGCCGGAGGGTTGCCTCTGATAGATCGAAATCAAAACTATGTAGTTTACGACTTGAGAATCAATGACATGATGGCTAACTATATTTTAGCGAATGGACTCGATTCTGTTGAGGGGCAACTGCAGTTCGCTGAAGCCGGGAATAAAATCGACTTTCCATTGGGTTTTTATGATGATCCTGTAAAGAAGCTTGGAGGAAAGGAAGGCTCTGCCGCAGTGAAACTGGCATGGAAAATTATGGATGTGGGTAACGGTGATAATCCTTCCCGCTATTTCACTACGCCCGGAAAAATAGCGGTGCCTGCAAGGGATAGTGAATCTGGAAAAGCTTTTTGTATCGATGCTGTACTAGGTCTTGTCGGCATGCATATCATGCAGAGAACACAAAGTGGCAATGGGCGCGAATGGACCTGGTCGACGTTTGAACATGTTGACAATGCACCCTTTGCGCAAAACTCGCGTAAGCCGGTGGATACACTCCACGAGGAGTTGTTTCCCAATGGCTGCCTCGCGGACCCGGCGGATCAATTTCGGTACGCCTTCTACAATGCGGATTGTCCGGACTGTGAAACTAACTCTTTAGAGAGCGCTGACTGGAAGTGGTCTCGGACGATGCCATACGCGGCTGCAGCTAAAGTCAGCGCGACACAGGTGGTAAGGTGTTGGCAAATCTTCGAGGGCACGGAACTGGTCAATCAGCTATGGCAAGAGAAACTGCAGGGAACAGTTTGGGCAAACTACGAATCGTCTTCAGCGCAATGGAAGGGCGCAAAGAAAAGTATGTTATTCCCTCATGGTGAAGTGCCGAGATTTCTGGTGAATTCCACCATGGAAACCTACAGTCAGTATGGTGAGAATAGCTCTTGTATCGGGTGTCATGCTTCTGCCAGAACCGCTGCCGGGCAAGAATCCAATTTCAGTTTTATACTTGGTCTCGCTGCCAGGTATGAAAATGAATCTAACGAGGCGAAGGTATCAATGAAATGAGAACATTCGATCTATATCGATATTCTTTGAAAGTGAACAATCTCTAACTGCAGCTGTTTCAATCTGACGGAGTGATGCTGATTTAGAATCAACTCAAGAATACCATTTCGTTAGAGAGCAAAAGATATTGCAATTAATCTTCAATATCATTCAATGATTTTTCTATTTGCGCCAAACTATCTACCGCGTTTTCCAGTGTCCTGTTTTTTAAAGAATGCGTAAAGCGATGATCCAGCTCAGCAAGTAATGCTCTAGCATCTGACATCAGCTGTTCTCCTCGCTCGGTAAACAAAATTTCTTTTTGCTTACCAACCCCTTCGATTTGTTCCAGAAAACCCAATCTGCAGAATTCCTTGACAGTTTTAGCCACCATTTGTCGAGAAACGCCAAGGTTTCTCGCTATTTCAGAGCCGTAGTTCACTCCACACTCCAGGGTGCTCAGAAAGTTCAACATAGCAGGGGTTGCGGATTCATACCCCTTGCTTTGTAACGATTTGGACAGGTGTTTTGTGATCAGATCATTGACTTTGTCGGCCGTCAATACCAACTGGAGGGTGCTACTTTCCATCATTGGTATATTTCTTTTAGTCAACCTAGTTGACATAAATTGCGCCTCGATATAAGATAATGTCAACTAAGTTTACATGAGAAAAGCGGATGTTTTCTTTGGCTAATGTGATGAGACTCAATGCGGCGAGTTGTCTCCTTTTTGGGCTAATTTTTGTTGTTTTTTCCTCGGAAGTCGCTATTTTCCTGGACCCCGAGAAGTCCGTACCGTATTTGGCGTTAATCGTCATTGGTATTGGTTTGATCATCAATGGGGCTGATTTAATCCGTGTTTCCCTCCAGCCATCTCCTAGTAAATTCCAGGTGCGCTACTTTGCAGTAGGTGACTTCATTTGGGTTTTGGTATCAATTGGTCTGATTGTATTGGATATCTGGATTGTTACCAAAGAGGGGGTCATCACGACAATTGTGATTGCGATAATGGTGGGTATTTTCGGTGTCCTACAGTGGTCGAAGAGTCATGCATTAGTGTCGCAGTAGGTAACGGATCGCGAGAGGGTACTTTGGCAGCTTACTTTAGTCCTTCTGTTATTTTGTGACTGAGTCACTCAGGTAGATGCTCTCTGTGAACATCAGATTATTGAAACATGTGTTGTGCAGAAGGGGGGGGCATACAATTTCTAAGGGTTCGATTTTTCATCGCAACAAGAAAACTGACCTTTCTACAACACACCCGCAGCGAAATTCTCGCAATGCGTAATAGTTTCCATGACGTGTTCGTAGCTCGTACGCGGATTAATCAAACACATGCGTAAAACCACCTGGTTTTGCAGAACTGTTGTCGCCAGCAAGGCTTCGCCGCTTTCAATGATATGTTGTGATATTAACTGATTGATTTCATCCAGTTTCGATTCAGGATAACTCTGGTTCAGCGGATTAAAGCGAAAATTGATGACCGCAATGGTGGCCGATGAGACTACCTCCCATTGATCACTTTGCCGAAGAACCTTTTCCACTTTCTGTGCCAAATCTATGTTGTATTTAACCGCCTGTTTGAAAGCGTCTAGACCAAACGTCTTCAACGACATGTAGAGTTTAAGAGCTCTGAAGCTGCGCGTTAGCTGCACGCCGTGGTCGTAGAAATTGATTTCTGAACTATTGCCTTCGACATCGCGCAGATACTCTGGTTTTTCAGTAAACGTTTCGGTCAGCCAGTTGTAATCTTTTACCAGCAAGCAGCCAATTTCGTAAGGTTGAAAAAACCATTTGTGAGGGTCTACAGTAAGTGAATCCGCTCTCTCGATGCCCTTTAATAGTTGATTGCTGTTTTTGGCAAGTATAGCGGCGCCCCCATAGGCGCCATCAATATGAAACCAGATATTTTCCGCTTTGCAAAGATCGGCCAGACTATCCAGCGGGTCAATGGAGCCCGTATTCGTTGTGCCCGCAGATGCAATGACGCAGAGAGGCGCCTTACCTGCAAGCTTATCGGCGTAAATTGCATTCTTCAGCTTGTTAAGGGAGATGCGAAACTCCAGATCTGTCGGAATAATGCGAACCTGCATTTTTTTAAACCCCAGGATATTCAGAGCCTTGATATTGGAGGAGTGCGCTTGATCGGATAGATAGATGGTAGAGTTGGAAAAGTCCTCGCCACATCGGATTCTCCGTGCGGTCACAATCGCCGTCAGGTTGGCCATCGACCCGCCACTGGTGAATAGGCCGCCACCTTGCTTAACTGGAAAGTGAAACATTTCCAGCAGCCAGTTAATCACTATGATTTCGATCTGGGTGGCCGCCGGTGATGCCATCCAGCTTCCCGCAAAGACATTGAAACCAGAACTTAAGGCATCTGCGAGTGAACCGATAAAATTGCTTGGGCCTGGGACAAAAGAATAGGCCTTGGGGTGAGAGATCGCGCCATTTTTATTCAGCACATTTTCAATCACATGATTTAGCACTTCTTCTGGCGGAGTAGGACTCATCGGTAGCGTTTCGGTGAGCAATGACTCCATTTGTTGCCGTGTCGCAAGCTGTACTGGACTCTTGTCCGCTAAAGTTGTGAAGTGCTCCACAAGATGATCTACCACTTCATAGCCGTATCGTCGCATCTCATCTTTAGACAGCTCTAGTTGATGTAGGGGAGGGCGTACCATGATGAATATGACGACTCATTGATATAGTCTTACATTTTAACCCACGGGAATAAGTGAGGTATGTTCAGCTGTTACTCTCACCTCTGGCAGTCACTATTATGTTCCTGCAGGTGTCGAGTGCTTGACACGATGCGCGAAAGACGGCTCGTTAGATTGCATGTCTTAATTTTAACAAGATACCGTATTCGATTTCGTGGTAACCGCATGCGCAATCCTTAAGAACAGAGAAGGGGTGAATGATGTATTCACCTCTTGTCTCTGCGGTTGAATTGGACTCTTTTTGTAATGATGATATTCCAAGACGAATTGGCACTGTGTTTGAACTTTTAACCGGACGGTTTTTGGAATCGAAGCAATTAATTCAGTACTTTTATCAAGCTGTCTGCGGTTGGGAATTTAAGGAGAATTGAATTGTAGCCAGCGCAGAATCAGTTTCCAAAAGTCGCGATAATTTCATCCATGGCACTGATTAGTTCCTGTTGCTTGTAAGCGTCCATCGCGTCTGCATGCGGTGAAGCAAATCTTCCAGAGTCATTGTCAAAGTATTCACCAGAAGCCTGGGAAAAATCCTCGGACACTGCAGAGGCGGTGAGAATATTTGCGCCAATACTTAGGTCTCCGCCTGCGACTCCGTAGGCTTCCTTCACCATCTTGCTTCCTAGGAACGAACCAGGATTTACTGAAACAATCATCGGCCCACTCTCTTTTCGATCTAGCCCCATGAAACGGGACCACATGGTCAACGCCAGTTTACTTTGTGCATAGGCTTCCCCATCTGAGAGCTGAGGTGGTTGAGATAGTGACGGTATATCGACTGGTGCTTGCGCAGCGGAAGACAGATTGACTACTCTGCTATTTTTTCCAAGTATTGGCAGCAGTCTTTTAACGAGGAGATAGGGTGCGATGGTATTGACCGCGAATCGCACATCCAGATTATTCTCCGTTGTGACATCGGGCGTTGTAAATACACCCGCATTGTTTATCAGGACGTCCAGTTGAGAATGTGCGTCCAGAATGTTCTTTGCCAGCTTTTCAACTTCTACAGGCTTTGATAGATCGGCCTGATAGATTTCGGGCTCTATGGCATTCGATTCTGCGAGAACCTGTTCCTTCGCGGCGTTTAACTTAGACGCGTTTCGTCCGTGAAGTAGGATCTTGTGACCTTTTCTACTCAGCAACTTGGCTGTCTCGAGGCCGATACCGTCCGTGGCGCCAGTAATAACAATGATTTTGTACATGGGTTGTTTCCGGTCAAGTTAAATGGTGAATTCGGGCAGGATCTCTTCTGCCAGGCGATGCATAGTTGATTCAATATCCAACTGATTGAATCGCAGGTTGAGGGCCACATGATTGACGCCAATCTCTTCTCTGGATTTCAGATATTCCACGAGGTGTCGAGTGCCCATTCTGTAACCCAGGTGGATGGGATGTGGTCTTTGATCACAATCACTGCTCAGATCAATATAGAGCGGCTGCATGATGGGTTGTGGAGGTCTCCCCAGTGCTTGGAGCCGAGAATGCCAGTCTTTAATGATCACAGCTTGTGACGCGGTGTCTCTCGGATAAAGCATCCAGCCGTCACCGTTTTTTGTTATCCAGTCCGTAGACTGCTGACTTCCGCCGGTAATCAGTAGTGGTAGTTTTAGGGAGTAGGGTTTTGGCAGCATATCTATTCCGAAACCAAGCTGACCATGTTCGTTTTGAAAGCTCGGCGAGTCGTTCCACGTTTGCTTGATGTAGTCTAAGCTGCTTCGAAAGCGCGCACCTCGATCCGCAAAGGAGTGGTTCAGCGCGGGGTATTCCTCCGGTCGATCACCTGACGCGACTCCCAAAAGAAGCCTTCCTTCCGATAACACATCGATGCTGGCAGCTGCCTTCGCAACATGAGCTGGATGTCGAAGTGGAAGAATAATACTCGCTATCCCCAATCCGATTCGTTGAGTCTGCGCCGCGATATAGCCGAGATACACAAAAGGATCATGCATCTGACCGGCATCGCCAAAGGAAGGTACGTTAAAGGGTACATCCCGAATCCAAACAGCGGTAAATCCAAGGGTTTCGGCGAGCGCTATCCGTTCGACATGCTGATTCAGCATCGGCGCAGGGTCGTACGCATAGTTCTCTATGGGTACGACCAGTCCAACAGTCAGTCGATCAGCGACGAAAGTACGGTTGTAGGCCGGATTGATAACTGGAAAGCTTTTTGCTTCAACGGTATTTAGCATTTCTCCCCCCAAAGATTGCATCACATGAAAAGGAACTTGGTCTTGTGTAGCTAGACCAGTTTGTAGATAACATATGGCGTCACAGGGCTCCCAATTCGAAGGCTTTAAGCCAGGCCATCTTCAGCCTCGATCAGAAAGTGGTGACTTTCAGGCCCCGCCGTTCGAGCTGCAAATATGGATAAATTATCTGGGACGTTCATAAAAGTCTTGGCAGTGCCTGTTGACGGCCATTGAATGATAATCCTCAAAGCAGTGTCTTCATACACTGCCTCCAGAACCTCATGGTCGGCGGTTCGCGACAGATATTTGCCGCCGTGTCTTAACATCAACTGGCTAGATGGACCGACATGACCGGGAACCCAATCTGCATGGGTGCGGATGGCAGTAAGGACTGAATGGCAGGCCATTGTTTGCTTTGTGAACGGGGTTATTAGGAGCGTGAGAGACTAGTTTATTTAGATGCTAATGATAATATGTATAAATCACTATTGTGTTTATAGTTTTTGTTGATAATAAATGAACTTTGACCACCTCAATCTGTTTGCAAGACTGGCTGTCACTAAAAATATCAGTTTGGCTGGTAAAGAACTGGGGCTATCTCCTGCAGTGGCGAGTGCACATATCCATAAATTGGAGCAAGGGTTAGGAGTGCGTCTGGTCCATCGCACAACCCGCCGCGTTGCCTTGACGGAGGAGGGAGAGGCATTCTTGCCTCACGCGTTAGAGATTATCTCCAGTGTGGAAGTCGCCCGATCATCGGTGGGGGCAGGAAGCAGCTCCCCAGCGGGTAAGTTGCGGGTGACAGCGCCAGCTTCTTTTGGCCGCATGCATCTAGTACCAGGACTGTCGGCGTTTCTCGCAGCCTATCCGGATTTGAGTGTGGAGTTTATATTCTCAGATTCGATTGTTGACCTGGTCGAGGGCGGCTTTGATATCGCTATTCGCAATGCCGAACTGAAGGATTCCACATTGATTGCCCGAAAGCTTGCCGTTGATCGGAGAATTATTTGTGCTTCCCCAGGCTACATTGCGCAATTCGGCCAACCCCAAACGCCGAGTCAATTGAAACAACATTGCTGTGTCAATTTAATGGGGTTAGAAAACTGGGTGTTCGAAACCACAGACGGAAAACAAGCAATCAAAACCAAAGGGCGTTTTAGAACAGACAATGGCGAAGCCGTCAGGGATGCTTGTGTCGATGGTGTAGGTATCACCATGATTTCGACCTGGAGTGCTTATGAACACCTGCGAAGAGGGGAGTTAGTGCAGGTTTTAAAGCAATACCCATTGGTCTCCAACACCGGTATTTGGGCGGTCTACCCTAGCTCTAGATTGCTAGCGCCTAAGGTCAGGGCATTTATTGACCACTTTGCCGAACGATTTGCTACCGAACCATATTGGGATCTCGCTATGTGACTCCATTAGTTTCTGAATGGCATATCGCGCTGATCCTTTTTCCGCAATCTTTGCGTGAATGAGTAACGGTTTCTTCGAACATAAAAAATTATCTATAAATATTGGCGCTTGATTTGGTGACCCAAAAACGAGGTGGGATATAGTCAAACGATGAACGTAGAATAATCATTGGGGCTATTTTGGTGCGTCAATGATTTCCAGTATTCTGCTATGTTGTTGGACAAAAAACGGTTAGTGTATCTGTCAGGTTTACAAACCTAGACCGACACACACAATGTTGAACAGCAAAATTGTTACGAGATAGGAAAAGTATCGAAATGAAATTGACCGAAGTAAATTCAGATCAAGCGCCTTCCGCAGAAGGTGGTTATTCTCAAGCAATGCTCACTCAAGGTATGACGAAT
Source organism: Acidiferrobacterales bacterium (assembly GCA_019633985.1). Lineage (GTDB taxonomy): Bacteria > Pseudomonadota > Gammaproteobacteria > Arenicellales > Poriferihabitantaceae > VYFG01. Next base: position 1,064 of record JAHQWE010000133.1, on the reverse strand, counting down.
CTGCTCTTTATCAGCGGGCAAATTCCCGAAACAAAAGAAGGAGACATCCCCAGTGACTTCGAATCACAGTGTCGACTAGTTTGGGCCAACATCTTAGCGCAATTGCATGCGGCCCAAATGGGTGCGGCGAATTTGCTCAAAGTCACAATATTTTTATCATCAAGAGAATACGCAGACTTAAACAGCCGTGTAAGGCAAGAAGTTCTCGGAAAGAATAGTCCTGCACTAACTGTTATCATCACCGGAATTTTTGATGAGCGGTGGTTGTTAGAAATCGACGCAATTGCGGCCTCATAATTATTCTCTACTTCGGTAAGACTGTTTTCTTTCGCTGAGCAACGCATTACCAAATGTCCGTTCAGGGCAAAGTTGAGACAAATTGGGGTTTGGCGACTGTCTCTGCCATACTCAAAGGCGGCAATCACCCCAACCTATAGCTATTGTGATAATTGGTGAAAGCGGTCATTCCGCAAGATATTTATCTCTATTCTCATTCAAGAGTTTGCGCCCATCGTGGAATGGAGCAACACTTCTCGCGACATTCACACAGACGCGGCTTGGTACGCCGAATATGGTCGTTGCTCGTAACCAATGTAGATGACGGAAAGTATTGTTGCTTAATTGTCCTGTTTAATGCGTTGTTTCACGATCTCAACATTGACTTTAATAAAGACACCGAATTTGATTGTAGATCTCATGCTTTGGATCAATTTGTTCTGGCACTAGTCGTGGTTTCTGTTATATGGTTGTTAAATCAAAGGGTGTCGTACAAGTTTGTTTTGGAGAGAACAGAGGGATAGAAAATGAAAAGTTTCAATAGACTAATATGTTTATTAGGTTTTCTAATTGTCGCAAGCTCAACCAATGCTGCAAAAAGTAACAACCTTTCATCTCTCGAACTATTATTGCTTGATGATCCTCCCGAAGTACCGCTAATCACAGCCGAGCTTGTTTCAGATATCAGTTCGTCACCTCGGATTGGGTTTCTGTCATATTGGGTTTCACCTGTGGTGGCTAACGGAATTATTTATTTTGTTGCAGTCGATGGTGTCATCGGTTCGGAG
>JAHQWE010000132.1 GCA_019633985.1 Acidiferrobacterales bacterium | reverse complement strand
CTAGAGGAGTTCTGCGAGTATCTTCGAAGTCTCGGTCACCGCCCGTATTTGATTCCCGGCGGTGCGTCTGAACACCGGTTGGGGAGCTTTGGTTATATGAATTGTGCTGCAGAAATCCTCCGACAGAGCAAGGAATCAAACGTGCACTTTGATTACCTTGTGCATTGCACTGGGAGTAGTAGTACACAAGCGGGACTGTTAGCGGGCTTCGCAGCCCTGGGCAAGAAAATTCATGTGGTTGGAATCGCGGATGACGACGAAACAGCAATCAAGAAGGGCCGTGTTCTTCAATTGGCAAATAAGGCGCTTGATGAGTTAGATTTTTCAGCACGAGTTGATCCTGACGATGTAGTTGTTCTTTCTATCGATCAGAACGTTTATGGCAAGGCGGATGAGAGTACGAGAGACGCGATTCGTTTGTTGGCACAAGCAGAAGGTCTTATTGCCGACCCTGTTTACGAAGCAAAAGCGGTGCGCGGACTGTTAAGTCTTGCAGAAGAGAAGTATTTTTCCGCTGGTTCAAAAATTCTTCTGATGCATCTCGGTGGTTCACCAGCAATTCACGCCTATGCCGATCAGCTCGGTGTTCCAAATATGGAACCGTTACCGATCTAAATTTTATAATGAAGCGGATGTTTATTAACATACTTAAATATAAATAGATCAGATGCCGAATTTGTATACACGAATCTTCCATATGCGCTCCGTTTGCTGCGAAGTTCTATTCGAATTCACAGCACCCTCGCTGGCAACGGCGAATACGCACGTAACTTTGAGGAGGATGACTTGAGATTTACGGACAACTATGGTGCGATAGAATCCATTGCCACCAGTAGCGGGCAAAGAGATAGTGGACTGTTTGAACTTAATTTTAGAGGCGATCGCTATCTACCATTTGAAGGCGCTGGGCTAGTAGGGAGTCGTTGGAAGTTAGAAATGCCTACTGAGTTTCGCCAGTTTGATTATGATTCAATTTCAGACGTTGTTTTGCATATCCAATATACTGCTCGGGAGGGAGGACAACAACTAAGAGATGCGGTAGTTGCGGGCCTACAAAGCGCGGTGAATGAATTTTCCACTGGCAATACAACAACCGGTTTGAGTCACTCATTTAGTTTGCGACATCAGTTTCCGTCAGAACTTAATCGATTTTTACAGAAGACCGAAGCGTCAGAACAACGTTCTTTGACCCTAGACCTCATCAAGGATCGGTTCCCTTACTTATTCAAAAACAAAAATATAGTTATCAGCCAAGCGGACATTTTTGTAAGAATCGCAGACGAATTCGCAAACATGGATTTGTTGAATGGAGAACTCACACTGACTCATCCAACTGGTGAAACCGCGATCAGTTTGCAATCACTGAGCACTATAGGCAACATGCGTCATGCGATCATTCCTAATTTAAATAGTCAACCGGGCGAGTGGTCTTTATTTGGAGAGCTGTCGATCACACAAGATGAGCTATCATTACGGCGTGTGATCGATGATATTGTTTTAATACTATATTATCGTATTGAATGAGAAACGTATTGTTATCGACCTCCGTAATATCTCCTTTTAGTAATCAATAAGGGATTCTAATCTACTGAATTATCCCAGCTACGTCGCTAATTGGCGAAGACTATCAGATCTTTTTTTACCGGTAGTGTCCCTCAAATAGGTTCTTGCGAGACTTTATTCGCGTCTGTGAAACTGGGGTCGGTGTCGTAAAAATTCTTTTAGACTTGGTTAACGGAAAAAACTAAAAACTGTTGAATTGACAATATTTGTGACTATCACAAACTGACACTAACTATCATTAACTATCAAAAACTTAGTGTTTAATTGTGGGACTTAAAATCCCTCGATGGCAACATCCTGCGGGGCACCCCGTGCTGGTTCAATTGCGCGACAACCGGCCCGGCTCCGGGAACCACTTAAATTCACAACTGATTATCAAGTTCCTTACTCGAAAGCGAGCTTAACTAAGTCGATCTTGGCACTAATATCCGGATGCAGGTCAATCATTAGCGGACATAGCTAAGAATATCGTGCCCCTGAGATTGGGGACAGGTCAGCACCAAGCATTTATAGTGGCAGGCCTGCTTGCTGAAGTACCGAAAAAATATGTTGTTTGGTCTCAGAATTTTGGAACGGAGAATTACGCATGTGAGTGCTGAGACGGAAGTCTGGGGTTTGATCCAGTATTTCCCGGGCATAGCGTCGGGCGGTATCCCAATCATCCAACATGGCGTAACCGTAAATTAAAATGCGGCGGATTGAGGCGCTGGACTCGAAGACAACGAGCGCCTTTTGGGCGGCAATATTGGCGCGCTCATATTGACCGGTTACGGCATAGACGAAAGACGCATTCCAGTTGTACCAGGTTGGGTGAAGTGGATTCTGCTGATAGGCTTTGTCAATCCAGTAGTTGGCTTCGGTATGCTGATCCATAAATGTCAGCAAGGTTGCCATTTTCACCATTGTATCTGCATCGTTTGGATTTATCTCCAGGGAACGGTTCAAAGAAGCAAGTGCGGCGTCGTGATCTTCGTCGGCATAGAGCTGAATGGTTCCCAGAGTTTTGTAGGCTTCATGACTGAGCCCATTGATGGATAATGCGTGAGCAGTCCACTTGCGCGCGCTGGTTAAAGCAAGTTCTAAGTCCTTTGCGAGGGAATGGCGCCACAACAGCATGTAGTAATGACCAATTAAGGCGTGTGCCTGGGAAAAGTTAGGATCAATCTCAACCGCGTTTTGCAGCAGCGCGATGCCTTCATTCAGGGTATGACGTTCAATTTTAGGCAGGTCGGCGCGTAACAACAGCTCGTAGGCATTCAGATTAGTTCGCTCTCGTTGCCAGGACAACTGCTCTGTCGCGATTTCAACTTGGGAGACCAATGATGTCGCAAGTTTGGCGCTGAGTTCCTCCTGAACCAGGAACACATCTTTGCGCGGCACCTTGAACTGCTCGGCCCATACCACTCTGCCTGTTTCACCATCGATTAATTGTGCGTCCACCCTCAATTTTTCCGGACCGGGAAGTACCCCTCCAGCAAACAGGTAACGGACACCTAATTCTTCAGCTATCTGTTGCGTTGATATATCCGTGTCGCGATACTTGAATGCGGAGTAGTCTGAAACGACAAAGAGCCCTTCAAATTTTGAGACATTGGTTGTTATCGCCTTGGTCATAGCCTCGGCAAAATAGGTTTGATCAACGTCAACGTTGGTATTTCTAAATGGCAGTATTGCCAGGGAAACCGGATGTAGCTTCGATTCTTCTCTGATTACAAACCAGCCGATAACGGCAATGATCGCCAGCGCGGCAACGACTATTAAAGGGGCTGTGGCAGTTATTTTTTGGTTTGATGGAAGGTTACTCTTAGGTGGATTTGAGACCAACTTGTATCCTTTTTTTGGAACGGTGTGAATGATCTTATGGTCACTGTCTCCAATTGCCTTGCGGATGTCAGCGATACACTGAATCAGGCTGTCGTCGGTAACACTGATACTGCCCCAAACGGTGGAAATCAAATCTTCTCGATTCACTAACTCGCCCAGGTTCTCCGCCAATACTTTCAGCACTTCTAGCGACTGTGGTCGCAGAGCAATGTCCTGGTTTGCTGAGTCAATAAGCGTCCCGTTTTCGGGGTTAAACCTCACCGAGCCTAGTTGAATATTGGATTTAATTGTCGTGCTCATTGAGAAACCATCCTAGCATATGGGTGATTCCACCAAAGACCACATTTCGGCGATTTCAGGAAAATTCGGAAATTTTCGGGCGCAATTTCAGTACTTTATCAAATCTACTGAGTAGTTTATCGACGAGACCGCACAACCGAATAGCGCTAACACGAGAGATAAACTGGAGACGATAAAATGAAAATGATGACATTACTGATGGCCCATATTCTTTGCAATGAAATGGCGGCGATACAAATCCTGTCCGAGGATCAAAGTGCAACGTGTTCCGCCAATTTCGAGCAGGTAAAGATATCCCTTAATCCGAACCTAACCTGGGACGAATATCAAAACCTAATTGGTGCCGAACGCAGTGAAGTGAGTGTGGCGTCCTTTCAGTATTATCTTGACTGGAAAGCGAGGAATAGAGAAACCTATAACAAAATGCAGGAACAGGCCAAAACATTGGTGCAAGAAGAATATCAATTGGGTGCACTAAGCCATAGTGCGCGGGATTAGCATTGCGAATCCGAGCCGAGAAGCCTGGGGCAATTCAGGTCGGTCTGCCCCCATTGTCGCTACTACTTGATCATTCTCGGTTTAGGCGCTGACGAACAAGAGTGGAAAAGGTGTCAATATTACTATTGTCCAAAGAAGAACCTCAATTTGAATCTCAGTACCAGCATCAGACTTGCTCGGTCATAGTGTCTTGATTAAAGGGCCGCCCTATTGTGTGATCACTAATTCAAGTTCGTCGTTACGCCGATAATCGTAGAGATAAGAATCAAAAGCGTATGTGCTATCGCTAGTAGACCTAATCGCTTCAAATTAACCACTATTGACAGGTCTTAAGAACTCATTGGTTCGATCAAGGATCAATTATTGGCACAAACGTATGTCAATTGAAAATCTTTTAGTGCGACCCATTGAAATTTTCTTGGCGTCGGATGGTTGCAGAATTGGTACCGCGCGAACGAATTGCTTGCTTCTTTTTTCTTTAAACTGGCGCTTTTCGACCCGAGCCTTGAGGCTAGACAGTTGCGCTTGGAATCCCACCGGGTTTCCCGAGGGTGCATATCGAAAATAAATCCTTCCCCTTTAAGATGCGCAATAAACAGTGAACTGAAACCCCCTTCCTTTGTCTATCGTAGCACTATAAACAAAGAATCAGTGCGTTTACACGTTACTGAGACGCCTCGTGCCGGGATCTCGACAAGACATCAAAAAAACAATACTGATCGCTGAAGATGACAAGAACACATCTAATCTGCTGAAGCGGTATTTCGTCTCCGAAGGATTTGAGACCTACCAGGCAGATAATGGTGACGATGCTCTAAACACAGCAAGACTGGTGAGCCCTAGCTGCATCATCCTTGATCTCATGATGCCCGGGCTACCCGGGTGGGATGTGTGTGAACGGCTACGATCTTTCTCCCGCGTGCCGATACTGATTCTATCGGCCAGACAAGAAGAGGCCGATCGTATTCTTGGTTTGAATCTCGGTGCCGACGACTACGTTGTGAAGCCATTCAGTCCTCGAGAGGTTGTCGCTCGCGTCCGAGCGATACTCAGACGTACGGAGCCTGAAGGTGATACGGAACAATTAGTGCTAGAAAACGGTGGCCTGTCTCTCGATTTAGCTGAGCACAGAGTGAGTTTGGAAGGCAGAGATCTTGCTCTAACCACGTCTGAGTTTGTGTTAATTAGAACGTTATTGTCGCGACCAGGACGGGTGTTTTCAAGACATGAAATGCTCGATCAACTTTACTCTGATGGCTACGCCGTGGTTGATCGCGTTATCGATGTGCACATTGCGAGCATCCGACAAAAACTGGAAGCTGTCTCAGGTGATGCGAAGCTGATCACAACCGTTCGTGGCGTTGGATATCGCATGGAGGTCCAGTAATGCGGCAACGTTTGATATGGAAAGTTATGGCGCTGAACTTTCCGGTCATTGCGCTGGTGATTGGCGTAATCTGGTTGTCAATCGATTACCTTGCTGCGGACTACTTTACCGAGCTCATGAATCAGTATCAGATCGCCCCGAGGGAGATTCATGCGATGTTTATCGATTCGGTGCATCGATACATGGCCGGCGCCAGCATTGTTGCAGTGCTGATGGCGATACTACTGAGTTATTGGTTAACCAACAGGGTGTTGCGACCTCTCAAGGAGGTGTCCACGGCAATCGACAAGATGCGCTCAGGTAATCGTGATGCTCGAGCGCGGTCTATCTCTAATGATGAATTGGGTGAGTTGGCTTCCGCGTTTAATTCCATGGCACGCCAGATAAAGATAGGAGAAGAGCTTCGCGAAAACATGATTGTTGACCTTGCTCATGAACTACGTACTCCGGTGACTAATATCAGTGGCTACCTGGAGGGCTTGAGAGATGAAGTTATCGAGGTAGATGATCATAGCTTGCACGTTCTGCAGGAAGAAGCGTTTAGATTGGCTGATCTGGTAGAAAGTATGTTGAATCTGGCCCGCGCTGACGCCGCTGAACTCGATCTCAAAATTCAGCCAATTTCGGTAGACGATGTCATCAATGCGGAGCTTCATAGACACAACGAACAGTTAGAGAAGAAGCAGTTAAGCGTGACACTCGACATTGCTCAAGATGCAAACACACTCAAGGTCGATCCAGATAGATTTCAAACGATTGTAAACAATCTCATCGAGAACGCATGTCAGTATTCGTCGGCTGGAGGTGAGCTTAAGATTGGATGTGTGTGGCGAAATGGGCAGTTTCTACTAGAAATGTCCAACCCAACTGAAAACCTCGGGCCAGATGATGTTACCCATGTTTTTGAGCGATTCTATCGTAGCGAGAAGTCACGATCCCGAATTAGTGGTGGCGCAGGCATCGGGCTTGCGATAGTGAAAAAACTGGTAGAAGCCCACGGTGGCAGCGTCGGGGCAAACTCGGATCAAGGGTTGTTTGCTATCTGGCTTTCGATCCCCGACACTGTGTTAGGCAATGTGCCGACCGCTTCGTAATCTTTACAAAAACTTTAAGAACTCTTTATACCTGCTTAATAACGACTGGATAACGTGCTGTATTCGTTAACAAACAATACATCAGGAAAACAGTATGCGAAAACAGATTATTACGACATTGGCTTCTTTGATTGCTGGAATGATGATGTTCAGCGCTCATGCGACAAATCAGCTGGCCACCGCACTTGGCGGATACGATACGGTTTCGTACTTTACCGAGGGTAAAGCTGTTCAGGGACGTGCGAAATTCCACCATTTCTGGAACGGCGCGGTCTGGTACTTTTCATCTGAGGATAATCGAGATAAGTTCGTTGCTGAACCCCTGGCATTTGCTCCTCAGTATGACGGTTACTGTGCGTGGGCGGCGTCTCAGAATTACAAGCGCCCTGGAGATCCACAGGTTTGGCAGATTGAGGACGGTAAGCTTTATGTGAAGGTTCACGAAGGCGCGCAAAAGAAATGGCGTGGTGATATCTCTAAGCACATTGCGCAAGGCAATGAAAACTGGACAAAAATTGCTCCTTACTAAGGGAATAAGTTTTTGTACTGGGGAATGGAGGAATCAATGTTGCATCCTCCATTCCATCATCAGCAATGTTTCAAATGGCATTGAATGTTTGCCCTGCCTCCCGTGCTTAGGCAAATGACTAGTAGGGAAGAGATTGATTCCTGCTAGCTACTTCACCTTTAACTAGATAACTTCAGGCTAATGTGCGTTTTGAAAGACCGCAATTTGATGGATATACGCAGGCCGCTTTTTCACCAGGGCAGGTAAGTTAATCTCAGCAAAATCGGTGAGATTGCAGTGGGGGGAAGTGCGTTTTTGATTGAGGCGTAGACCTTCAAGGATTTTCATTACCCAGTCATAGTGTGGATGTGGTGATGAAAGCATAATCAATCCCCCGGGTTTACAAATGGCTTTCAGCGCCTCCATACAATCGACGTGCTCTATGACTTCTAATGCGACGCAGACGTCGAAAGAAGCCGGTGCAACACCAAGTTCGCCCCAGTTTTGAATATCGCCCACGATATCCGCAGGAGGCACAATATCCAAAGTGGTAACGCTATATCCCTTGGCCCTCAGCTGTTCGGTGAACCATCCTGCGTTGGAGCCAATCTCCAGGATTTCCATACCTGGCTTTAAATGATTCGACAAAAGCCTGAGCTTGTTACGGCGACTGATTTCACTCAAGAGTGGTTGTTTCAAATTCACGCCCTCTGGCTACCGGTTGATGGCTGCCGCAGAGCCTGCCGGTGCGTCTCCTGAGCAACGATTATCCTATCGAAGGGCACTTTCCAGGAGCTCGCGGTGGGAAAGGTATTTGTCAGTGATGTTTGTAAACTGGGGTTCATTGGTGAGTGGCCTGTCGCGCTAGTCAAACTCATCGAAGGAAATGTCGTTGCATAATGACTTGGACACGATCGCTTTTCTTGGGGATTCTTCATATATGCGCTATTAGGACGCGCGGATCGGCGAAGAACACTATCTGTGGATTGTTAAACCAATGTTTCAGTAATAGGGACGGCAGTTGAAAGCTCGCAGAATCACGCCGTCTGATCTGTTATGAATTCTGGACCGAACCATCCCAATCGGATGTATACAAGGTGTCGCAAGTTAAGGTTTTGAAGCGCAGAGTTATTGATCACTGCCTCTTAAATTCTGGGGACGCAATAGTCAATAAGAGTGTGTTTAATTTGATGCAGGGTTATCCTATAAATACAAATATTGGAGAAAGAATTAAGTATTGCGCCCCTGGAACATATCCAGCTTCGAAATCCGTCAACGCGTAGTGGTTCCGAACATGCGGAATTAGCACTTTAAAACCTACGAAGAGTAATTTATTGGCTGAGCGAATCTAGATCTTGGTTTGCGTGACACAAAAGTGATATTTACGTTCATGCTCTCGTATTACAAAGGGAAGGTGGCGGGTTGCTTTCTATGTGAAATTTGATGCTAGTGTCGCCGTGAACCTGTCACGGGATATGATCTCTTTTCCATTCAGTCAAATTTCCCCTAGGCGTTCTTCCGGGGTAAGTAAATTTATCTAGACAACTAAATGGGGAACAGATTACAACACGCGCTCCCGAGTTGGTGATTTCAGCTAATTTTTTGAGAGCATTTGTAGCTTGGCGAATGTGATGGCATCAAACCGACCAATGGAACCTGGTAAAGCCTGTGTGTCGCCTTTAACCTTGAGCTGGTTGGTTGCGGTGCAAGCGCGGGTGGCTAGCGTGAGGTCGCGATTGACGGTGGCAAGGTCAGCATCTTTTGTCATCGCTAGATTGAATAGATAAAGACAAATATGATGGATTGAATTTGAGTGAACCCAATAAGGAACCGAGCCCCGGCACATGCAGTTGTCCGGTTTTTACGTGTATCACGATAATCCCGTTTCCGGCATCTTCCATTCTCGACCTTTTCGAACGCCAATTTTTGCCAAGTTCAGAAAACTTCTCACCGTATTTATTGAAGCTTTATCTTCAGTACAAATTACTGCATACGCATGCTTCTCCCGAAAATTCCGAATAGGAATTGTTGCCACCTCGTCAAATCGGGTTAACGCTCCCTCAAGCGCAATCGCAACACCCATTTGATGCACTACTGATTCGAGCACCATTTCATAACTCGATGTGGTCAGTATACTTGCTGGGCGCACACCGGCTTGAGAAAACATTTTATCGACGCAGTAACGTGTATAAGCATCGGCACTGAGTGATATAAACGTTTCATTGGTGAAGTCCCGCATATCGAAAAATTTTTGTCTGCTGCGCGGATGGTTGCGCGGAAGTACCGCAACAAACTGGCGTTGTTCCAATTCAACACAAAACAACCCGTCTGTTTTTTCGGGAACGATCGCTACAGCAACGTCGACCTGACGCTGACGTATCAACCGCAGAGCCTCTCGCCAGGGAGCAACCGTTAAGTCGATACGCATACCAGGATAGGACTTTTGAAAAGCAGACATCAGGCCCAGTGCTGGCTTAGGTGTACTGACACAAACTGAGAGCTCGCCCGCGCTCAGCTCCGCATAATCCGTTGCCTTCTCGATAAACAGACTTTCAAATACACGTAACTTGTCTGCAATCGAAAACAGCTCTTCCCCGACATCTGTCAATCGGGCGCCCGCCCTGCTTCTGGAAAATAGCTTTGTACCAACCGCTTCTTCAAGAGCGGCTATATGTTGAGTAACTGCACTTTGCCCCACGCCGAGACTTTCCGCTGCTTGAGAAAAACTTCTTTCCCTGCCTACCGCAGCGAACGCAATGATTTGGTGCCTACTGATTTTCATATGACTCTCTGGATTTAAATGTGTACATCTCCACAATTGGAATAATCCAGATATTAGGCATACTAATATTAGTAATATATGAAATTATTTAACGTAATAGATATGTAATCTGTCAAAAATAAGCTGAGTGCCTATTTCGAATGCGCGGCTTTTCCATTGGCATCTATATCGCTCAGGAACATTGGCAAATCGTTTGGCCAGACCAACGTAATCAATCGACTCGGTCTCGATATCGCGGATGGCGAGTTTTTAACACTGGTCGGGCCTTCAGGTTGCGGTAAATCCACTCTGCTCCGTATCATCGCTGGGCTGGAAACACCCACGGAAGGCGATGTTCTTATTGATGGCAAAGCTTCAATTAAGCTCAGACCGAGTGAAAGAAATCTGGCGATGGTGTTTCAGTCATATGCACTGTATCCGCATCTCTCCGTCTACGACAACATTGCTGTCCCCATGCGGATGCGCCAATTCACTCGCTGGCAACGAATACCGTTTGTCAGAAGGCTGGTTAAGGGAACACGATCTGTCAGTCAGGATATTGATGAGAAAGTAAAGGCAGTATCCGAAAAACTTGGCCTGTCACCGCTCCTGAATCGTAAACCCGGCGAACTTTCCGGGGGACAAAAACAACGGGTAGCGTTGGGAAGAGCAATTGTCCGAGATCCTGTCGCGTTCCTGTTTGATGAACCTCTATCGAACCTCGATGCAAAGCTGCGTGTACATATGCGTAGTGAAATCATCGATCTGCAGCGAAAGCTGGCTTCGACATTTGTCTATGTCACCCACGATCAAGCAGAGGCCATGACCATGTCCGACCGGATCGCAGTCATGATGCAGGGTGATCTGATTCAGGTCGGAACGCCGGAGGACATATACCTGAACCCCCAGGATCTCAGGGTCGCGGAGTTTATCGGTTCGCCCAAGATCAATGTACTTTCGGCCATGACGAACCAATTCGGCCAGGTCTGTCTGAACGAAACACCTGTACGGTTTCGTATTGCAGACGAATCAAGTACTGAAATCTCTATCGCTGTTCGACCGGAAAGCCTGTTTGTTTGCAACCCATCTCCCGCTGCGATACCTGGACAAATAAAACATATCGAATATATGGGGGATCAAGCCTATCTCTACGTAGATATCGAGAAGCAGAGTCAGCGGATCATCATAAAGGTATTACCCACGCAGCTTGCAGGTTATGAAATCGGCAGCGCAATCCATGTTGGATTTGATGCTAAAGATGCATTGCTTTTTGATCAGGATGGTCAGCGTATTTATGCCACACCCTCTCCCCGGAGTGTTGTAAATGCCTGATGCCTTATCCAGATATCCCCATCAGGGCATTGCGATTGGATTGGTAGCGCCAGCGATGGTGTTGATGGTGGTAATCCTGTTTGTTCCGATATTGATTGCTTTCTTGCTTTCATTCACGTCTTATAGTTTGGGAAGCGAGCAGTTGAATTGGGTAGGTCTTGATAATTATCGCAAGGTTTTTTCCAAATCAACCTACCAGAAAATGTTCTCCTCCACTCTGCTCTATGTGGCGGTTGTTGTGCCAGTTTCGGTTGGTTTAGGGCTGGGAGCTTCCCTACTCATACACTCTTTAAAATTTGGTCAGAACCTTTACAAGACCATATTCTTTCTACCGGTTATGGCCGCCCTGTTGGCGATGGCAATCGCCTGGGAGTTTGCCCTTCATCCGACCATAGGAATCATTAACCACACACTCTCGGCCGGGTGTGAGTCAAACGGGTGGTATTCGTTCGCCACAGGATCCTGGTACGGCAATGATGTCTCGACCAGCTGGTATGGCCGTGGATGTGAAAAAGGTTTTCCGCTTTGGTTGGGAAACAAAGACTATGCCATGTGGACGATTGCCTTTATCGGGATTTGGCAAGCCTTCGGATTCAATATGGTTTTATATCTTGCCGGTCTTTCATCCATATCTCCCGAGCTATATCACTCTGCGGAAATAGATGGTGCGCGTTCAGCATGGTCCCGATTCCGTCTTGTCACCTGGCCGATGCTCGGACCCACTACTGTTTTCGTTCTCACAATCACGTTGATTCGATCTTTTCAGGTGTTCGACACCGTGGAAGCACTGACATCAGGCGGGCCGGTAAAAAGCACTTACGTCATGATGTACGCGATATTTGAAAAAGCAATCAAACACAATCTGGTTGGCATTGGCGCTGCGATCACAGTTGTTTTTCTCTCTTTCGTGATGTTGATCACTTTGATACAGCGCTGGTTGGTAGATCGAAGGGTGCACTACGCATGAGCATCCATCGTTCTTCCAGTAACGAAGCAATCAAACATCTCGTGCTCATTATTGGCGCACTGATTGTGATCCTGCCGTTTTACGTGATGCTCAGCTACTCCATGAAGTCGCCGAGGGAAATCGAAACTAATACGGGCGGTTTCTTCGGTGCACAAGCACCGATGATCGACGAGTACTGCGTAAAGCTTGGAAAAACCCCCGAAGAATGCACCACGATTCCCATCATTTTTAACTACACAGAAGCGTTTAAAAAAGCGCCTCTTCTGCGGTATCTGTTTAATGGTGTCTTCGTCACCCTGTCGATATTTCTGATTCAGGCATTGATCAGCCTCCCCGCTGCTTACGCATTGTCAAAGTTGAGATGGCTGGGTCGGGACACAGTATTTGCATTGGTTTTGTTTTCTCTGCTCATCCCGGTGCACGCCATCGCACTTCCTCTCTACATCATGCTGGCCAAGGTAGGGCTAGTTAACACCTATGCCGCGTTGATTGTTCCCTGGACGATCTCCGTATTCGGGATTTTCTTGATGCGTCAGTTTTTTCGAACTGTCCCTGATGACCTGATCGATGCTGCGCGCCTGGACGGTATGACTGAATATTCCATCGTTTGGCGAGTAATGCTACCGACAGCTATACCTGCGCTGCTTGCATTTGCCATTTTTTCAGTGGTCGCTCATTGGAACGACTATTTCTGGCCTCGAGTCGTGATCACCGGGAATCGAGATTTATTTACACCGCCACTCGGACTCCGGGAGTTCAAAGGCGATGCGGACGGTTCAGCATGGGGTCCGATGATGGCAACTGCCACCATTATCGTCACCCCTCTTATTGTTGCTTTTCTATTGGCGCAGAAAAAGTTTGTCGAAGGCATAACCTTGACAGGAATGAAGTAACTAAATCATTCCGCTTAATTTAAAAGAAGTTATCTATCAACCCAAACCATATAAGGAGTACACAATGAAAACCCTGCTTTCCTCTATCGCACTTGCCGCGCTGACATCTACAGCAGTTCATGCAGTAGAAATCGAAGTTGGCTACCCCTACTCACATCTCTTCGATGTGACTTACGAAAAAATCATGAAGTCTTTTAACGAACAGCATCCAGATATTGATGTAAAGTTCCGCGCTGTATACGAAGACTATGAAGATGGAACCAATACAATTTTAAGAGAGGCAGTGTCGGGAAACCTGCCCGATGTGACCATGCAAGGGCTTAATCGACAGGCCGTATTTGTCGAAAAGGGCATTGCCAAATCACTCGAACCCTTCATTGCCAAGGAAGCTGATTTTGAGAAAGATGGCTACCACAAAGCGATGCTGGATCTTGGAACCTTTAATGGCGAAGTCTATGGTCTACCATTCTCAGTTTCACTTCCCGTTGGCTACTACAACATGGACATGATGAACAAAGCCGGCATTGAGAAGCTTCCATCAACCTGGGACGAGGTGATATCAGCATGTGGAAAACTTCGCGAAGCAGGTATCCAAAACCCTGTTTTCTGGGGTTGGAACATCACCGGAAACTGGTTTATGCAGGCGATGCTTTGGAGTCAGGAAACACCCATTGTCAAAGATGGAAAATTTAACATTAGCAATGATGCAGGATTAACCTCACTCAGCACCATGAAGGACATATTTCGTGGATGTGAGATGAAGAATTTGAGCTGGAAAGAGGCATTAGCTTCTTTCTCTGCTGGTGAAATTGGCATGATGTATTGGTCGACTTCCGCTCTCGGTGCCGTGGAGCGAGCCAAAGGCGATTTTGAACTGAAAACGAATGAATTTCCGGGCTTTACCGGCGCTCCCAAAGGTTTGCCAGCGGGTGGAAATGCCGCGTTGTTAGTTTCTCAATCTGATGACCCTGAGAGGCTAGACGCCGCTTGGACTTTTCTCAAATTTATCACCTCCGGGGTGGGCGCTGCGGCAGTTGCGGAAACAACAGGCT
>JAHQWE010000018.1 GCA_019633985.1 Acidiferrobacterales bacterium | reverse complement strand
TTGAAAAAAAGCCGCTAGTACCGCGGCTTTTTTTAGTTTGGGGCTTGGCGGTACTCGCCGAATATTTCTGGAGCCTCCAAGTAGCAGTCGTTTATAGTCAATACGCCCCCACGCGAAGGTGCCAGCCTTATTTGTGGAAGGGCTCGAAATTTTGGGGGAAGGAGACTGCCACCTTTTGACTTTCTTGCGAAGGTCAAAAGGTGAGAGCTATTACCACAGCAGATTTATTTTACCGTCTAATATCTAATAATCATGCCTGGCACCTTCCTTGTTTTATCACGAATTATATCGGATCAAAAATGATACTGATTTTATTGCTTGTGCCATCAATTGTCTGCGGTAGATACGGCAGAATTTCGGGAAATGGAAATGAAACGCTCAAAGCACATTGAGCACTTTCATCGAAATACTTATCGCCACTAGATCTTACAATCTCTAAATCCAAAATCTTACCGCGGTCATCTAATACTAAGCTGAATTTTGTACTCAATCCATTTCTGTGCTTTGATGGATTCTGCCATGAGGCTTGAATGTCTCCCTTAATTCTCCGTGAACAACTCTTCAAACTTTCACAAGGTTTTCTAACCACGCGTGATTCTTTTATGAAGTTTGGAGGTCCTTCATTAAGACAATTTTGTAGATCAAATTTCTCATCGAATTGGTTGTTTGATTTTAGCTTCTCGAAAACATTGATCGAGTTACAGGAGCTCAACATCCCACATACTGCGATAACTGAGAGCTTCAACCAATATTTAAACGACATATCTGCTGTACTCAAGCGTGCCATGATTAGTCGGGAGAATGAAATGAGATTTCGAATAGCCCCATGAGGGTTGGTGATTATATCCTTATCCATTATTAGTCAATTGGGAACGAAGCGGCGCTAAAAATATGATCCCGAATCTCGATTTTTAACCCACAATTTGATTTACATCAAATAACTTGCGATTTCTTAGCGACAACAATATAAAGGTGAGCGGAGCGAATTTGGATACTACGATGCTAAAACGCGACCTGATTAAGCGTATTGAATACAAGAGCACTAATCCCATCTGCCTTCTATCATTTAGGCCATTGATTAACTAGTTAATGGTGTTGGCGCAGATGGCGTAGACGACAAAGTTGGTTGATCTGCCGGTTTGCCCTCCTTTCAAAGTGATTGCTCCTGACCATCTCGAGGTTTGACTGGAGTTCACCGGGTAGGAATCGGTGGTTGCAAAATAGGCGCTCCCGGCATTTATCTCTCCGTCAATTACTTTCCTGTCCGCGGGGCAACGTGCAGTTTCACTATATCTGGTGAATTGCTGTGTGATCTGATTTTAGTTAGAGATCGGGAACTGGTAACAATTTCATATCCGCTCACTTCGGCATCTTCCCCGAGCGGCACGACCACTACCTTGTTATGGCTACGCTATAACCCCGCGCAAAAAACATCAGGATGAATGCAAGGATTGGTGTACGGGCTACAGCAGATCTAATCATTGTTTAACTTACGGTATTCTTAAATCGCATAGCACCTGATTCGATCGCTCGATGACAATTGTCTCTATTAGTGACGTTGGGGCGTAGAGCAGAGACATATGCTCCGCTACACTGGGCCCACGCCCCAAGTCTTAGTTTTTCTCTTTTTTAGATCTCCTGCTATTGGGGAAAGAGATTCATCGCATGGAGAAATTACCCCGGCAGCCTGTCGCACCAATGAAGCGACCAATTCGGATTCTTCACAGAAAACACACGTCGATCTCACGGTGTCTAGGTAGTCTCTGTTTTCACAATTGAGATATAGAAGGCCACATAAAACGATGAGACAAATTATTACGCTCGTAAATTATATTTTCTATTTTTGCCGAATCCCGCTGCGGCAGATATCTCTTTTTACAACTCGATGTAAAAATAAAGAGTGTGGTGCCGAGAGTTTTCTTCTCGAGAGATTAGGGATTACGTGTTTCGAATCAGGGCAATGCGCAGTTGCTAACAATGATTGATTTGGTCAAAAAGTGGTCGATACTAGTCGGCTTGAATTCAATTGTTCCCTTCGCGTTCGCGATAATTTCTCAGCACAATGGATTGCTTGATTTATTAGCAATGTTTCTCGGTATTGCAACATTTGTATTCTTTTACTCTAAGTTGGATCAAATCCTGCTACTGACTGGAAAACATGAACTCAGAAAGTCATTATTTTGGGCAGCAATTCTTAAGATATTTACACAACTTTATCCGGTTATTGAAATAAGTGCAGGAGCGTTCTCTATAAAGATCGTCGAATCGATGATCGGTAAAACATTGTTTTTCAGCACTTACTTTAAGACGATTCTAGAAGGTGTTTTGCTATCCGTCGCGGTTGCAGTGTTCATGTTGGTGATAAAACTGATAGTTTACCTACGCCAGATTATGCAATAGTGTGGCGGAATTTAACTTTATGCGACTAAGCGCCATTTGGTTTGGAATGCTTGTGCCGCTATAAAGTGACCTTTCGAACTGATGTTATCGACCGCTGTATAGTTTTGTTCGCGTATATCAAAACTATTTTTCCCACCAACTATAATAAAAAAAGCCGCTCATAGAGCGGCCTTTTTTAATTTGGTGCCGAAGGCGGGACTCGAACCCGCACGCCGTGAAGCACAGCCCCCTCAAGACTGCGTGTCTACCAGTTCCACCACTTCGGCTAGATTTTTCGCGCTCGGATTATAGCGTTTTATTCTGTGTTTGTTGGAGCCGCAGGAACGTCTGATTCCTCTACTGCAGCGGCAGTTTCTTCTGTCACCGCTGGAACATCTGATGCGGTCTCGGTAGCGGTGGTTTCTATCACCGAACCGCTAATCACGCTTTCCTGGCCAGTTTGTCGCGAGTAGGTGTAAGCCAGGGTCAGACTGGTTGCGAAAAACGCGGTAATCATAAATGAGGTGGTTCGGCTCAGGAAGTTGGCAGAGCCCGCGGCGCCGAAAAGTGACTGGCTGGAGCCACCACCGCCACCGCCGAAAGCGGCACCAGCGTCAGCGCCTTTTCCTTGCTGGAGTAGAACCAGAACAACGATTGCCACAGCAATGATTAAATGAATAACGAGAAGAAGATTAGAAAGCATGGGTTGAATCCTTATGCAGCTTGCTCAATGGCAGCCGCGCAAATGGCAAAAAAGTCTTTAGAGTTGAGCGACGCCCCACCAATCAGGCCGCCGTCGATGTCAGTTTGGGCAAGTAAATCCGGTGCATTATCCGGCTTCATACTGCCTCCGTAGAGTATACGACAACCTTCGGCAATCGCAGAGTCTTCAGCCGCTAATAATTGGCGGATAAAGCGATGGGTTTCTTGCGCCTGTTCCGGGGTGGCTGTCAGACCAGTTCCGATGGCCCAAACCGGCTCGTAAGCGATGATCGCGTTGCGAAATACATCGGCACCGCAATGCCGCACGATGGCGCTAATCTGACGCCCTACCACCGCATTTGTTTGCTCTGCTTCGCGTTCTTCGCGGGTTTCGCCTATGCAAACAACGGGAGTCAGGTTGGCTCTCAACGCCGCGCTGGTTTTCCTTGCCACAACTTCATCGGTTTCTCCAAACAGCGTGCGGCGCTCTGAGTGTCCAACCAGCGTGTGCGTGCCGCCTGCGTCAATCACCATTGAGGCGGAGATTTGACCGGTAAAGGCGCCAGATTCCCGTTCATCGATATCCTGGCTGCCGCAGCGGATCTGGCTATCTGCTATGGCACGGGATACTTGACCGAGCAATGTGGCGGGCGGGCACAGCAGAACTTCGATTCTGCTTGCGTTATCCCCAGCGGTTCTCAGACCCTCAATCAAATCGCCACACAATGATCTGGCCATCTCTACAGAGCCATTCATTTTCCAGTTGCCAGCGATAACCGGGGTTCTCATTCGAACAGAGTGATTTGGTGAGGAAATGGGTCGCGGATAGTAGCGATTTGTGCAAGCGGAATCAATCTTAGCGGCTGATTTTATAGGGTTTATTCCAGTTTGCAGACGCCTTATACAGATCTCTCTGGACGGCATCATTCTGTCTGTGTGGAGCGCAAAGCCCATAAAGCGCTGTCGGGCAAGTGTGGGGTTTAGTATATTCTTTCCCATGCCCTGGAGATGATCTGTGCTCTTCGGATGCATTTGCTCATTTAACTCGCAAAATTATCCGGCTTGTGGTGCCGATTTTCCCTTGTTTTTCCGGCGTTTTCACGCAGATTCGGGTAGAATCCGCGAAAACTCCCTAATCTCCGAAAACTTTTGTCCCGTAAGCTTTTTATCAAAACTTTTGGCTGTCAGATGAACGAATACGATTCGTCCAGAATGGCAGATTTACTCGCGTCCACCCATGGCTATGAACGCACTGAGCAGGCGGAGGAAGCGGATATGGTGCTGTTGAATACCTGTTCCGTACGTGAAAAAGCCCAGGAAAAAGTATTTTCTCTGCTGGGCCGATGGCGAGAGATCAAAGAAAAAAATAAAAAGTTGGTGATTGGGGTTGGCGGTTGTGTCGCTAGTCAGGAAGGCAAAATGATCATGCAGCGGGCGCCCTATGTTGACATGGTATTTGGCCCGCAAACTTTGCACCGACTGCCACGCATGCTGGACGAGGTTCTGCAGGAGCACAGTCAATCGGTGGACGTCAGTTTCCCTGAGATAGAGAAGTTCGACAATTTACCACCTCCCCGGGTGGATGGCGTGAAAGCTTTCGTTTCCATTATGGAAGGTTGCAGTAAATACTGCTCGTTTTGTGTCGTTCCTT
The DNA here is from genome assembly GCA_019633985.1 of Acidiferrobacterales bacterium. GTDB lineage: Bacteria > Pseudomonadota > Gammaproteobacteria > Arenicellales > Poriferihabitantaceae > VYFG01. The sequence goes on along the minus strand of JAHQWE010000018.1, from coordinate 14,820 downwards.
ACACCCGCGGTACGGAGTTTAGCCGGCCGTTTGACGATGTGATCGAAGAAGTAGTCGGCTTGGCTGAGCAAGGTGTGCGCGAGATCAATCTGCTGGGACAAAATGTGAATGGCTATCGCGGAAAGACCCACGAAGGGCGCACGGTAGAGTTTGCGGAACTGCTCCACTACGTTGCTGCAGTGGAAGGCATTGACCGATTACGTTATACCACCTCCCATCCTATCGATTTTACCGACGAGCTGGTAGACGCCTATGCAGCGATCCCTGAACTCGTGAGCCACTTACATTTACCTGTGCAAAGCGGCTCTGACCGTGTTTTGAAAGCGATGAAGCGGGGTTATACCGCTGCTGAATATATTGAATGGATGGATAAGGTGCGTCGCCATCGCCCTGACATTTCTATGTCCTCTGACTTCATTATTGGTTTTCCCGGAGAAACCGATGAAGATTTTCAGGACACAATGCGTTTAATAGAGCGGGTGAATTACGATCATAGTTTCAGCTTTATCTACAGTCAGCGTCCGGGAACGCCTGCGGAGTTACTGGAAGATGACGTACCAATGACCGTGAAGAAAGAACGCCTTGCGCATTTGCAGAAAACCATTCTCGGCTCTGCCGCAGCCATCAGTGAAAAAATGGTGGGCACGGTGCAATCTGTGCTAGTGGAGGGCCCGTCGAGAAAGGACCCGAGCCAGTACTCCGGCCGGACAGAGAACAATCGCGTCGTAAATTTTGATGGCAATGAATCCATGGTAGGACACTTCGTCGACGTGTTGATCACAGAAGCACTGCCAAACTCGCTGCGTGGTGATATGCAAAGCGAAGGGTTTGATCTGCCAATGGTTCGTCAGTTTGCTGCGCAGATCAAAGTAACCTGATTGCTTTGAGTACCAACTATTTCGCCTTTGGCTATTCTCATCAAAGTATCTCTTAAGATTGTCTAAACCAGTTACTTTTCAGCTTCATCCTGCTGAAACCGAACGTTTGTCGCTACTATGTGGACAACAAAACGCGAATCTGACGCAGATCGAAAACTTTCTCGGCGTTAAAATATCGCAACGTAACAATGCGTTTAGTATCGCCGGTGGTGGTCAAAAAACAGCACGAGCAGAATCCGTTATTCGACGTTTATTTGATCTGACTGCCGACGCCAACCAAACAGTGAACAGGAGTCAAGTACACTTGGAATTATCGAGACAAGACAACGAAACCGGAGAAGATGGCTTGCCGGAAGATGTGCGCAATGAAGTGGTTATTCAGTTGCGAAAACAGGTCATTCGCGGCCAGAACATTCGTCAACGCGATTACCTGCGACGAATCAAAGAGAACGATATCAATTTTGGCGTTGGCCCTGCAGGCACAGGTAAAACCTATTTGGCCGTGGCCTGTGCAGTAGCCGCTCTCTCCGAAAACGAAATAGAACGCATATTGCTGGTTCGACCTGCGGTTGAAGCGGGAGAAAAACTCGGCTTTCTACCTGGAGATATCGGCCAGAAAATCGACCCGTATCTGCGTCCATTGTTTGATGCGTTGTATGAAATGCTGGGATTTGAGCGGGTAGGGAAGTTGATTGCACGCGGCACAATAGAATTAGCACCCTTGGCGTATATGCGAGGTCGAACACTGAACGAATCATTTGTGATTCTGGACGAAGCGCAAAACACGACAGTGGAGCAAATGAAAATGTTTCTGACGCGTATTGGCTTTGGATCGAAAGCGATTATCACAGGTGATGTCACACAAATCGATTTGCCGCGAGGGCAGTATTCTGGTTTGAAGCATGCAAGTAAGGTTTTGTCTGATATTGATGGCATCAGCTTTACCCGTTTTTTGCCCAAGGACGTGGTGCGTCACCCGCTGGTACAACGTATTGTTGAAGCATATGAGAAAAACGATGGTGAACAGCGCAAGGATCAGCCGTTTGATCACAGATCAGATAAAAGCGGTGCGGATGCAGCGGACAACATTGCGGACTTTCCGGGCAGCTAACCGCTGATGCTCCATCTGGACCTGCAAATCGCTTGCGAAGAGGCAGGGGTTCCAAAAGCCGCTTCTTTTCAATCATGGGTGACCCAAGCCCTTGATATTGCAGAAGAAGATCGTCGTGAGGTCACTCTCAGGGTGGTTGGTGAAGAGGAGAGCCAGGCACTCAATCATCGCTATCGAGGGAAAAACAAACCCACTAACGTGTTGTCATTTCCGTTTGAGACTATACCGGGAATCGAGGAAGCGATACTCGGCGACGTGGTGATTTGCAAATCATTGGTTGAGCAGGAAGCGCGAACTCAGAACAAGCTTCCAGAGTCGCATTGGGCGCATCTGGTAATTCATGGTATTCTGCATTTGTGTGGGTATGACCACATCGCCGCTGAGGAGGCTGATCAGATGGAGTCGCTGGAAATTGAAGCGCTCTCTGGTTTGGGTTACCCCGACCCCTATAAATAAGAATGACACTATCGTCACAATGTTAAAGGTGAGACTGCCCGCATGAAGTATCTGCTTGCCCTGCTTGCTGGTGGGCTCAATGTCCTGTGTTTTTCCCCGTTTGGATGGTGGTATCTGCTGCTACCGTCTTTTGCTATTCTCTTTTTCTTTTGGTCCAGAGCGAAATCCGGCCAAGCCTTTTGGCTCGGCTTTTTCTACGGTCTCGGGCAATTCGGCGCCGGGGTCTCCTGGGTCTATGTCAGTATTCAAACCTTCGGTGGTATGCCTCCGCTTCTGGCCGCCGTTTGCGTGGTTGGGTTTGTATTTCTGCTGTCTTTGTTTCCTGCTTTTGCTGGTCTGTTACAAAGCTGGTTTAGGGGGTGGGGGTTTCTCACCCGTGCCAGCATCATCATGCCGATCAGTTTCATCTTATTCGAATGGCTTCGAGGTTGGGTGCTCACTGGGTTGCCATGGCTTTCTACAGGTTACGCGTTACTGCCGACACCCATAGCGAGCTATGCGCCAATTGGTGGCGTGTATCTGGTTGGGTTGACCTCGCTAGCAATCATTGGCGTGATAATGGCGGTGGTTCACGATACCAATGGCCGCACTATCTTTGCTTCTCTGCTGGCTGGTGGGGCATGGTTCGGCGGAATATTCTTGGATCAACATACGTTCGGTCGAGATGATGGCGACCCAATAAAAGTAGCGTTAATTCAAAACAACATTCCCCTTTTGAACAAGTGGAATGAAAACCGCAAGGTGGAAATAGTCACTGGATATATCGAGGCAAGCGCTCGGCACGGTGATAAGGATCTGGTCGTTTGGCCAGAAGGCGCGATGCCAGAATACGCCGAAAATTTACCACCCCAGTTCTGGCGCGCACTGGAGCAGCATCCTGCGGATTTTGCTTTTGGCGCCTTGAGCCGGCCGTCGGGTGACAACGGGCGTTACTACAATTCGTTGGTCGCCGTGAGCGATACCCGCACCATCTATCACAAGCAGCATCTGGTTCCCTTTGGTGAGTTCTTTCCTTTCCAAGAACTTCTTGATCCAATTTTGCAATATCTGACCATTCCCATGGCGGACTTCTCTCCCTGGACAGAACCTCAGGCACCTGTAGAGCTCGCGGGTCAACGTGCTGCAGTATCGATTTGTTACGAAGACGCTTTTCCACACGAATGGCGCAGCGATGTGGCGCAATCTGGATTCTTACTAAACGTCAGCGAAGATATGTGGTTTGGCAATTCACTAGCGCCCCATCAACGCTTGCAGATGGCGCAGTTTCGGTCACGAGAATCTGAACGCCCGATGGTTCGCTCATCTAACAATGGGTTGTCCTCTCTGATTTCCGCCCGAGGCGAAATTATCAAGGTCGCCCCCCAGTTCCAGCAGGCAGTGATAGAGGGTGAGGTACAACCTCGCATTGGTGTGACGCCATTCGTAAAATTTGGCGATCTCCCGGCTCTGGTGGTCGCCGCTTTCTTTCTGCTATTTGGATTAATACTGGGGCGGGGTGCAGGCTCTGGTCGGCCCTGATCGAGAAACTCACCACCGACTTATCGAGTCCTAGTAGGGCTCTGAGCGATTTCAATACTTCTGAGACCACATTATCTGGAACAGTGAATCTTTGCACTTTTCATTAAACCGATGCGAATTCTGTCAAGCTCGATACGCGAAATGTAGATTTTCACCTCGATTTTGATTGTTCAGGTGACGCTATCCGTCACGCTCATATAGAATCAGGAAACAAACTCAAGATTCAATAAGCGATTTTATCTATGCATACCTCATCTCTTTCTCAAACTGTACTGGCAGACGCTGTCTGGAAAAATCAATCCGTCGCTAGAAATATTCTTCTGGCTCTGGTGGGCTCCGCGATTTTGACTATATCTGCAAAATTCACCATACCGACACCGACAGTGCCCTTTTCTATGCAGACCTTTGCCGTGTTAGTGATCGGCATGGTATACGGCTGGAAGTTGGGAGGCGCTACGGTACTTCTTTATCTTCTGCAGGGCGCCGTTAACCTGCCGGTATTTGCCGGCACGCCTGCAAAAGGAATTGGACTGGCTTATATGACCGGGCCGACTGGTGGTTATCTCTTTGGCTTTTTGATCGCTGCGATTGTCTGCGGCTGGTTGGCCGAACGGGGATGGGATCGAAAAGTACTGACTACTCTGGCTGCCATGGTGATCGGTACCGCAATTATCTATTTGTTTGGTGTGACCTGGCTTGGAACTTTGCTCGGTTGGGATAAGCCGATCTTGTCATATGGACTCTATCCATTTCTGGCTGGAGACGCAGTGAAAATAGCAATGGCGGTGTGTGCATTACCGGTTGCTTGGAAGTGGGTAAACAGCAAGCGCTAGCACTATTGCAGTTTTGACAGAAAAGCCCTGCATGCAGGGCTTTTTTATTGTGTACTATTTGACTTTAAAGTCGAAGACGCCGTCCCAATCTGGTGGTGGTGGAGTTCGCATGAAATGATTCACTCGATTAATGTACATGTTGTATAACGCCTTGCGTTGGTCATCGTAGAGTTCGTTCAATAAGTCGAGCGCCCCTGTCCAGTTCTGCAATCGATAACAGGCAAGGGCGCGAGCAAATTGATCTCGATGGTGCATTCTCTTGATCGACACTTCTCCTTCCTTGCCAACTGGCGTGAATATCTTGATCGGTTCTTCTTTGCCTTTCACTCTTACCTGATCAACCTCGCTTAGCACGAGGTGTGCACAGGCCGCCGCTGTTGTTTCACCGAGCAGAATGGGCACACCATATTGTTTAGTGAGACCTTCGAGGCGAGAGCCTAGATTCACTGCATCGCCCAAAACTGTATACGCCATGCGGAACTCGGAACCCATATTTCCCACACTCATCGGGCCAGTATTGACGCCAATTCCGATTTCGATTCGCGGCAATCCGTCAGCGGCGAAATCTTCATTGAGTTGTATCATGGCGAATTGCATTTCAATAGCGGCCAGTGTGGCGGCTTCCGCATGCTTTGCGTTTTCGAGGGGAGCGCCCCAAAACGCCATCATGGCATCGCCCATATATTTGTCGATAGCTCCACCGTTACGATGAACAATTTCGGTCATCGGTGTGAGAAACCGATTCATTAGCTCCGACAATGCTTCCGGCGAGAGCCTTTCCGATAGCGCGGTGAAGCCTCGAACATCGGTAAACAGGACTGTCATGGGTTTCTTTTCGCTACGCAGCAATGTTTGTACCGATTTTCCCTGCATGCTGTCGACAATCTCTGGGGGAACGTAGAGGCCAAATGATTGTTTCATTTGCATACGCATACGAGTCTCTAGAAAATAGCCGAAGATCAGGTTTACCAGGTAGATAAGAAACGCGGTAACTAGGATTGGAGCTAAGGCAACGATAAAGTCATTGCGTTGCCACCACATAAAATTAACGGCGATGTATCCCAGGATGATAATTGCCGAAACAATAGTCATGGATACGGCGCGCAGCGATGGAAGGAGAAATACAAGGATTAGTCCCACCAAAAGTGTCACGATAACTTCCGCTCCCTTTGCCCACCCTGGATAACTCCTAAAGTGACCGTCTAACAATCCTGCAATAAGATTTGCATGTACTTCTACTCCCGGGAAAAGTTGATGAATTGGGGTCGAGCGATTATCGACCAGCCCTGGTGCTGATGTGCCTAACAGGGCAATAACACCTTCGAGTTTCTCAGATTCGGCGACATTATCAGTGAGAACATCTGTGGCCGACACGTATTCAAATGCCTTCTTGTGGGCCCTGTAAGGAACGTGTACAGCGGAATTTTGATCCATGGTCACCGTAAAAGGACCAAAGTTGAGCCCCTCTAGCGCAGCATAACCGCCATCTTTGTTCACCTCGACGATCACCGGTTCGATTTCTGTGCCAAGGTATTCGTTGGCCACACTCAGACCGAGAGTTGGGTAAAGAGCTCCTTCAAATTCGTTCAGCAGTGGGATTTTTCGAATACTCCCATCGGAATCTAGCGCGTTATACAAAGAGAAGAATCCTCCGGCTTTCCTTTGTTGTAGGATGTCGAGGTTGCCTGAAAATCGCGTATTTTTGGGCGCGAAGCTTTTCTCGGAGAGTCCAGAATCCTTATCGAACAGAGGGAAGGGCAAGGATCCAATATTAGCTTGCTCTTCCTCGGTGCCAAAAATATAACCCATCACAACATTGTATCGTTGCAGCGTATCCGCAAAAATTTGGTCTCTGGTGGGTTTGTTCAGAATTTGCTTCAGCGTCGGATTGGCTTCCAGCTCGTCGACACTGAATGTTGAACGGAGTTCGTTCAAGGTGACGTCTTCATCAGGTTCCGCGAATACCATATCCAGGCCCAGTACCTCGATGTTGTACTGCTCAAACAGTGTGGTAATCAATCTGGCCAAAACGTCGCGATTCCACGGCCATTGACCTTCGGCGGATAAGCTTTTTTCGTCAATATCGATAATGACGATTCTGGGGTCGATCCCCATTGGCGCAGTAAGCCGCAGGCGGGCATCATAAAGCTTGTATTCTAATTCACGGAGTGCGCGGAAATCAGTGAGTCCCGCGACGTGAAAAAGCATAGGTAGCAATATGGCGATACCAGCGAGATATCTGATTGCTTTGGATTTCACATTCACCTACCTGAGATTTTGCCCATTCGGGCTATGAGTTTTAGTAATACTTACAGGTACCCAGAGGGTAACATACCGTGATAGTGGCAATCGAACGCCGCTGGTAGAACTTGTTCGGGAGCTAAATTTAAAGGAAGATCGCGAAATTCGTGCGCCCCGCACCAGAATAATCAAAAAAATAATGAAAAAATCGGCCTTGTTGGTGGTGACTACATGAGTCTCGTCTCAAACGTAGCTGACGTTCTGACGGACAAATCTGTTATTTTTGCCTTTGCCAATACTATCTACTGCTTGTCCTATGTATTAACTAGCATGTTGTGGCTGAGGGTATTGGCGGTGGTGGGTGCGGCGAGCACACTTCCCTACTTTTTCCTGCAAGCAGAACCGCTCTACCAGGCATTGTTCTGGCAGTCGATGTTCCTGACCATTAACCTGGTCAATCTGATTATTTTGCTGTACTCGATGCGGGCGCCGAAGTTGAGCCAACGGGAACAAAGCTTGCTAGAAAATGTGTTTGTCGATCTCAAGCCCCATGAAGCAGTACCCTTGTTAAACGCTGCAGAAACGCTCTACGTGTCTTCAGGGGAAGTGATCTTGCAGGCGGGGGAGGAAAACGATCGACTTTATTTGTTGGTAGAAGGCAATGCGATAGTGAGTAAAGGCGGCAAGGATGTCGCTGATTTAGGAAACAACAGCTTTATCGGAGAAATGAGCTTTATTTCGGGAGATCCAGTCAGCGCTACGGTTAGAACTACTGAAGATAGTTTGATCTATATCTGGCGACCTGAGAAGTTGCAGAAACTCTTCAAGAAACAAAGCCTGTATCGAATGTACTTCTATCAGCTTTGCGGTGTTGATATGGCCGGCAAATTGCGCGCAATGAAATCAGAGAACTTGGATTACGTTCACTGAAGATGCGCTAGCCAGAAAAATGGACTGGCAAAGGGGAAAACCAGAACATGGATATTTTTCATGCGGACAAAAAAAAACCCAGTCCTTGGGTTTTTAAATGATCCGCCGTATAAATCGGAGGTGAAGGAGGTACGGCGGAGCGTTCGCTAATTATAGGCTTTGTCAAAACACTGTCAACCGTTTGTCGCTAATAAAATACCGCTTGTCTCCAATTTACGACATTTTAATGAAAGTGTGAGAAAAGCAGCAATTGCACTATTTTGGACATGAAAAATGTCCAATAAGCTGAATGTTTTTATACACTTAAGTGATGTTGTCGGGATTTGAAGACAGTGTTCCAAGGCTAAAAACACCAGCAATGGCTGCCTTCTGACAGCCTAAACCCGCATTTCTGACAAAAATGTAATGAAATCAGGCCGTTTTCCCGGGTTGAGCGGGCGCCAAATTACCGTGAAACACGGATTGAAGGCGCCAAATCAAACTCGATCCTACCCGGTTTAGAAATGCATCGAAATATCCTTGTGATGAGACAAACAGGATGCCACAGCAGTTGCGCGGTGTTTGGGAAGTCGGGTTTGCAGTCGCAAACCAATATTATCGTAAATGGCAGAGTCGTATTGATTTAACCCAGGCAGCAGTGCCTCCGCCGCGGTTTCTCTCCAGGCCACTTCCTCAGCGTAAGCAGAGTTCGCATCTGCGATCAATCCGAGTGACTTTTCGATATCAGGGTCGTCGCCTTTCAAAGCGCGGCGGGCCTTTGAGAGGAAGGATTTAATATGACTGACTCCCTCGATATCACTCAGCGCGCTTTCTCTTTCCTTGATAAGCGCCATCGCTTCTTCGCTCGATGCATTCTTTACAAGGGAGTCAATTCCATCAAGAATTTCATCGGCGCCCTTCAGAGAATCGAGATCGGAAAGCAGCGAACGCAGATTCTTAATCGGTTCGTAGGCTTCGTCGACACCGCGTCGGTATTGGCCGCGCGCAATTTTATCCTGCTTCGCTAGATCCAGATAAGTCTTTCGCTGTTCCTCCCAAGAGTCTGGAATAGCCGACAGCACGCTCGCTTTTTCATCAGACAAAATCTCTATTTGGTTTTCAAGTTTGCCAATCAAATCATCGTTCGGTGCACTTTTCCTTTTCTCTCGATCCAGGGTTTTTTCCAGTCCCTCGATACGCACTTCGACTTTCTTCGCATCGCGCTCAATGACTCTAACTTCGGTATGGAGAGGAGAGTATGTAACCAGAAAATCATCAAGCTTCGATTTCACTTCGATGACAGCCTCAACATTACCAAAGGTCGCAGCAGCAGATTTAAATCCGGACTGCAGTGCTGTTTGATGCGTCTCTGGGAGCATCGTTAGATCAAGCTTTGTCGCGCGATCGATACTGTTAGTCAAAGATTGCTGATCAGATTGATAAAAAGCAAATAAGTCTTGCTCGATGCACTGTTGTAACTTTGGATTGATCGGTGGTGGCGCTGTCTCTGCAGTCAGATGTGTTCGATTCGGCATATAGTTGACGAGTGGCGGAAAGTAGCCCGCGATCGCCAGACCGAGTAGCTGCAGACAGATAAAGGCAACCGCACCTTTATAAATGTGTGTTGTCTTGACTTCTGGCGGAGCAACACCCCGCAAATAAAACAATGCGAATCCAAACGGGGGAGTCAGAAACGAGGTTTGAATATTGAGACCAATCATTACGCCCAGCCAGACTGCAGTGATGTTAGCGGAAGGATCCGACATCAGAATCGGCGCAACAATGGGCACCACAACCACCGCAATTTCGATGAAGTCGAGGAAAAATCCGAGAAGGAAGATTACCAGCATGACCACGAGAAACTGGGTCCAAAAACCGCCAGGGAGGCCAGTGAGAAACTCCTTAACCAGCTCTTCCCCGCCGAACGCTCTGAATGCCGAAGTGAGCATTGCCGCGCCGATCAAAATGATGAATACCATCGAGGTTGTCTTCGCCGTGTCCACCATGACGCTGACCAGCGTGTTTTCGATCTTGTAGGTGCGCCAGCAGCTCCAAATTAATGCAAGGGTAAAAACGATGACAGCGATACTAGCGAGAATGACACCCAATCGGTCACGATCGGTATGAATGTTCTTGATGTTTAGATTAAAGTTTTGCAACAGGATCAAGATAACAACGATAGATCCAACTGCGAGAATCGTAGGGAGATATTGCCCACGCCTTCCTTCGGTAAGACGGTACCCTCCCATAATGATGGCGCCAACCGCGCCAATCGCTCCAGCCTGATTGACCGTCGCGATGCCTAGAATAATGGAGCCTAGAACAACAAAAATTAGGGTGAGGGGCGGCACCAGCGACAGGGAAACAGAGATCGCAAATTTGCGATCATACTTCCCTTCGTAGGGCACAGGTGGAGCAGTGCCAGGCTTTACAACGGCGACAATGAGAATGTACAGCATATAGAGGCCGACCAGGATCATGCCAGGTATCAAGGCGCCCATAAACATATCACCGGCGCTAGCAGACACGATGTCCAGCTCGCTGGGTAACGAAAATTCTCCCGTAATCTCTTTGTAGTTTGCTTTGCGAATCGTGCTCGCCTGATCCGCCGCATTGGACAACTGATCAGCGAGAATGATGAGAACAATCGACGGAGGAATAATCTGTCCAAGGGTGCCCGAGGCGCATATGGTGCCGGTAGCCAGGGGCTTTGAATAGTTGTTACGCAGCATTGCAGGAAGAGAAATGAGTCCCATCGCAATGACAGTGGCTCCCAGAATTCCGGTGGTTGCGGCGAGCAATGCACCAACGAACACCACGGAAATTCCCAGACCCCCGGGAATTGGTCCAAACAACCTGGCCATAGAAACCAGCAGGTCTTCGGCAATGCGAGATCGTTCCAGCATAATGCCCATAAATACAAACAACGGGATTGCAATTAAGGTGTCTCGTTCTACTTCCCAGTAGAGACTGCGAAAATTGGTAATGCCCGCTGTGAGCCACTCTGTGGGGCCATCCTGCGCAAAGTAAGCGTCAACGTCTCCTGCAAAGAAATATCCGCAGGCTGCGGCAAGTGCGATGGTGGCGATGGCAGAGCCAGGTAATGCAAAGGCAACAGGAAAACCTGATGTCAGAGCAATGATCATCAGACCGACGAGGGTACATAGAAAGACGATTTCCATTTCGATTAACCCTGTGCGCTATTAGATTCATCCTGCGACACGAACTTTGCCATGTTGCCCAGGAAGAAACTGGTGAACTGAATTGCCATGCTGATCGCGAAAATGAGCAGATAAGCGGCCATAAGATATTTTGTATACATGCCGAAGCCGCTTTGAGAAATTTCGAAACTCAGTAGTGGACTATTAATCACACTGCCCTTACTCGCGGTTCCCAGAATCAGGATTGTCCAGCAGATAGGAAGACCAAGCAGCAGCGAGCCCAGACTATTAGTTACCGCTTTACCGCGCTCACTGAACCCGGCGTAGAGAACATCGACACGAACGTGACCGTCATGCAGCAGTGTATATGCGCTGGCAAACAGGAAGAGGGCGGCATACCAAAAACGAACGAGATCTCCCATAAAAGCCTGCTCGTAGGAAAAGACAAATCGCGTAATGACGATGAGAAATTCAGCACCTACGATCATGAGAGACAACCATATAAATCCCAACGACCGAGTGAAGGCAGCGATCAAGATGCTGATGCCAATCAGCGGATAGTGAACATACGTGCCACGAAATATCGAGCGACCCAGTTGGGTGGTTAGACTCTCTCCCACAAAAGCGCTGAGTAAGCCTTCGACACGCAGAAAAGAAATCACCATATCCGTGACACCAACCAAAAACACCGACCAAAATGCGGCGCGGATAACGAATGCGGAAATCGCACTATACATATCGGCGTCGGTGTGTAGTGCCCTAGACTGAGATCGAAAAACCCAACCCACGACAGAAATCAATGCCACCACACAGATCAGTAGTTCGATGCCGCCTTTGAGCAAAGCGGCGCCTTCCAGACCCTTGAATGAATTTCCGGCGGAAGCCAACCCAAAATGTGCAAACAGCTGGCGTAAGCCGGGCCATCCGGCGGCGTATATCAAAATATTGTCGAGTAGAAACAGCACCAGGAGAGTTGAGGTGAGCGCTGCGAGGCCTCTCAATAGCCGAGGATAACCGGCGACCTTTTCTAATAGACTAATCACGATGTTAATTTAGTGGCTGATGTTGGAGTGTCAAAGCGTAAGTAATTCGCTGGTGCCCGCCTTATTGCCTTTCTCCGAGGAGCAATGAAATGCGATCTTTACCTTGGACATCGCAAAGAATGCCGCAGTCGGGTCAGTTTGATATCTAACGCCAGATACCGATTGATCTCAATAAGAAATTGCATTGATCGAGGAAGTGGAACGAAGTTTCCATACAAATACCCCGACCAGGGGCCGGGGTATTTGATTTAGCTGTATTGCCAGTTGGCGATACTTGGAATAGCCGACCTTACAGGCCAATTACCCTGTTGCGCTGACGCAGGTAGGAGGCATCTGCAACCTTCTGCCAGCCGCCAATATCGGCACGTGCTTTCACAAAGCTCTCGTGAATACGTCTTGCCAGTTCACTGTGCTCGACGGTTTCTGCGAAGACTTCATCCGCGGCTTCGCCAAATGAATCGTAGATATCATCGTTAAATTCGCGCAATTGAACGCCTTGCTCTGCGAGTAGCTTGGTAAGCGCAGCACCATTCTTGGCATTGTACTCTGCCATCATCACGTCGTTTTCCATAGAAGCAGCGGCTTCTACCATCACCTGGTCTGACTTCGACAAGCCTTCCCAGAAATCTTTGTTTACGCCCGCTGCCAGCATCGCGCCTGGCTCGTGCATACCTGGGAAGTAGTAGTACTTGGCAGCCTCGTAGAACTTCATCGCAGAGTCATTCCAAGGACCAACCCACTCTGTTGCATCGATGGCGCCAGAGATCAGGTTCTCATAGATTTGTCCACCTGGCAGTGAAACAGGAGATGCTCCCAGCTTTGCCAATACGTCACCACCGAGACCGGGGATACGCATCTTCAAACCCTTGAAGTCGTCGGCAGAATTCATTTCCTTGCGGAACCAGCCACCCATTTGCACACCAGTGCTTCCGCACATCATGTTCTTTAGACCGGAATCTGCGGCGAGTTCATCCCACAGTTCCTGGCCGCCACCAAAACGAATCCATGCATTCATTTCTGTGTAAGTTAAACCGAAAGGTACGGCAGTGAAGTAAGCCCAACCAGGATGTTTACCTTTCCAATAGTAGTCGGCAGCGTGATACATCTGCGCGTTCCCTGATGCTACTTCGTCAAACGAATCGAATGCGCCAACACGTTCGCCTGCGGCGAAGTATTCGACCTGAAAACGGCCGTCACTGATGTCTGATAATCGTTGAGCGAATCGCTGTGCGCCCGTTCCCAAACCAGGGAAGTCACGAGGCCATGTGGCTACCATGGCGATTTCAATTCGTTCTTGAGCAATCGCCGGGGCGGCGAGGGTCGATGCACCAGCGGCTGCAGCGGTAGCTACGCCACCTTTTAATAGGTCACGACGTTTCATATTAGAGTTTCTCCTCTATTTTGTGAATGGATTAGCCAGGATCACTGGCCTTTTTTATTTTGGACTCCTCTGCCCAACTCGAAATCAGTTCTTAGCTTCTGCGAGATCTGATTACGAGTTTGCAGTGACTCCTTTTTATCAAACGTGCAACGATGTGTTTGGTCGAGGACGGCTTGATAGCGCACGTAGTATTACCGATTTTCTGGGGGCAGACAAGGCTGGGCGTCCACAGGTCTTAGCTAACACGACGATAAATCAAGGTGCTATTTCTCAGAATCCGGCTAAATACGTGACAAGGTCATATAGGCGTGCACATAGTCCATACCGTGACCCTCTGGTGCATCCATCACCCGTTGGTGGTAGTTGGCGTAATAAGATTCGATCAATGTGGATTTTTCATGTTCTTCACGTTGATCTGACAAACCCGCTTTGAATATGCTCTGATTCCAGCTGCGCACCGTGGGGATGAGTCCATCAGCGAACGCTTTAACGTCACCATCTTCTTCAAATTTTCTGGCAAATGGACAGCGCACCACGCCAGTGGTTATGTCATCTAATCGCATGCCAGCCTGATATACAGGGTTATTCGTATCGGTGAGCGGCGCGCTAAACTCTTCTACCGTGTGGTAGTACTGCGGAAGGGTCATATTTCTATATTCTTGCTCTTCAATTTTTCCGTCGGAGAGAAACTCTTGCCAAATTTCGTTGAATGTTTGAAACATATCGACACCGCCTGTGTTACCAAGGTGTCTCCCCGCCTCGTCACGGCAGAAATTGGCGAATACTGCTTTGCCTCCGGGTTTGAGCTCATTGCCGCGATTTAACAATATTGTCTCCCAGTCTTTCTTACCCTGTTCTGCGAAAGCGTCATATTCAGCCCCTGTTGCACCAACCATGTGCACGTGATTCGAAATGTTGCAGGGTTTTGCGGAAAGCCAGTGCATCGCCGTGGCTGAAAACACCAGGTCAAGTGTTGCGGTCGGCGCGGCTTGGGTATAGAAAGAAGCGCCTGAAAACAAAGGGTAGGCGTTTGGAAATTTACCAAGCCAGGTTTCGAATGATGTTCGACCATGTACGATATTGACTAGGGCATTGAAGTCGTTAGCTGGCTGGTCGGCGTAGATAACGCAAGATTGGAGTGAGTCATTGTCTTTGTGAACCGCTTGCAAGACCCGTTCAATCATACTCAGCGATGTGCCACCATCTGCGCATCCCATATCTGCCATAGTAAATTGGGTGGTTGACGCGTCGCATTTTAGGGAATGCACAGCCTGGAGAACGCGATCAGC
>JAHQWE010000131.1 GCA_019633985.1 Acidiferrobacterales bacterium | reverse complement strand
TCGCCCCGGCTGTTACCGCGGTATCTGGTGTGTTATCACAGCCTCCTCCAAATGATGCGGTTCCTGCTTCGCTACTGGAAAAAATGTAGCGCGGCGTGGTATCAAAAGTGGGAGAGTTGACACCCGAAAGTTCGGCGATGACCGGAGGAGAGGTGTCTAGTGGTTCATTATCCGGCAGTGCGTCACACGAAAATCCTTGACCGTCATCATAAAACTCAGCGACCTGGTCAGGTGAAAGTGCGAAATCAAAAATGCAAATATCATCGATGATTCCATGAAATCCGCGATCCCCCGCAGGTTGATTTCCCATTGTTACGGGAACACTGTTTGCTTGATCTACTGAACCAGTTTTCGTTGCCGAGCCCACATCTGTACCGTTATTGTAAAGCGTAAGCTCACCGTCTCCATACGTCGCGACTATATGGAACCAGTTGTTATTGGTCACTGGAGAAGTTTGTGTCCCGATAAGTGTGGTAGTAGTTCCTCCGGTTTTTAGTCGTACCCTTGGCACCGTGCTGTTGCCACTCTGGATTGTCGACAACATCCAATAGTGTTGAGACTCGTTTGAACCCGTTGCCTTGGAGATAATTCTGCCTTCGGGATGGTTGTTGATGTCCGTTGGCCTGATCCATGCACTGATGGTAAAAGCCGAAGAGGGGGCATCCATATTGCCTAGCTCCACCCTTGCGCTGTCTCCGCCAAACAGTAAACCATTACCGAATTTCCCAGCCACCCACTCAGGTCCATCCGGCGTCGACAACGTGCCTGGAGTCGACCCTCCCGAATCTGTCGCAGTCGTGCCCCTGTTTTCGTTGAGTTTCCAATAAAACACAGGTGGTGGAGAAGGTGGTCGGGATAGTGTCTGAATCACACTCGGTATTGATGCGGTAGATTGATTGTTTTCCTGATCGAGCGCAGTAACAGTGAGACTGTAGTTAGTCAGTGGCAACAGGCCGGTGATCAGCGTATTTGTAGATTCGGTTCGACTATGTTCGTTGCCATTTACGTAGATGACGTATTCCGATATCTGACCGCTGTTATCAGAAGACGCATCCCAGCTGAGATGGACGCTGTCGTAGTCTATATCTGAAACAATCAGATTCTCGGGTGTAGTTGGGGCTGCAGTGTCTTCGACTCCTTGTTGAATCAGGTTCACTGTTCTGGAGATGTCACCATTGCTAATACTGATCAGGGCGCTACGCGAGCCAAACCCTGAAAACGAACCTACAGAGATGGCGACGGTGGAGGATCCATTACCATTGGAGGGTGAAATGGTAACCCAAGTTTGATCGCTGCTTGCAGTCCAGCCGACTTCGGTGGTGATGGAAATGGATTCACTTCCTCCTGAAGCGCTGAAACTTAGGGAGGTTGGTTCTACCTGCAACGGGTTCGCCGGAATGACATTGGATTCGTTAATGTAGTAGCGTACATTTCCGCCGTAGAACCTGGACGGGCCGACTACATCAAAGTCACCGTCCTTATCAAGATCCGCTACAACCCCGGTGTAAATGGTGCCAGTCGCGTCATAATCCTGTTCGGTCCAGCTCTCGCCATTATTGTTGTTATAAAAAATCAGTAGCCCGTTTTGTCCAAATGAACGTCCGGTCGCGAGATCGAGGTCTCCATCCTGGTCGATATCCACCAGTTGAACCATATGACACTTACCGAAGTTATCTTTGATGATGTGCTTGACGAGCTCCACTCCGCCTGTGGGGGTGGTGTTACCAGTATTCTCATACCAAGCTAGATAGCGATCACTGCCCTCGGCGCTACCCATATAGATGTCATTGAGACCATCATTATTAATATCGCCTACTGCTGATTTGACTTTGCCATAGGTAGCTCCTACAAAGTTGGTATCAATAGTGTGCTCAATCGGGTCTCCGCTTCTCCAACCGCCAGGGTTATCCCAGTACACTCCCGATAAAACAATTTCCATTTCGCTGTCACCGTCGATATCACCCGCAGAGATACCCTCTGGCGTGCCAGATTCACCGGTGTCAAATGCCCTCACGGTCCAGTTATTAATGTTGGCATTTTGCATCGCCACTACGACGCGTTCCGAGGACCAGGTGCGTTCGATAATATCCAGTCTGCCGTCGTTATCCATATCAGCAATCCGTAAATCATTTTGGTGACGTACGTTACCGGTGTATACCGTAATCCGATTCCACTCATCGGTGACGTTGCCGTTCTCACCTGGATTCAGGTAAACATAGAGATGACCCGGAATATCATTGGCCGTTCTGGCTCCATCTGACGTGATGAAATCGAGCCAACCATCCGCATTGATGTCGGCAACCTGTGCCGCATAAGGCCCACCATCTGATTCGCCGATTTTATGCCAGGTCGTAAAGTCGGGGCCTGCGTACCAGCGTTGATCACTGCCTGCCACTGCGATATCGACGTTGCCATCTTTGTCGAAATCTCCGACGCCCACCTCAGCGGTGTTACGTGGAATAAACTGAGCTTCGGACCAGTCCAGCTGCGCGTAGATAGGTTGAGGTGTCAGGAGCCCAAGCACCAGCAAGCGCAAGAAGCAGAATTTTACGAAGTTGCGGTTTTTAAGCGAATAGCCTTTCAATGGACGAAGCGCAGTTTTTTTGTATTCCCCGGTGCGATATTCGCACAATGGCGAACTAGTTTCTTGCCTGTCGTTAATTGCGGGTCATTTTTGGGCAAGATTTGGCAGATTCGTTTCCTTTATGTGAATATCTTTGGCATCCTTCCAGGTATCCAAAATTCGGCATGTCTCAAAATGATGACAGTGTTACAAACATTTCGGTCTCAACAGAAATATCCCAGCGATGCGGTCGGTGCGGCAGAAAGAACAGAGACAGCGCTCTGTGTAAAACCTATCAAAATCTAGAGCGCGGTCTCGCCAGTCACTATGAAAAACGATAAGAAGAAAGTTGCTGTTATTGGCGCGGGGATTGTTGGAGTTTCAACGGCGATTTGGCTTTTACGAAAAGGTCACGATGTGACGCTGATTGATCGAGAGGGGCCGGCAGCAGGGACTTCCTATGGTAATGCCGGCGTATTAGCGGCCTGTGCGGTAGTCCCTGTGACGGTACCCGGCTTGTTGGCTAAAGCCCCTGGACTTTTAATCAGATCACAGTCACCACTTTTTATGCGATGGCGGTATTTGCTCAAACTCATGCCCTGGCTTGGAAAATATTTGCGGCACTGTAATCCAAAAGATACCAAGTACATCGCCCATGCGCTGACCGCTATTTTGTCTGATACTTTACAGCAACACCTGGATCTCGCCGCGGATACGCCTGCCGCTGAATTTATCAAACCGACGGAGTATCTTTTTGTTTATGATGACCGGTCGGAGTATGAAGCTGAGGCCTTTACCTGGGAGGTTCGTAAAGAGTGTGGATATCGCTGGGAGGAGCTGGATCGAGCGCAATTGATCGAACGAGAGCCTTGTTTTGCCGATGGGTCAGCACGGTTTGGGGTGTGTCTGGGAGACCACGGTTTTATTACTGATCCGGGTAGATATGTGGCAGCGCTTGCCAATGAGTTTGTGCGGCTGGGTGGAACGCTCAAAATTGGAGGTATGAAAGATATTGAACAGAGAGACGGCCGAATACACTCCATCGTGTTAGAGGATGAAACAGTCCCATGTGATGTCGGAGTCCTCACCACTGGTATTTGGTCCGAGGCACTAGCAAAGAAACTGGGCGTTAAGATCCCGATGGAAGCAGAAAGGGGATATCACATAGAGTTGTATGATGCCTCGAATTTACCAAGGCGACCATCAATGATCTCCAGTGGCAAATTTGTTGCCACCCCCATGGAAGGTCGACTTCGATGTGCGGGTATTGTTGAATTTGGTGGACTCTCCCGAATTCGGAGTAAGAAGCCACTGGCGCTCTTGCGAAAGCAACTCGCTGAAGCAATACCGGGACTCACGTATTCCAGGGTAGAGGAGTGGTTGGGGTTTCGCCCCGCACCGGCGGACTCCATTCCATTGATCGGCGAGTTTGCTATACTGAAAAATATGTACGCAGGATTTGGACATCATCATGTTGGTTTAACCGGCGGTCCCAAGACTGGTAAATTGCTCGCGGAGATCATTTCCGGGGAATCACCAGACACGGATATGGTTCCCTATGATCCTGGGCGGTTTGCTTAATAAAAATCAACGCACAATAAGACTATACCCTTTACTAAATAAATAAAAAGAGGATTCACACTATGAGTAAATACTTTCTGAAACAGCTCGCATTGGGTGTTGCTGTTACTCTGTCTACAGCCGGTATAGCCCATGCAGAAAAGTGGGATATGCCAATGGCCTATTCGGGCTCCAATTTTCATTCAGTCACTGGAGCCGAATTCGCACAATGTGTCACGACGGGGACCGGCGGCGCTATCGAAATTGTGACTCATCCGTCAGGGTCCTTATTCAAAGGGGCGGATATTAAGAGAGCAATTCAAACAGGTCAGGCACCGATTGGTGAGCGCCTACTTTCTGGGCACCAGAATGAAAATGCGGTGTTCGGATTTGATTCCATCCCATTTCTTGCAACCTCGTTTGACGATTCCGCGAAGCTCTGGAAGGCCGCTGAAGAAACCATTAACTCGGTACTCGATAAACAGAATCTCGTACTGCTGTATTCAGTGCCGTGGCCTCCGCAAGGTCTGTACTTTAAGAAAGAGGTCAATGCTGTCTCGGATATGGAAGGAATCAAATTCCGCTCCTATAACAACACCACGGCACGCCTCGCGGAGCTGACGGGAATGTCACCTGTGACCATAGAAGCCGCTGAGATTTCTCAAGCATTTGCTACGGGTGTCGCCGAATCCATGGTGTCATCAGGAGCGACTGGCTATGACCGTAAGGTTTGGGAAAGTCTGACGCACTTCTATGAAGTGGATGCATGGTTACCGCGCAACTATGTGATGGTCAATAAAGATGTTTGGAATGATACAAGCGAAGCAAACCAAAACGTGCTGCGCGGTTGCGCTAGCCTGGCAGAATATGCCGGAAACTGGCGTTCCAAGGAATACACTGGATTCACTGTCAACGGCTTGCGAGCGGGCGGTATGACCGTTGCACCACCCAGTGACGGACTACGCGCTGAGTTGCAGGAAATCGGTAAAACCATGTCGGATGAATGGATGGAAGCGGCTGGTGCCGAGGGCAAAGCGATTGTGGATGCATTTAACGCAATGTGACTCGCGCGCGTCTGGTCTGGATGGCGCGATGTGCCAATCAATCCAATAAGTAGACGCTGACACGAGGGCCTGAAGTGATTCAGGCCCTTTGACGTTTCGCCGCTGGATGACTTAAACCATGCTATATCAAAAACTCACACGCTATCTGGATACGTTATATCTGGCAGGTGGAGTATTAGGTGCCGCTGCACTGATTGCGATACTGTTTCTTATTGTCTTACAGATGTTCGCCCGTTGGTTTGGCTGGGATGCGGATCTGATTAAAGGTGCGCCAGACTATGCGGGTTATTGTATGGCAGCTGCATCGTTTTTGTCCTTTGCTTACGCATTAAACAAAGGCGCACATATCAGGGTGACCCTGTTGCTCTCAGCAATGGGCAGATATCGATACTATGGCGAACTATGGTGTTTTGCGATTGCCGGCGCCGCCGCAACCTACCTGGCGTATTACGCGATCAAGGCCACCTACTGGTCGCACAAACTGAACGATATCAGTCAAGGCCAGGATGCCACCCCGCTTTGGATCCCGCAGCTAACGATGTGTGTGGGATCGGTACTGCTGGCTATTTGCTTCTGGGACAACTTTGTCCGTTTGCTGGTGAATCGCGACCACGGCATTCAGGCCGAGTCTGTAGCAAGTCACTAGGGGGTAGCGATGGAACAGTTTGCGCCAATCGTTATTTTTTTGTTTGTGCTTTTTTTACTGCTCGGGACTGGGGTTTGGGTTGGCCTGGCGTTGCTGGGTGTCGCCTATGTCGGGATGAGCCTGTTTACCTCCCGGCCGCCAGGGGACGCCATGATCACCACTATTTGGTCTGCGTCATCCTCATGGACTTTAATTGCACTCCCGATGTTTATCTGGATGGGGGAAATACTCTATCGCACCCGGTTGTCCGAAGACATGTTTCGTGGTTTGTCTCCATGGATGGCGAGATTACCGGGTGGGTTGGTACACACCAATATTGTTGGATGTACCGTTTTTGCTGCGGTGTCCGGATCCTCTGCGGCAACACTCACCACAGTCGGAAAGATGTCCATCCCGGAACTCAGGCGGCGTAATTATCCAGAGAAGTTGGTGATTGGTACATTGGCGGGTGCCGCGACTCTGGGTTTGATGATTCCTCCTTCGCTTACGTTAATCGTGTACGGTGTGACAATCAATGAATCGATTACCAAATTGTTTTTGGCGGGCGTAGTACCTGGGTTGGTCCTCGCATTGATGTTTATGACCTATGTTGCGGTTGTCTCTCGAATCTCAAAGGATTTTAATCCTGATCCGGAACCGAGAATGCGTTTTTCCGAAAAGTGCAGAAACAGAAGTTATTTAATGCCAGTGATCGCACTGATCCTGCTAGTTATCGGTTCAATGTATACCGGCTATGCAACTGCAACAGAAGCTGCCGCTTTTGGCGTAATCGGTTCATTACTTTTGGCTGCAGCGCAACGTTCTCTAAGCTGGCATTCTTTCGTGGAGAGTCTGATGGGCGCGACGAGAACCTCAGCGATGATTGCCTTGATTTTGGGAGGCGCTGCGTTTCTCTCACTGTCGATGGGATTCACTGGATTACCTCGCGCACTTGCCGATTTTATTGCATCGCTGGAGCTCAGTGAGTTTGCATTGATAATGGCGTTGTTGCTGTTTTATATCGTGCTGGGTTGTTTTCTGGATGGTATTTCTTCTGTGGTATTAACCATGGCAGTGGTAGAACCGATGGTCAGGCAGGCTGGAATCGATTTGGTATGGTTCGGTATTTTCGTCGTTGTTGCGGTTGAGATGGCGCAAATAACCCCGCCAATTGGGTTTAATCTGTTTGTGTTGCAGGGAATGACCAAGCACGAAATGGGCTATATCGCCAAAGCCGCCATTCCCATGTTCATGATTATGGTAGCGATGGTGTTTGTGTTGATTCTGGTACCTGAACTCGCAACCTGGTTACCCGACAATATGCGTTCATCTCCCGGATAGACTCTCTATTTTTTCGTTACGTTGAAGCGTCCGGCTTCTTAGGCAATCGGGAGAAGAGTGATCGATGAATGAGTCTGTTATTGCTGCGCTAACCTTTTGGAGTGCGTTTGCCTTCTCCATCGGTCCCTTCTGGATTGCGACCATGGAAGGTGCGAAAACCATGTCGTTCCCTTCTCTATATCGACACTATATTTTCTATTTGTTCGTAGGTTGGATGCCGATTAACTTTCTCATCGGCATGATGGTAGGTACTGTGGGGCAGTTCAACGATAATATTTACACCGTTTTGTACTTCGTTGGTGCCGCAGTGATCTTCTGGTTCGCATGGAAGGTAACCCAGTCAGCACCAGCCAGCAGTGGCGGATTCGAATTTAAATGGAAAGCGATGGTGCTGGTGTCTTGGACCAATCCTAAGGTTTGGCTCACGATTCCTCCTGGGTATCTTGCTGCCAATTTTACTGGCAATTTGGTGGTTGATACGCTGTTGTTCTTCTGGATTGGTGTGCCACTGTTTCTGATTGCGGTATATGTTTGGGGCATGATCGGTCGGCAGGGTGCAAAAATAGCGAAAGATAAGATCGGCTATTTCAATGCATTGTTACTTGCAGGTTTTGGAACCTATTTACTTTATCAAGGTATTAAACTGATTGTGAGCTAGCTGAAATAGCAGTGAGAAGTGACAAATTTGCCTATGAACGTTTTTAAAATCTGGATTGAGTTCGTTGTTATCTAAGGATTTTTCTCCATATTACTGCGTATAATCTTTGACCTATTTCGATCAACAATAAAATGAACAAGGAACTCGGTTTTCTCCGAATTACCACCGCAGTACCCAGAGTCACTGTCGCAGACCCTGTGGCAAATACCGATGAGATTCTGAAGCTGCTAGCGAAAGTAAAAACTTCCGATATCGTAGTGTTTCCCGAATTAGCGATCAGCGCCTACACCTGCGGTGATTTGTTTCATCAAAGGAGCCTTTTAGACGGTGTGTTGCAGCAAATTGAGCGGATCGCATTGGAGGCACCGGTGAAGAATCAACTGATTCTTGTTGGCGCCCCTATCGTTCAGGGGGACGCGCTCTACAATTGTGCGGTGGTGATTAACGAGGGGAAGGTGATCGGTGTTGTTCCCAAACAATTCCTGCCGAACTATAAGGAGTTTTATGAGGCTCGGTGGTTCGCTCCGGGTAGACCTGAGTTAGACCCAATGGTCGAACTCTGGAGTCATTCTGCACCGTTTGGTACAGAACTGCTTTTTACTTCGCATCCAGGTGGAGGTGGGGATGAAGTAGTGGTTTTTGCCGAGATTTGCGAAGCGATCTGGATGCCTATTCCACCCTCCAGTATGGCGGCCATCGCGGGTGCGAATGTGATTTGTAATCTCTCGGCTTCTGATGAAACCGTAGGGAAAGCGAGCTATCGTAGAAACCTGGTGACCGGTCAGTCCGGGCGATGTATCAGCGCCTATGCGTATACCAGTTGCGGCCCTACAGAGAGTACCAGTGATCTGGTCTACGGGGGCCATGCAATGATTGCGGAAGCCGGTATGCTGCTGGCGGAATCAACGCGAGTGGGGGACAGTATGCAGACACAACGCGATGCCTACTTTGTCACCGCTGATGTGGATATTGAGCGCCTGCAAACAGAGCGCCGAACCACGACCACCTTTGCTGATTCGAAGTCGGTTTACGGTGTTCGAGATTACCGGCGTATCAAGGTCAAGTTTAATAAAAAGCAGAGAGGATTGCTGCGAACTGTTCCCGCAAAGCCGTTTGTGCCTGCCGAAGACGCCGAGTTACATCAACGTTGCGCGGAAGTATTTGGCATCCAAACTGCTGCTTTGGCCAAGCGGTTGGAATGTCTGGGTAAAAAACCGACATTAACCATTGGTATATCGGGCGGGCTGGATTCAACGCTGGCGATGCTTGTAGCAACCAGGGCTTGTGACTTAGTGGATTTGCCTCGGAAATGCATTCGCGCTGTGACCATGCCGGGTTTTGGAACGACAAACCACACCTTATCGAACGCCCGAGATCTGATGAACGCGTTAGGCGTAACGGTCTCTGAGCTCGATATTAGAGAAGCGGTATTCCTCGAATATAAAGAACTTGCAGTGACTACTGGGTACAAACCTTTTGGCAAAATCAAATTAGACAAGGATATGGCGCTGGATACCTTTATTAAAAAGGTGATGACTGTGCCGGTGAAACACCGTCAGGATCTGGTGTTTGAGAACGTTCAGGCACGCCGTCGCACCGAACTACTGATGAATATGGGTTTCGTGCTTGGTACGGGAGATATGTCTGAGCTCTGGTTAGGTTGGTGTACCTACAATGCTGATCATCAGAGTATGTACAACGTGAACTGTTCTGTGCCCAAAACTCTGGTGAAATTCCTGGTGCAATATCTGGCGAAACAGGAATTTGAATCTCCAGTTCGTGAAACCTTGTTATCCATCGCGGAAACCGCAATATCTCCTGAGCTGCTGCCACCGGACTCGAAGGGAAAAATAGCGCAGAATACCGAAGACACTGTCGGACCTTACGAGCTCCACGACTTCTTTATGTATCATATCGCCCGGCATGGTTTTTCGCCGGACAAAATTCAATATTTGGCGAAGTATGCTGAAGGATGGAGTAAGAGATATTCCGAAAAGGAAATTGCCCGTTGGTTAGAAATCAATCTAAAGCGAGCGTTCGCACAACAATATAAACGAGACGACGTACCTAATGGACCCAAGGTGGGCTCAGTGAGTTTGTCGCCGAGAGGGGATTGGCGAATGCCGAGTGATGCATCACCTGCCGCATGGATTAAAAGCTTCAGCTAAGTGCTCTTCAGTGTGAGCTGGCTAAGAGGTTACCGGCAAAGCACCTCTGGGTTTGATCTCGCGTAACACAAAGTTGGTGGTGATCTCTTTAATACCCGGTAATTTGCGTAATTTCTTCATTGCAAACTCCTCATAAGCATCGAGATTTTTTGCCACAACCTGCAGCATAAAATCGTAAGATCCAGCCACTGAGTGGCAAGCAATCACTTCAGGATAGGTGGCCACGGTACTGGCAAACAGGGAGGATTGTTTATCGGTATGGGTATCGATACGAATATTGACATACGCCATTACCCCCAATCCGATCTGGCTTCTATTCAGTTCAGCGTGATAGCCGGCAATGACATTGTTTTCTTCCAGGGACCGAGTCTTACGCCAACAGGCCGACGTGGACATACCAATGCGTTCCGCGAGCTCCGCATTGGTTAAGCGCGCATTGCTCTGCAGTTCTGCAAGAATACGCCGTTCATCTCTAGAAAAGTGCATGATAGAAAATTCCAAGTAATTACTTCAGCTGGTAGATAATTTATCAATTGATTCCAAAATATGAATATTAGGCAGAATGTTCTTTAAACAATGAAATATATTGATGAGGTGATTTTAACTCTATCAAGACATTATGAGTGCGTATCATTTAGCGCAAATTAATATTGCAAGGGCAGTGGACGACTTGGAATCAGAAACCTTAAAGGGTTTCGTCGATCGTTTGGAGGAGATCAACTCCCTGGCAGATAACGCAGCGGGCTTTGTCTGGCGATTGCAAACTGTTGAAGGCGATGCAACCGCGATCAAGGCATTTGATGATCCAAGAATCATTGTCAATCTCAGTGTTTGGGAGAGCATCGAGTCCCTGAGTGACTTTGTCTACCAATCTACCCACGTCGAGTTGCTTAAGGCGCGGCGAGAATGGTTTGAAAGAATGGATCAACCCTCACTGGCCATGTGGTGGGTTCCGGTTGGTAGTATTCCGATTGTGGAAGAGGCCAAAGAAAAACTGGAGATGATCAGGCAGTTGGGACCGACTCGAGACGCATTTAACTTTTCCGGAAAATTTCCCGTACCAACCTAGCGAGTATCGCGTCATCCTGGTTTTGAATAACCGAAACAGAATTGATTTTCATCTGCAGTTATCGAAGAATAGACGATTAATTCTTATACTCTGCGAATGTCTGTTTCGGAACTCTCACTCACCGCGCAATTTGCCGCAACCGGCTACGTGGTAGATCATTCTTTGGTCACAACCCTTGGGTTAATGCGTCAGCTTGAACGTCCGTTGTTGATAGAGGGCGAGGCGGGCGTCGGAAAAACTGAGTCTGCCAAAGCCTTGGCCGAAGTCACCAGCGCTCCGCTGATTCGTTTGCAATGCTACGATGGACTGGATTTAAACGCCGCGGTGTATGAATGGAATTACACCAGACAGCTGATCTCCATCAAATTGAATGAATCGGCGTCTGATGATGGCGCCATAGATGTGTTTAGCCGCGAATTTCTAATGGAAAGACCGTTGCTGCAATCAATACAACAACCGGAGCCCGCTGTATTGCTCATCGATGAAATTGACCGTGCAGATGAGGCATTTGAAGCCTATCTTCTCGAGCTGCTGTCTGATTTTCAAATCAGCATTCCTGAGCTTGGTACGATTAAAGCCGTGAGCAAGCCTCGGGTCATACTCACCTCCAATGGCACGCGGGAACTCAGTGATGCCCTTCGAAGACGTTGTTTGTATCACTATATGGATTACCCCGGCTATCACAAAGAGTTGGAGATTGTATTGGCTCGGCTACCTGATATTGATCAATCTTTAGGAGAGCAGATCGTAGGATTTATTCAAAAAATAAGGGACACAGAACTGCAAAAACGCCCAGGCGTCGCAGAAACGCTGGATTGGGCTGCGGCACTGATGGGTTTAGAACTGAATACCTTACAGGATAATCTGGACGTCATTCTGGAAACCCGCAGCTGCTTTCTAAAAACTAGAGAAGATATGGCGGCGATAGATCGAGAATCCGTGGCCGAAGTCATAACTGCAGTGGCTTGAATTAGCGTCTTGCTGGAAGCATGAATCCGATTGCACCATCACAAACGCTCCTCGGTTTTTTGCAGTTTCTCAAGGCAGAGGGATTTACTTTTGGGATAGGGGAATCTAGAGACATACTCTCTGCATTAAAGGCAAGTGATTGTCTAGATCGAAACAACGTTGCACATACCATTCGTACTCTAACCTGTCGTTCCAGAGAAGATTGGCGCGGTTATGATCTGGCGTTCAGGAAGTATTGGTTTCCAAAGGAAGTAGAGATGTACGAACTTGATTTGGTAGAGAGAATAGATCCGCGAAACCGCAATACCCAACGTATGAGTGGACTAGCTGGCGCAAGTAAAGAATCACCGCGACAAGATAATGATACCAGCGTTGATGGAATTGGTGCTGGTACAGCGCGCAATATTAGCAAAGCGGATTTTCGTTTCATCAATGATAAACAGGCAATGCGCCATGCAGAGCGGATCGCCGAGCGCATGGCTAACCAACTTAAACGCCAGCTTGGGAGGCGCCGAACTTTTAAGCCGAAGGGTAATCAAATCGATATTCGGCGAACCATCCGCAAGAGTCTGTCCACGGGCGGACTGCCCTTAGCTGCAACCTACAGTGTCAGAAAACCGGTGCACCCACACCTGGTAGTTATCCATGATGTCTCACACTCGATGTCTTGGAACAATCCGTTGTTGTTTCGCTTTGCCCGCGGGCTGGTTCGCGCTTTCGATCATTCCCATGCATTTGCGTTCCATACAAAGCTGTTTTCGGTAACCAGTATTTATCGCGAGCAATCGTTGTCCCGGATGAAGGAACGGCTAGAAGAAAACAATAAGCTCTGGATGGGAGGAACAAAAATTGCAGAGTCACTTAAAACGTTCAATGATTTACATAGTCGTTTGGTGGTGACACCCAAAACCGTCGTAATCATTATTAGTGACGGATTTGATACAGAGGATCGAGAGAAACTCCGTGATGAGCTCGATACACTCGCTGCGAAATCTCGGAGCATTCTATGGCTCAATCCGATGCTGGGTAGGGAAGGCGTCACCACTACTGCAGAACAACTTAAAAACGAACTACCGGAAGTCGATGTTTTCTTGCCGGCGAATTCCTTGGAGGGATTGCAAAATACGGTGAAGAAAATCACAGCACTTACTAGTATTTGATGTTTTCAACGAGGTTACGATGGTTTCCCCAGCGAGGGAAGGTAAAGACACGGGTTTCACCCATGCACTAATTTTACGAAGTCAGTTCTCACCAATAGTCAACGACATGAAAAGTAAGCTGGAACGGAAAAAATTTGGCGGCGTCGCCGTAAACAACACGATGATACATGTTCGATGCTTGTCGAACTCAAACGACAGAATCTCCTACAATAAAAGAAAAAGTATGCGCGGATCAATCATGCTATCCTTTTCTCACAATGAATATTGTGAGATCTCTTCTTAATTTCTGAAGGAAAATACGTTGACACCAGAATTGAAATGGCTTGCTCTTACCGCTGTGATGACCACAGTGATGTGGATTCCATATATTTTAAATCAAATTTCCGTACGAGGTTTAATGGCTGCACTGGGCTATCAGGATGATCCCAAGCCGTTGGATGCATGGGCTATCCGACTCAAGAAAGCGCATTACAACTCAATCGAAAATTTAGTTGTATTTGGAGTGTTGGTTCTCATTGCGCATTTAGCAGAAATTCACACCAGCTGGACAGTGTTGGCTTGTGTCGTGTATTTCTGGGCCAGGCTATTCCACGCGATTGTCTACGCAGCCGGTATACCCGTAGTTAGAACACTGACATTTGCGGTTTCATGGTTGTGCATCATAGTTTTGGCGGGTTCTGTATTGATATAGATCTATTGCAGCCTATTGCGATATACCAAAGCTAGAATAAACCTACACAGGGTCGATCATTGATGCAGTGCACGAGCGTAAGCTTACGTCTATCACTACATGCTGTAACGACTGCCGCTAGAGTGTATCTTCATGATTATTTATGCTTTGAACGGACTCACTATAAGACGAATCGAAAGGTTTGTGCGTGTGCCTCAAGAACTTTTGGCAAAACTGAAGGTGGATATGGTAAACGTATTCGGCTGACGTTTCGGAGTATTTTTAAGTGGTTTCTTATCACAAGAATTGGAGAAACAGGTGGCGTCACGACTGCTTGAAACAATGTTAGAGGATCAGGAGAGAACAATTTGAGATTGCTTTTATGTATTTTGAACTTGACTCTAATACCGCAGGTTATGGCCGACTGTGCGAGTCCGCCCGACAAGATTCAAGAATTCGAAATATTGGCGTGTAGGGAGATATCAGTGTGGAACGATGGGATGTTGGTTGATCAAGCAAAGAAATACTCAGAGGGTAAAAGCGTGCTTTCACAATATCAGGGGTTGGAGATCGAGACCGAGAACCTGAAGTTATTTGTTCCGATAGATTTGAAATCTCGTTGTTCGGAAATTAATCGAGTTCAATCCGTTACATTGCAAGTGTCCCATGCCTGTTGCGACGGCGATCCGAATCCACCGTGCTTATTAGGTTATTCTGGCTACGTGGTCTCTTTCAGGTAGGCATAGTAAGGAACTGAATCAAGACAGTACTTGAGATAGAGTCCTTATCAGCCCTTTATCCTCTTGGCATTGAGACGATGTAAACTCTTTTTTGCCGTTTAGTGGACCACATCAGGCATCGGTTTCGAGCAGAGATTGATGTCGACATACAAACCGAGCAATTACCGCTAATTATCGATAGAGTTGATCCTCTTTCAGAAGTAAATTCTGCCGGGCATATTTAGAAATGCACTGCCACGTTTGTGCCGATCCCGATTTGAACTAGCAACAAGTATGAGCAACCAAGTAGACAGCCAGAGCTCCACTTATATTCATGGTAGTTCGCCGGAGGAACAGAGGCGTCTATCGCTACTCAACGACCTACTTAATCTAAAATGCTTAAAAGAACTAAACCCTGACGCTGGATCCAGAATTCTGGATGTGGGTTGCGGTCTCGGTCAGTTCAGCAGGGCTGTCTCTCATGCAGTGGGAACAGACGGATTCGTCATGGGCGTTGAACGGGATGAACAACAATTCAAACAAGCAGGAGACCTGGCGTCTGAGCGTGGGGAGCGTGAGCTGGTAGAGTTTCGGTTAGGAGATGCATTAGAACTGCCGTTAAGTGATGCCGAGTGGGGCACGTTCGATTTAGCGTATTGCCGTTTCTTGCTCGAACACCTTTCCGATCCGATCATTGCGGTGTCACAAATGGCCAAGGCTGTACGTCCAGGGGGCAGGATATTTCTCGTCGATGATGATCACGACTATTTCCATCCGTGGCCTGAGCCCGAAAACTTTCAGCCGCTCTGGCAGGCCTACGTACGTTCTTATGAACATTTAGGGAATGATCCATATATTGGACGTCAGTTAGTTGTGTTATTACAGCAGGCAGGACTCACATCAGTTCAAAATTCTAGTATCTTTTTTGGAGGTTGTGCCGGTAATGATAGCTTTCAGTCCGTGGCGGGTAATTTAGTCAGTGCCTTGGCGGGCGCAAAAGAAACGATCTTTTCTAGCGGTCTGCTTGATCAGGCCACTTATGAGCGCGGGATGAAAGGTTTAAAAGTCTGGACAGAACGCCCGGATTCTGCGCTCTGGTATTCCATATGTTGCGCCGAAGGAGTGGTGTCTGCTACCAACGCGCGAATTTGACCACCCAATCAACCGTTAGAGTGCGTACCCAAAACTACCTGGATGAATTGAAATACGTCCGTTTTGATCAAGTAGATCCGGAGGATTTTCTGGCAATAGCGAATGAGCCCGCTGTAAGAGCACATCTGGTCGATCATCCATTTTTTGATGGCTTTTCGATTAGAGATTGGGTGAACGAAAAACAAAAATTGGAGTTACTACCGGGCTGCCGGATTCGTGCAGTGTATATCAGAGAAGAATTGGCTGGGTGGTGTGGAATTCAGCCGTTTGATAATCGCTTCGAACTGGCGATTGTGTTATCGAGGAGGTTCTGGGGCAACGGCCTCATCATATATAGAACCCTCATGCAGTGGGCAAAGGAATTTGGACACCACGAAGTGCTATTTCATTTACTGGAGTCTCGACCGGGATACAGATCTATACACAAAGTGGCATCGCATAGCCAAAAAACATGTCTTCTTGGAAGATGGTTTACCACATATACCATTGCTGTAGGAAATGGGTAATTCACTTTGATTCGATTTCCGCTTTTTGCTTGCTCAGTCTCGACCTGATATTGCTCGATTCACCAGTCTATTTAAAATTGGTACATAGTGAGAAAAAGGTGGCGTGACGGTTTCTGGATACTTGGCTAGATCATCCCAAATTCTCACCTGGAGGATGTCATCCAGGTGCTGATGCTGCTTAAACGCAGCGACTTCCTCCGGGTTCATTCTGCCGCCCTGTAATTGAAGGCTGTGTTTGGAAGCTGCTGAGAGACTTTGATGGTAGGTTTCTCTAGTGGCGCATAAATAGCGTTTCGCTGGAACATGATAACGAACACAATCCACCAGTTTCGGTGGAAACCACTTTCGTAGGATTCTTGCTCCTGCTTCCTCGTGATAGTTGTCAGTGCCTGTTTCCAGAGCATCTTCCGGAAATTCGTTGGTGTAGTGACCGATGTCATGCAACAAAGCAGCGGCAATGGTTACTTCATCGGCGCCCGCCTGTTCTGCCAGGAGCGCCGCTTGTAGCATATGTTGCGACATGGTGACTTCTTCTCCCAGATATGAATCGGCACCGCGCCGTTCAAAGATATCGGCGATTAGCGCGACCACATCTTGTGAGTTAGTGAACGTCATTGTATTTCTTTCTCAGCGTTTTAAGTGTGGAGAGCATCCCGTCTTTATCTGGATAACAGCCTCTTAACCAACGTTTTCCCGATCCGGAAAAGGCGGTACGAGAATGGAGCACACGGGTGTTGTCGACAATGAATAACTCCTGCGGACGCAGCTTAAACGTGACCTGAGAGTCGGTTCTGTCAACGATCTCGGAAAAATGTCGGTATGCTTGGTAGTATTTCTGCATAAAATCAAATGGAATGTCAGTGAATGGAGCGGCTGATCGATGATTGAATCGAACTGCCCTTAGTTCACCGTCTACACCTAGTTCAATAATGGGATGCTTACTTTCTAGCAATGTATCTGACCCACCCGCATAACAAAACCTTGCTGGAAATCTAGATAGCAGTGAAAAGTGTTCTTCTGATTCTTCTCGAAGTGTCATGGCCGCTTGAAATCCGTCCACCACCATGGAGTCGCCTCCGTCAGCACTGTTCTCCATACAGGCAAGTATTTGCATGGTCGGTGAAGGATCTCGGTAGGGGTTATCAGTGTGGGCCTGCAGTCCGAGTGCGGTGTAGGCCAGGTTTGAGGGGTTTATCTCGGAGCGTACGTCGAAAGTTTGGCCATAGTTTGTCTCGCGCACATAGCCAAATAAATTGACCACTTTGAGTAATCCATCTGGTTCCGCTGGAATTGCCTTGAGCAAAGCGAATCCAAAGCGATCAATCCGATGTAACCAGTGGCAAAGGGAGTGATCATTTTGGACAAGTGACGAATAGTTTTCGCTTAAGTTACTTGCCGCTAACCGATGATCCCAAAGTTGCTTATCAGCGGAAATCCAGCCCGCGCGATCGGGTTGTTCTTTGTCATAGCAATGTTGTTGTAACCAATCTAGCGGAAAATAAAAGGTTGAGGAATTGTCGAAAAAGTTGATTGCTATGGTGGCTTCGTTCTCGATCGTCGCGTGTTGAATCAATACCGTCTCCGGTATCGAATCAATGGATATTAACTTCTGACCATTTCCTGGCGCTCGGGTGCGGGCATCCAGGGCATTGTCGCGTAACCAATTGCCATGAAACCGACTGGTTTGCCTTTCGGTTATTAACGTCAGATAGGTTTGATCTTCCGAGATCACTACCTCGTATGCAGCATTTGTCATTTTGCATTAATTCGCTTGGATGTAATAGGGCGTAGTAGTTTTGTTGTTGAAGGATGCTCCTGCGCATTCTAATATCTCTCTATTCAAATCAACACCATGTAACGATCATAATTATGACAGACGAAATAAGGGGAAAAACGGCAATTATCACCGGTGCAAGTCGCGGGATTGGTGAAGCTACAGCAATCCATTTAGCGCAATGCGGAGCGAATATTGTGCTTTGTGCTCGAAACGGTTCAGCGATGCGCGCGATTGAACAGCAAATTGTCGACAATGGTGGGAATGCTATGTCGCTTGAAACTGACGTCAGTGACTACCAGCAGGTTGAAATGGCGGTTCAGAAAACGCTGACTCACTTCGGCGGAATAGATATTCTCGTAAACAACGCCGGGGTGATCGAGCCAGTTTCCAGGCTTGCTGAATCTGAACCTGACCAATGGTCTCAGGTGGTCGATATCAATTTGAAAGGTGTGTACTACGGATTGCGTACAGTGATTCCGACTATGTTAGAAAATGGCGGGGGAACTATTATCAACATCAGTTCGGGCGCGGCAACGAGTGCGCTGGAAGGTTGGAGTCACTACTGTGCAACCAAAGCTGCGGTGTTGTCACTGACAAAGTGTGTCGATAAGGAATACAGAGAGCAGGGAATTATCGTAATCGGACTGAGTCCGGGAACAGTAGCGACGGAAATGCAGGTGATTATCAAGGATTCGGGTATTAATCCGGTTAGTCAGCTGGATCCTAGTGTTCATATCCCAACCAGTGATGTCGCCCAGGCGATTGCCTGGCTATGTACGGAGGAGGCAAAAGATCTCGCGGGAACAGATTTCTCGCTCAGGGGTGAAGAATCTCGCGCCAGGGTGGGTCTGGGCTAAAGCGGATATCGATTTGAAGGGTCGTTGATGTTATTGGCTGTTTTTATCGCCTGGTAGATTTTTTGGTCAAATTGAATCAGAGGTTTTGCTGCTTCCCTGATTTCCTGAGACTGTAAATCGAACAGCGGGGTGACTTTTGACTGATTATGTTTAGATGTCTGTTTGCTCATGCGACGACCATATAACGTAGCCATCTTCATTAAAAATGCCTGATAATTTTCAGTCAGTCCAATCGCCGCAAACTGCTTGAAGTTGTTCATTGCAGACTCTGCATCATTCTCACCGACCCGATCGGGGCGATACTCAAGGAAATAACGAGTCTGAATGTTGTCGAAAAAATCCCATTCAAACCCATTCAGCTGATTGATAAACGCCGCAATCTGTTCGGGGGTCTGTAGGGCATGTTGCTGTAGTTTTGTTGCCAGCGTTTGCACAACTGGAGGGTGAGAGCGAAAGAATTGTCCCTCCTTGTTTAAGCCTATTCCTTTGATCCAGGCGAGATGAGAATGCAGCTGCATCAAAGGGTCTCTCAATAGCGCATATAATTGGATATTGGCTACATTGGAAAAGGTATCTCTAATTTTGAACAAGGGCAGATGACCAGCTAGATAGGTGCCTGGGCGAGTCAGGGACCGCAATTTTTCCGTGTCGTATGTCTCGGTGTGGATATGCCACTGGTCGTAGGCAAACCAGCTTTGCACATGGTTATTAAAAGACGTTCCGGCAGTTTTGGGAATATGCATAAAAAATATTGTCGGGGTGTCTTTCAAAGCTGGCTGGATATCAATGGCGGGGATGCTCACGATCGTCTTCGGGTACCTCTTGACAGCCAGCTTTAATATGGTCTTGCTCGTCACAGCGCCTTCGCGAAACTGGAATTCAAAGCCGCAGTTCCCAGAGGTGTGCAGACCGGCCTTTTGCACATCTTTTCGGAACTGTTTACAGCGAACTTCACCGACAAACTGTTTGTTTGCGTAGATTCTTAGCGTCACTGCCTTGTTGGGTAAGAGTCGATTGATGCACCAGCCGCGAAGATAGCGGTCATTGACTATGTCGATATGATGAAGGAACAGCTTGGGCACGGGTTCAACTTGGTCAGGAAGGTGGCGGTAGTGGTTTCTAAAGCCTGTCAACTAACGCCTGAACTCGTTTGATGATTTCGGGATGAGCAAAATCTCGTGGTCCTATTGCGCTGTATTCGAGTTGTCCGCTTTTGTTAATGATGTAGCTTTGGGGGAGGGCTTTAATTTCCCAGCCAGCAATATCCTCCGGCGTTGGGGCCAGCAGAACTTTGAATTGGATGGGGGGAGTAAGAGCTTCTACAAATTGCTTCACCGCCTCTGGAGTTTCGCCCAGATTCACTCCAAAAACTTCAACTTCCGCTGAGCGAAAATGGCGTTGCAACGCCGAGAGCGCCGGTAGTTCTTTAATACAGGGCGGGCACCAGGTAGCCCAGAAGTTCACGATGACCACTTTGCCCTTATTGTCAGAAAGTTTGGTGAAGTTTCCGAAAAGATCAGAAAGGCTTAACGGCGAGGCATTGGGGGTTCCATAAATATAGCCGAGGCCATACCCGAGCGATTGCTCCTGACTTTGTGACTGTGAAGAAAACGATGCAAGCAGTAAAAGCAGTATTACGCGCTGACCTAGCCAGCGCATCGTTGCATAGCGATATGTTCGATACGTAGTGATCACACACGCAAAGAAGCGGCGCAATCACTGAATCCACTAAAACCGCTTTGGTGAGAAGACACTCTTAAATTAAGCAAGGCCGCGGATGCGGTCACTTCGACGCCGCAATAATTCAACCGTGGTTAACATCAAGATTGACAGAATAACCAGTAAGGTTGCGACCGCCAAAATGGTGGGACTAATCTGCTCCCTCAATCCGGAGAACATGGCCCAGGGTATCGTTCGTTGCTGATAACTGCCGACAAAGCGAACCACGACCACTTCGTCAAATGAGGTAACAAACGCAAACAATGCACCAGAGATTACGCCTGGAAGTATCAATGGAACGATGATTTTGAAAAAGGTATGAGTCGGGCTAGAGCCAAGAGTGGCCGCTGCGCGCGTCAAACTATGATCAAAACCAACCAGCGTGGCGGTAACCGTGATCACTACAAAAGGGGTTCCCAGTGCAGCATGGGCAAGTATGACTCCAACCGATGTCGACGCCAGACCAACATCACTGTAGAAAAAGAACATGCCCGCAGCAGCAATAATGATGGGAACCACCATGGGGGAAATCAAGATTCCCATTATGAGGGTCTTTGCCGGCATCTCCGCCTTACTGAGACCGAGGGCGGCGATCGTGCCGAGGGTTGTGGCAATGATGGTTGAGAAGAATGCAAGCTTAAAGCTATTGAGTACTGCACCTCTCCAGTTTCGACTACTGAAAAACTCTTCATACCATTTTGTTGAATACCCTGCTGGATCTAGAGACAGCATTTCCGGCGTGAAGGTAAAGAACGGTACAGAATTAAAAGAGAGGGGAATCACCACTACAATGGGCGCGATCAAAAAGAAAAAGATCAGGCCACAGATTATCCGATAGGTGTAGTGCCAGATTCTCTCGCCGGTGGTTGCGTGGGAAGGTATCGCCATGATTAGCCCATCTTCATATTGTCAATCCCAACGATTTTGTCGTACAGGATATAGAGAACAAGAACGACTCCCAGGAGGATTGCTCCCAGTGCCGCAGCAAGCCCCCAGTTCAATGACTGGCTTAAATGATAAGCGATAAAATTACTGATCAATGTACCGCTTTGCCCACCCACTAGGGCAGGGGTTATGTAGTAGCCAATGGAGATAATGAAAACCAGGATAGCGCCGGCGCCGATTCCGGGAATTGTGTTTGGCATGTAAACTCGAACAAATGCGGTGAAAGGAGTAGCCCCAAGGCTTCGGGCAGCACGCATGTAACTTGGCGGTATGGTCTTCATCACACTATAAAGAGGTAAGACCATAAACGGCAGCAAGACGTGAGTCATCGTGACAATAGTGCCGGTCGCATTATGGATCATTGCCAGTCGGTTTTCGTCGCTGATAAAACCAATCCAGACAAGCACGTCATTGATCACCCCTTCCCGCTGGAGCAGGGCAATCCAGGCAGATGTACGAACCAGTAACGAAGTCCAAAAAGGGAGAAGCACCAATATCATTAGCAGGTTGCTGGTCTTCACCGGTAAGGTCGAGAGCAAATACGAAATAGGGTAGGCGAGAATGAGGCAGAGAACGGTGATGAGCAAACTCATCCAAAGTGTTCTGCCGTAAAGTTTCAGGTAAATTCGTTGCTTTTCGCCGTTCTTGACGATTTCTCCGTCAGGGGTATATGAGTAGTCCACGGCGGAGAGATAGTAAGACATGGTGTAGTCGCCACTCTCTCGTTTGAGAACACGCCACATATCTACATCGCCCCAATCCTTATGTATCTTGATAAACCCTTCCTTGAAAGGAGGCTCAAGTTTTCTGGCTTTGCGGTTGGTTTTGCGAAACAGACTCGAGAATCCGGGTTGATCGTAGTTGAGTCGTCGACCAACAGAACCGGCCGTCTTATCTTCGAACGCTTTTTTGAAATCCGCTGCAAGTGCCGAATAAACCGACTCATCAGGTAACTCGCCGGTAGATTCATCCCAGCTTTCGAGCGCGGGTACAGTTTGAATGAGAACGTCCGCCACCACATGGTTTTCAACGCTGCGCACTAGCATGGAAATGATGGGGATGAAAAAAGTAATCAAAATAAACAGAAACAGGGGCGCAACTAAAAGCAGCGCGGTATTCCTGCGCTGGCGTTTGGCAACGGCCAGGCTGGTTTTTAGGGGGACGCCATCAGCGGTGAGCAAGTTGCCCTCGGCTGATCTTAGATCGTCTGTATTTTGTGCGGTAGTTGCGCTCACAAAATCACCTAGCTTTTAAGGGAATATGTTCGGGTGACTTGAAAACCAGGCCGCGATGGATTCAGCGGCCTGGCTATCATCCGTTGCTGTCTTAGTTATTCAACCAAGCAGCGAACTTCTCATTCAGGTCGTCAACGTTGTCCGCCCAAAAAGAGTAGTTATAAAGAAGAGTATTCTTCGCATTCGCAGGGCTGGTTGGCATATGTGGAGCCATGTCAATCCCGAGCGTGGCGTGCTTTCCTACCAGCGGCGCAGAAGATGCACGGGCCGGCCCATAAGAAATGAACTTCGCCTGATCAGCAAGACGTTGAGTGTCAGTTGCGAACTTCAGGTACTTCATTACTTCAGCCTGGTTTGGTGAACCTTTCGGTACAACCCAGCCATCGAGGTCAAAGATCTGCCAATCCCACATCATGCCAACTGGCTGCTTCTCTTCTTCGATAACCGAAAACAGACGACCGTTATAAGTGGAGCCCATTACGATTTCACCATCAGCCAATAGTTGAGGTGTTTGTGCACCTTTCTCCCACCAGACAACTTGGTCTTTGATGGTATCCAACTTAGCAAATGCGCGGTCAACACCTTCGTCGGTGCCTAACATATCGTAGATCTGATCAGCAGGTACGCCATCTGCAAGCAGAGCCCACTCCAGGTTATTTACTGCTTTCTTCTCCAGAGAACGCTTACCTGGATATTTATCAAGATCAAAGACGTCTGAGATGGAAGAAGGAGGCGTATCACCCACGAGGTCGGTGCGATATCCAAAAGTCGTTGAGTAAACGATTTGAGGAATAAAGCAAGGAGAGACAATTAAGTCACCGAAGTCAGCAGTTGCTGGTGTTCCGTCAGGCGCGGCAGCGAGGTCAGAGTCATGATTGATCTCTTCAACCAGACCTTCGTCACAGCTCAGCATCGCGTCGGATGCCACCATGTCGACCAGATCCCATGTGACGTTGTTCGCTTCCTGCATGGCACGCAGCTTGGCAACCGCATCGTTAGCGGAGTCATCGTTGACGATGTTAACGCCTGGGTTATTCGCCATGTAGGGCTCGTGATAAGCCTGCTGCTGACTCGCAGTATAGGCACCACCCCAAGACACAACTACCATGTCCTGTGCGGTAGCCGCACCGGCTACGCTCATTGAGATTGCGGATGCAATCAGGGTTCGGGTAAGTATCGTTTTCATAATAGAGTAATCCTCAATTTTAATTTTACTAGCTAGTAATTGGATTGAAAGTATTTGCTACTGACAAAAAGTAAGCGCAAAGTTTTGCGTCGCAGACTGGCATCAATCCGAGGGGTCCAGTGCACGACAGTCTTCGATATTCCAGCCTACCGTGATGTCGTCTCCGACGTGCAACGAGGCATGTTCGCTGGAATTAGGAATCTTGACGATGAAATCATCGTGGCCACAAACCGTAACACGGGTACGAATGTGGTCGCCAAGGTAAATTAATTCTTCTACCTGTGCGCTAAATATATTGGGCTGACTTCCGGCAACCGGGTTCACTGTCACTCGCTCAGGCCGCAACGACAGGGTTGTTCGCGATCCATTTTCCCCGCAAGCGATAGGGTTGGCGATAATCATACCGCCGTTTTCGATCTCAACCTGGCATTGATCGCCATCACGAGATACGACTTTGCCGAGGAGTCGATTATTTTCACCGATAAAGTTGGCAACAAAGGCGTTTTCAGGGCGCTCGTACAAGTCAGCAGGAGGAGCGAGTTGCTGAATCACTCCGTCATTAAAAACCGCGATGCGATTTGACATGGTCAGTGCTTCGCTTTGATCGTGCGTCACATAGACAACAGTAACCCCCAGGTTTTCATGAATATGTTTGATTTCATACTGCATCTGTTCGCGTAGATTTTTGTCCAGCGCGCCTAGTGGTTCGTCCATGAGAACCAGATCAGGGTCAAACACCAGTGCCCGTGCCACGGCAACACGCTGCGCTTGTCCGCCAGAAAGCTGTGCTGGTCTGCGGTCGCCGAATGCGCCGAGTTGCACCATGTCTAGCGCGCGTTTCACGCGGGTTTCTCTCTCCTCTTTGTCCATTTTTCTGACTTCCAATGGAAATGAGAGATTCTCTGCTACAGTCATATGGGGAAACAGCGCATAGTTTTGAAATACCATGCCAATACCGCGCTTATGCGGAGGGACTCTATTGATCGGTTGATCTTTGAGAAAAATTTCGCCGTGGGTGGCGGGCTCGAATCCGGCGAGCATCATCAGGCAGGTGGTTTTTCCAGAACCAGATGGTCCTAACATCGTAAGGAATTCGCCTGTCGCAACATCCAGATTGAGATTTTTAACGACAAGCGTCTCGCCATCGTAGCTTTTCTGGATTTGTTCAAAGCGGACAAGTGGGGAATTATCCGACATATATTTTGTCTCGGAATCGCTGTGGGTTATGGTTTCGAGGAGAATACCTCCTCAACAATTTGGTCTCTTCCTGGTCTCACACTAAAGCAGGGCAATTCTGCAGTAAGTACGTTTTCTCAGGCAGTGGATTTCGCGTCTCTCTTTCCGACTTCAACGCAATTGTGACAGATTTTTGATTTCGAATCCAAGCAGCTTTCGGTTTACCCAACCTGGAGGACAAATTTTGGACCAAATGCTTCCATTTTTCCTTTGAAGATGAGTTTAATGGATCGAAATAAGTGACATCAATCATATGCATAATTCCACACATTAATACTAACTAGATCTTTTATTCCGTGAAATACATTAGTATCCGACGCCATGACCATTTCGACCGCCAATACCCTCGGTAAATTTATCGTTCCAACTCTTTCAGCCGGTAATTTTGCGATCGGAATGGGTGCATTTGTAGTGATCGGTATCCTTGAGCCGGTAACTAAAACCTATGCGATCTCTAGCGCGGACGCGGGCTGGATGATGACGAGCTATGCCATCGCTTACGCCGTGGGATCTCCTATCGGGGTCGCATTAACTGGAACCCTCCAGCGCAGAACAGTATTGCTCGCCGGCATGATGATTTTTGCAGTTGCCTCCTTGCTTTCTGCAGGTGCAGATTCTTTGTTGACACTGTGCGGGTATCGAGTTCTAGCTGCCTTTGGTGCGGGTATATTTACCCCGGTGTCGGCGGGTGTCGCGCTTTCCAGCGGTGACCCGGCCAATCAAGGGCGCG
The DNA here is from genome assembly GCA_019633985.1 of Acidiferrobacterales bacterium. Classification (GTDB taxonomy): domain Bacteria; phylum Pseudomonadota; class Gammaproteobacteria; order Arenicellales; family Poriferihabitantaceae; genus VYFG01. Next base: position 17,709 of record JAHQWE010000131.1, on the reverse strand, counting down.
ATTTATCCAGAGTTTTATTTGGCCTGACACTTTCACAAGTGATGGGCGTGCCGGTGGGCAGCTTTTTAGGCTATACCTACGGTTGGCCAGTGGCTTTTCTGCTGGTAACCACATTGAGTGTAATCTGCGCTCTGCTGATCTATCACTTGGTGCCACGGAAAATGCCGTTTCAAGTGAACACCCTCACCACTTTGGGGCGCTCGTTGCTGGATTGGCGAAGCTTGTTGTCGGTTTTGTTTACTGCTTCCTTTCTTGGTGCGATTTACATTTTGTTTACTTACTTCGCGCCGTTGCTGGAGACTCGAATGGGATACCAACGCAACGGGGTAACCATCGTCTTGCTGGCATTTGGCATTGGGGCCGTCATTGGTAATTTTCTTGGAGGAAAACTGTCGGATCGATTTGGTCCTTTCGAGACACTGTGCTTTCTTTGTGTGATGCAGATCATTGCGCTTTTTTTTCTGGGCTTTTTGCCTTTTTCTGGTTTTATTCTCGTGATTCTCGTCGTACTGTGGTCGATGTTTGGATGGTCCTTTATGGTCGCTCAGCAAAGCCGACTGGTTCGACAAACCCCTGAGCGGCAAAATGTCGTGCTGTCGCTCAATGCGGCTTCTGTGTATTTGGGAGCGGCAATTGGTTCGGCGATTGGCGGCGCATTGATTGATCCATTTGGTCTCGATAGTCTGGCGTGGTTTGCTGGACTCTTTATGCTTTTCGCTCTAATCCATCTGGTCGTTTCAGAGAAGCTGTTTCAGAGATTCGCAGCGGCTTAACGCCGCGCTGGCATAGGATGGAGCGTCGGTAGTTTAGAAAATGGGAAAAATGTGGCAGTGCGTTTAGCCTTTGGAGAGCGCTTTCTGTTGCTCCCGGATTACTTCCATCCAGCGGTTCACCGTATGACGGATATCCAGATGCTCCACGACCATTTTTCTCGCGTTGCTTCCCAAACATTGAGCCAGAGTGTGGTCGTTAACTAGCCTCAGAACACTGTCGGCAATCTGGCGCGGATTAAAGTAGTCAACTAACAACGCGTTTTCCTCGTGTCGCATAAATTCTCGGACTAATTTTTCGTCTGACGCGACGATGGGCGCCGCCATCGACATCGCCTCCACCGCCGACCAGGATAAAAATAAAGGCCTTGTTAGATAAGTATGTGCGGAAGATATTTGAATGACTTTGCGGAAGCCTTCATGGGTAAGTCGACCGGTGAAGTGCACTCGTTCCCGATCGATCTGGTATTTCTCCAACGCCTGTTCACGATAGTTCTTTTCACCCGCACCACGTGAATAAAACACATTGTCGCCACCCACAAACAGAAAGTGCGCTTCCGGTAGTTCCTTGCACAGGATTTCTACCGCCTCCATATACTGGAAGAACCCCCTTACTGGTTCAAAGCCGCGCGATACATAAGTCAAAACCTGATCTGATCGTGTCAGCGTTAGCCCTCTCTCCTTGATCGGAAACGCTGCGTCTGGATCGGGCGCACATATTTCAGTATCCACTCCTTCATGCACGGTAAGCAGTTTTTTCTGTACAAGTGCAGGGTGGGATTGCCTTTGATATTCGGTTGGAGTGATGCCGATATCCATCGCTTCCATTTGCATGAGTCCATGCAAATTGCGGCAGCGCAGAAAAGCCTTGTGATCGTTAGACACTGTCTGACCTGGTGGAGTGGCGTGGTCATACTCCGGGCTCGAATAAAGTTCACAATAACCAATGATGCGCGCTTGAGGAAACATATCTCGCATAAACATTAGCCCACCCCAGGATGTATGGCCAACAATTATATCGGGGACAAAACCGCGAGAGATCAAATTGTTTGCGCTCACTGATACTTCTCGTGATTCTCTGATCGCTTCGTTGGTGTGATGCAGATAGCGATGGACGCCAGAGCCTCTCGGTTTTTTTTCGAACTGATACTGCTCAATCAAAATCCCTTCACTATTTGGGGTACTTCGTTTTCTCGAAATATAGGCGAGACGAAATTCTCCGGTTTCTCGAAGCGCGGGAATAATATGTTTGAACTGTCCGGGGTAGTTGGGATGGACGAAAAGGATGTTGGTCATCGCTGAGTCATTTCGGGTTTAAAGAGAGGATAAATCCGAATGGTTAGGGTGCTTAGGATGTTCTAAACCCAGCCGCGCAAGTGCATCAAGTTGTTGCGCTGAATAGAGATTGTCTGCTGGAGTATGGCAGACTAATCTCTGCTTGTGCGCATCCGGTTCCGGAGTACCTTCCATGCATTGCCAAATTTTATCAGGATATTTTTTTCTAAAGCGATCCCGATATTGTTTCCAGACGTCGTCGAAATGTCCACCAGATAAATGCTTGACCAAAATATCGTGGGTCACTATCACTTCGTGGGTTTCGCTCACCCGTACACTGAAATCCAAATCGTAAAAATGAAACCCATCAAATCGGGTTTCATCAAATCTGTGTTGCTCGAACGCCATGCGTGTCGTGGCCATCATCAAGCCATCAATCGCGACGACTTGCTGATCCGTCGTCGCATCGGAGTAGTGAGACACTTTCAGCGACTGATTATGGTGGATCACCCGGCCGTGGATAAACGGCGCTTTCGATGCAACCCAGTAAGGATATCGAGACTGCAGAAGTGCAGTGCCCGCGAGTCCGACAAGCCCTAGTTTTTCGTTGCCGCCAAATTTGTCCAGTAAAAGTTTTCCCCAGCTTTTCTCGGAGAAGAAGACATCGTCATGGACAAAAACAAGCAGATCCGTTGTGGCAGCATCTCCCCCTTTATTGTAAGCCGCCGTCAGGCTGTATTGGCTTTGCTCGTTGTTGATGCCAATAAATTCAAAAGGTACGCCAACAGTTTTTTCGAGATGCTGCCGATAGAGAGTAAGATGATGTTGGTTTGAGCCGCAAACAATCACGCTGAGTAAGGGGTTGCTTGCAAACAGTGTTGACTGGGAGGGCGTATCGCTCGCGATTTCCGTGGCACCGACCTGATCTACAAGTGGAGAGGAGATCACCACCCGTTTAACCGACTGAGTTTCTTTGACTTCCGTTTCGATAGTAGGGCTATGAGATAGGCAATAGTCTTTCCAAACAGATCGCAGTAGGTTGGAAAAGTGCGAACAAAATGTCGCCGCGTCGGCCAATGAAGTGCTGCGCATTGCGTCGCGCAAAGAGCTTCTCAGCTGCGCAAGTTGCGCAAAATCTCTCGCATGGCGCGAACAAATAGAAACGAATTCCTCTGGGGTTTTGGCAATCCAATCGGTCATTCCCATGCCGGTCAGTATGCTCGCACTGGTTCGCGTTACATGTAGATTGCCTGTCATCGTCACGACGGGCACACCCATCCAAAGCGAATCAAAAGTTGTGGTGGTGCCGCAATAGGGAACAGTGTCCAACGCAATATCGATGTCGTGAAATGTCAGGAAATGTTCATTGGGCCTGTTATTAAATCCCTTGGCGATGATTCGCTCTGGTGGGATACCCCATTCAGAAAACTGCCGGTATACCTCTGGTCCTGTTCGTGCTGAATTGATCGCTCTGGACTTAATCATGAGCACACTATCTGGAACTGCATGCAGCACTTTGGCCCAGACTTCTAACCACTCCTTTTGTAATTTGGCGTGATTATTCATGGAGCCAAAAGTGATATAGCCGTTGCGAATACAGGGCGGTGCTTGTGGTTCCGGAAGGTTCGGCCAAGGAGTGTAATTCCATAGCGGCACCGGCAGTCGCAAGAGTTTCTCGGAGTACAAATGATCGACGCCCGGAGGGTCGCTGACGTCATCCGTGATGCGATAATTTAGTGCAGGGATACCGCTGGTGTCGGGGTAACCCATGTAATTGATTTGAATAGGCGCGACCTGTTGCGCGAACAGGTCGGGGTTGCCTCCCTGGGTGTAGACTGCGAGATCAAACAATATGTCGATACCATCTTCCTGAATGCGTGTCGTTAATTGTTGCAGATCCATCTTACGTACTCGCTTCCACTTTACTGCATAGTTTCGCAAGTGCTCACTGATAGTGTCTTCTGGCCCAGTGTAGGTGTGGTAGACGAAGACCTCAAATTGGCCTCTGTCTAGCTCAGCGAAGATGCCTTCGATAAATCGAGAGACTGCGTGGAATCGGAAATCACCGGAAAGAAATCCGATTCTCAATCGGCGGCTAGGATTGGTATCAATCTCAATCCCGTGCATCAGGTTCTCAGAAGTTTGATAGTGCCTCGCGGCGTAGGCGCGATGGTCCTCGGCAATCTGCTCAGGATTTGCTCCCCAAATATAGTGCTGAAGATACAAAAGATTGGATCCGGCTTGTTTGTAATCTGGATCTGCATCCAATGCACTTTGATACGCCTCCGTGGCATCGCGAGACCGTCCAAGTCGATTGTAGGTCAAGCCGATATTATTAAATGCGATCTTGTCTTTGGGGTTGCGGTTGATGCGATAGTTAAATGCAGTGATTGCTAGGTCATACTTTACGCGGCGATATAACGCGAGGCCAAAAACGTTGATGAAACTGATAAAGGATCTATGTGGTGTGACGGCTTGGAGCTGCTCCTGCAAAACGCTTTCGGCGAAGTCCAGCCCCATGCGGTCTTCGATGGCGATACACGCCTCCGTTGCCGTATTGGCCCTGTCATTGACATCTTCATTGTCACTGTCCTTGAGTGACTGCGTCAGCTGATTGATCGCTTGTTTAAGAGATAGAGACATCTTTTACGATTGGCGGTTATATCAAGCAACGAATGTTGCTGGAAATGCAATTCCATTGATATTCAAGATCATCGCGCTGTCACTACTACGATGGACTCACGTGTTGCAAGAGCAGATTGATCGCCATTGAGGAAAACGTTAAAAGCCCGATTCCCGGATCAAAATCGAAACCGCACGCCGATAAATATCGGCAGCAATACTATGTCTCTCCCCACCTAGGTGAACCGAGCCACGTAGAGATATACCGACGCTGTCAATGTCTTCAGGAAGCATTGCCAATCGAACTCGATAATAGCTTTTCTTGGGTATATAACCTCGACCAGAATTGCTAGTCGTCAACATACTACCGCCTTCGATGTAAGACAGCATGCCATGCTTGAGTTGCCGCGTTTCAGATTGATCGACCTCTATTACTGTGGCCTGAATAGGATCAATTTTGGGATTTTCAGGGTAAAAAATGGCCGGTACCGACGGATCTATCCTGGTGAGATCTTTTTCGGGAATATAACCGTAAATTTCCAGGCTTGACTTGTCGGTGATGGAAGCTATCGCCGTATCTTTCCCAACCCAAGTGCCCGGTAATAGCGTTTCTTGTATCGCCGTCACTTCGCCATCAAAGGGTGAGACGATCTTTAGCCGCTTAAATGTGTCAATTAACCCAGAAGTTCGTTCGACCGCTGCTTGAAGTTCTTCCTGTAAAACGGCTCGAGACTCCAGCAATGATTGATCTCCGAAGCGATTCAATGAGTTTTCTAGGATATCCACATCAGATTTAGCCAATCGAATGTCGTACTCCAGGTTGGTGTTTTTCAATTGCACGATCAAGTCGCCTTTGCGTACGATTTGATTCTTGGTAACTGCGACTTGGGCTACCTGTGCATTATCTGGTGTGTACAACACTGCTTCGACCCTTGGCGCAATCGCGGCGGGTATACGAATAGTAGTCTGCCAGGGAATAAATAGAACAGCGAGAATTCCGCAAAAAACCAGCAGGGTGGTGATGCTATGAGTATTCCAGTTCATCTTATCTTTGTTTTGGTACCACGCAATCAATTCATTTGACACAGGTTTGACAATAAACATGTAGACCTGCATGGTGAGCATAAAAATGCCCAGCACCTTAAAGAGCTTTTGGTATATCAGTATTCCTATCGCGAGGAAAATAAAGAATCGTTTGATCCAGGCTCCATACGCATAACCTACGACAACTTTATGCATGGTCGGGGTCAGCTTCAAGGGTATTTCATCTTCCCACTTAAACAGCCATTCACGAAGCTGCCATTTGCCCAGTTTAAACCCACGCATCTGCAAATTTTGGATTCCGATCAAATCCGAAAACATATAATAACCATCCCACTTGAGAAATGGTGTCATGTTTATTGCCAGACTCGATAACCATGAGGTAACGAATAAGTAAAAACATATGCTTCTCAGAAACCCATCATCCAATATGCCCCAGAGAAACATGCTGACGATGGCGAGGGTGCATTCAGAAAGCACACCGCCTGCGCCAATGAGAAAACGTTTTCTCCTTGAATTCAATTTCCATGATTCGTTGGTATCAGTGTAAAAAAACGGCAAGATGATCATCAGTCGCAAGCCAAACTTGGGTACCGCCAAACCAAGGTGTTTGCAGGTGTAGGCATGGCCGAGTTCGTGAAAGGCTTTTGAGATCACCAGTGAGATGATGATGAAGGTGGCGCCCTGAAATGTAAAAATTGCTCTTGCCGCGAGCGTAAACGATTCCAGATCTCGGATAACCAGAAAACCACCGGCCAGAAACAGAACAAACATGAACCACCAAAAAGGTTTGGTGAACACAAACTTGATCATCCAATAGGTATTGGTTAAAAATGTATCTGGCCGAAATAAACTGATATTCAGCATAAACATCTTGAAGATCGACAGAGGCGTGAACTTTTTCGGTTTGTCGGCCGCCGAGGTGATTGTTTCCCGCTGTTCCTCGGTTTCTACTACCGCAAGCTCTTTACGCAAGAGATAGTCGTTCAAAAATGTGACGTCTTCCTCGTTGACATAAAGCGTGGTTGTCTCGTAAATATTTTCAACAATGGCTTCAACGCTTCCCAAATGCCAGCGTTTCAAGATTTCGTATTCAGTGTGGCCGATATTGGTAAACTGATGTCGAAAACGGTCATGTATGACGTACGTAGGATAGCCTTCAAGGCTGGTGGTCCCAGGGTACATATCGAGATCTGGACGCAGTTTTACTAAGGTAATCGGCGGCTTAGAATCACCTCCAATGGAAACGGGTTGTACTTCGCCGGTAGCGCTTTGGTTGTCAGATCCCAGCGTTGCAGCTAAAACCGGATTACTTGGCGAGTTTCCTTTAACGATTTCCATGATGAATGATGAGGGTCGAATATCCTGTTGTTGACTGCTTCTTTGATTGCCCGTAAGAACGGAGCAATTGGCGTTCCAGGCCAACCAATTGATGATCCAAATAGCTTTACTGATTCCGATTAAATTCGGCTTGCCCCATAGGCCAGATATTAACGCAATACCGACAGATTTTCTGTTGGTTCAACTCGTTGCCAGCACCGTGAGTCAGTCTTCTCTTGCCGTTCGTCGTTTTTCCCGCCAGACAATAAGCAAACCTCCACCAATTATGAGTAAAACACCAGGAAATAATGTGCCGTAGGGCGCTTCCTCAAAAAAGACCCAGCCAATAATGAAAGAGAAGGGTATACCAAAATATTCGAATGGAGACAGATTGCCGGGTTGGGTCAATCGATAAGCGATGATCATGCAAAATACGGCGAATCCTCCCGCCATACCCATCGCAAAAAACCACATCCAGTCTCGGAGTGAAGCTACCGGTTCGAAACTACCAGTCCACCAAGCCAGCGCCACGCTGCATGTGAGAGTGGCTAGGGTGGTGTAAAGATTGATTTTTGCTGTGGAGGCACTAGTGTCAAACAATCTCACCAAAACACTCGAGAGCGCATAGCCAAATGCGGCGGCAAGGGGTAGTGCTGCGAGAAGCTGCAGCGCCGATTGGCTGGGACGCATCACCATAATGATACCAACAAATCCGATGCTCACAGCTAACCACCGTGCCCAGCCAACCTGCGCCTTCAAAATGGGCACCGAAAGCGCTGTAATAAACAGTGGGCCGGCGAACGCCAGGGTCGTTGCGGTAGCGAATTCCATTAACGTGATCGAAAGGTAAAAGCAATACTGCGCGAAAGCGATTGAAATACCGCGTAAAATTGCGAGTCGCCATTGCGAGAGACCAATGGATCGATCTCCGCTTTTCCATTGGCTTGAGAAAAATAATAAGCAAAAACTGGGAATCAGGCCGAAAATATTTCGATACGTTGCAATCAGTGGAATGGGATATCGATCACCGAGGTGTTTAATGATTGCTCCCTGTACGTCAAACAGAAAAATCGCCAACAAAATAAACGCGACTGCACGCGTGAAAGAGGACATAAACCGGCGGTTTCAGTGAGGTTTGGCGATAGTCGTGTCAATTAAACGCGGCCAATTTTCTCTGGGTTAGCGGAGGCACTCGTTTTTCCGAGAAGATGGAATACACGTGCGAGAATTACTGACGCCAGAATCAGTAAACCAAACGGGTAGATGATCAGATCCCATACCCATGCGGCTAAAATGACTGCCAAAATCAGAAACAAAATCTGTAACAGCCTGTCAGATAATAAGATTTTCACCATCGGAGAATTGTAATGTAACCTGCGAGCTCTGGCATCGATAAGCCGAGTGATCCCTAGCACTCTGTTTTTTAAGCTATTTTTCCTCGTGATGGGGTTGAGAAATGGGATCATCAGTCCCAATCTTATGGCATAATACCGCGCTCTTTTATCAAGACGATTTGATAAATAGTGTTATTTATCAACAACTAATACAATTTTCTGAAAGCAAAATGAACTTTTTTATTTCTGATGCCTGGGCTCAAGCAGCGGCAGGCGGTGCTGGAGGCGGGCTTCTGGGCCTTCTGCCGATGGTGGCGATATTCGTTATTTTTTATTTTCTGCTCATTCGACCCCAGCAAAAGAAAGCAAAAGAACATCGAGCAATGGTCGCCGAATTGACTAAGGGTGATGAAGTTGTCACCAATGGCGGTGTCTTGGGCAAGATCACAGATGGTGATGAGAATTTCGTTACGGTAGAAATCGCATCCGGTGTCCAGGTACAGGTCCAGCGTTTGGCTATCTCACAAATGATGCCAAAAGGAACTGTGAAGGATGCAGGGTAGTTGAAACTGGAATCTCAACGCGGTTGTGGCAGTCCCGATGAGGGTTCCTGCACTTATTCAGATACATCTTTCGTTCGCTTTTTGTTCAAAATACTATGTTAAATAAGACGCCCTGGTGGAAATTCACGATCGTCGCGCTCGTGCTGCTGGTAGGTTTTTTTTTCGCGCTTCCTAATATTTTCGGTAATGATCCGGGAATGTCCATCCGGGGTGCCCGCGGCTTGTCGCTGGATGCGTCCGCACTTGGTCAGGTAGAGACCGCATTGAGCACTGCTGGGGTAAAAGCCAAGTCTGTAGTGCAAGATGAACGAGGCATCAAAGTACGCTTTGAATCCAGCGAAGATCAGCTGCTGGCTCGGGATGAAATTGAGCGAACGCTCGGCGGCAACTTCAGCACAGCACTGAGTTTGATTTCCGGTGCACCAACGTGGCTGACCGAATCAGGCGCGAATCCAATGTATCTGGGGTTGGACTTGCGCGGGGGTGTGCATTTCCTCCTACAGGTAGATATGCAGACAGCGATCGACAACGCCCGTCAACGATATGAAGATGATATTAAGCTGGTCTTGCGAGAGGCCAAGCTGCGTCACACCGGGGCGCGTCAAACATCTGACGGGGGGATTGAAGTCACCATGCGCGAAGCGTCTGACCGCACTGCTGCTCTTGAGGTGATTGCTGAACAATTGGGCGAACTGGATGCGGCGCCTGATCCGAATCGCAATGATGTGATTTTGGCGCGCTTGAGTGAGGAGCAAAGCGCAGAGATTCGCGAATTTGCGTTACAGCAAAACATGACTGCACTGCGTAACCGTATCGACCAGCTTGGCGTTGCGGAGCCGGTGGTACAGCAACAAGGAGCTGATCGCATTGTGATACAGCTTCCGGGAGTACAAGATACCGAACGCGCCAAGCGGATATTGGGAAGGGCAGCTACCTTGGAAATGCGACTTGTGGATGAGAAAAACACGGTCAGCGCGGAGCAGTCCGGGCAGGCACCGCCAGGTGGTCGTCTTTACAATTTCAGGGATGGTCGCAGGATTCTCCTGAAGAAGAGAATGATTTATTCAGGGGACAATATTGTTGATGCTGCAGCAAGTATTGACAGTCAAACTGGCTCTCCTATCGTTAGTATTACGCTTGATGCGGAAGGAGCACGCAAAAATAGCAGGGTGACTGGCGAAAATATTAATCGACGGATGGCTGTGGTTTACGTCGAGCTAAGTTCAGAGATTAAGAAGGGTTCGGATGGTTCGATAGTCCGGGATGAAGAAGGTCAACCAGTTCGCGTAAGTTCACGATTAGAAGAGGTCATTACCGCCCCGGTTATTCGTGACCAGTTGGGAAAACGTTTTCAGATCGAAGGTCTGGAAAGCGTAGATGAAGCTCGCGATCTTGCGTTAATGCTGCGATCTGGCGCGCTAGCAGCTCCAGTAGAAATTATTGAGGAACGTACCGTCGGCCCAAGCCTTGGTCAGGCAAATATCTCACAGGGTTTTATGTCAGTCACCGTGGGCTTTTTGCTGGTGCTGTTGTTTATGTTGTTTTACTACCGGGTGTTTGGCTTTGCCGCCAACGTTGCGCTGGCGGTGAATCTCATCCTGATGGTTGCTGTACTCTCTTTCTTTCAAGCAACGCTGACGTTGCCGGGTGTTGCCGGGATTGTACTGACTGTCGGTATGGCAGTAGATGCCAACGTTCTAATCTTTGAGCGAATACGCGAAGAAATTAGAAATGGAAATTCGCCCCAAGCAAGTATCCACATGGGGTATGACAAGGCGCTGTCAACAATTATCGATGCCAACGTGACAACACTTCTCGCTGCGATTGTTCTGTTTAACTTTGGAACGGGGCCAATCAAGGGTTTTGCAGTGACGCTTAGTATTGGCATCCTGACCTCTATGTTCACTGCGATATTATTGACTCGCGTTTTAATCAACTGGTTCTATGGCGGCAAGAACGTCAAGAAGCTAGCGATTTAGTTGAGGAATTTCCTATGCAATTTTTAAATAAAGAAACAACTCTCGACTTTCTAGGCAAGCGAAAACTGGCGGTCATTATTTCTACGGCTCTAATTTTGGTCAGTCTGATAGCAATCGCGACTCGCGGCATGAATTTCGGCATCGACTTTACCGGAGGAACATTAGTTGAGGTCGGTTATCAGTCTGCGGCTGAGATCGAATCCATTCGCGATCAGCTGTCTACCGCTGGATTTGAGGATGCCGTAGTTCAGCATTTTGGTACCTCCAGTGATGTGTTGATCAGGTTACCTTCGGGCGTCATTGGTGAATCAGAGAAAGCTTCGGAGCTAAGCACTAGCGTGATGGAAGCCCTGCGAGGGCCTGGAGGAGAAACCCTCATTGAACAAGCTGGCGCTGCCACAGGCGCACAACAATGTGTGCGTGATGGCGTAACCGCAGATTGTGAACTGCAGATGCGTCGTGTTGAGTTTGTCGGCCCTCAGGTTGGTGATGAGCTAAAGAACCAGGGAACTCTGGCGATGCTTTATGCATTGATCGGTATATTGGCCTACGTCACGTTTCGATTCGAGTGGCGTTTTGCCGTTGGCTCGGTGGTCGCCTTGGTGCATGACGTGTTAATTACGGTGGGTATGTTTGCTATTTTTCAGTTTGAGTTCTCACTTGCCGTTTTAGCCGCTGTTCTGGCGGTGATTGGTTACTCATTGAATGACACGATTGTTGTATACGACCGGATTAGAGAGAATTTTCGCAAAATGCGTAAGGGAGATCCGGTTAGCATTATCAACCGATCCATTAACCAGACATTGCCGAGAACCGTTTTGACTTCTTTAACCACATTAATCGTGGTTTTGACCTTGTTGTTGCTCGGCGGTGAGGTGATTCGGGGTTTTTCAACAGCACTTTTAATTGGGGTTGTCGTCGGAACGTACTCCTCGATTTTTGTGGCTAGCCCGGTTGTGCTGATGTTGGGAATCTCTCGCGAAGATATGATGCCGGTAGTGAAAGAAGGCGCTGAATTGGATGCACAACCTTAACGTAAAGAGTATGGCCATATCTTTTTCCATCGCTGTGTTCTGCTGATGCGATGTCCCTACTGTGCATCTGAAGATACCCGAGTAATCGACTCGAGATTGGGAGATGGCGGTGAGAGTGTGCGCAGAAGGAGGGAATGTGTAGGCTGCGAAGAACGTTTTACCACCTCAGAACATATCGTTTTACAACTTCCTCAGGTCATCAAATCGAGTGGTCTGCGGGAGCGCTTCGATGAAGAAAAGCTTCGCCGTGGACTTGCGAGAGCATTGGAGAAGCGACCGGTCGATGTGGAATCTGTCGAGGGAGCTGTGAACCGTATCATGAGGCAGTTCACACACAAAGGCGAACGAGAAATCCCGGCGAAGCGAATCGGAGAGGCGGTAATGGATGAACTCAGAATGATGGATGAGGTTGCCTACGTGCGATTTGCCTCGGTGTATCGTAGCTTTCAGGATCTTGAAGAATTCAGTGACGAGGTAGAAAAGTTGCGTGATAGTTTGACCGATAGAACGGGTAAAGTGCAGCTTTCGCTTTTTGCGGGTGGCAAAGAGTAGAATAGCTTTGCTCTCTCCATACACTCTCATCTACTCGACCCTAAATCCTATTCAGCACATTCGACATTTTTGCTTGATTTATTGTGATGGCTAAATTCCCCGGCATCAAGGATCTCAAAGATCTGACCAGTACCATTGCTGACTCGATTTCCCAGGCACCAGCCCGGCAGATTAGTATCCCTGAGCACTATGACTACGAGCCCGGTCATGACCACGAATTTATGGCACGTGCGCTTAAGCTTGCAGAAATGGGTCGTTTTAGTACTCATCCCAATCCCCGAGTTGGCTGTGTTATCACTAAAAACGGGGTGGTGGTAGGCGAGGGTTTTCATCGAGTCACTGGCCAGGCACATGCGGAGATTCATGCTTTAAAACAAGCAGGAAAACATGCAGATGGCGCGACGCTCTACGTCAACCTGGAACCCTGTTGCCATCACGGCAGGACGCCACCTTGTACGGATGCCATTATCAAAGCCGGCATTCGTCGCGTCGTGATTGCGATGGAAGATCCAAACCCGAAGGTGAATCGCGCGGGAATTTCAGCATTACAAAACGCGGGAATTGAGGTAGAGACAGGTATCAACACGGATAGTGCGCACTGGTTAAACCGCGGTTACGTTAAACGCATCATGACCGGGACACCCTGGGTGACCCTAAAAATCGCTGTGAGTCTTGATGGAAAAACGGCAATGGAGAATGGAGAAAGTCAGTGGATTACCTCGGAGCAGGCCAGAGAAGATGCGCATCGACTTCGCGCATCCAGTTCAGCAATATTGACCGGCATTGGCACCGTACTGCGTGATGATCCCCAGATGACGGCTCGGCCGGCATCCGAAAACAACCGGTCAGCACTCGCCGAGCGGCAACCGCTGAGGGTGATCGTTGACAGCAGACTAAGTACACCGACAGACGCGCGCATTCTCTCGCAACCTGGTGAAGTCTTGATTGTGACTTCACCCAGTGAGCTCTCAGACGCAGCCCTTTACACCCAGACAAATGTAGAAGTAACAGGATGTGAAATGACTGGCGGTTCCATTAATCTGATGGCGTTGATGGAGATGTTGGGTGAGCGTGAAGTCAACAATTTGATGCTTGAAGCCGGGGCGAGGCTGTCTGGCAGCATGCTGCAAGCACGGCTGGTCGACGAAATCGTGGTTTACATGGCACCGGATCTTTTAGGAAGCAGCGCTAGAGGAATGTTTAGAGTACCTGGACTTGATTCTATTGCAGACAAACTAGTTCTGGAGTTCAGGGATGTTCGTCGAGTGGGCAGGGATATGAGATTGACCCTCAGCGTCAAGTCAGACAAGTAGTTGTTCTCTTTGAACAGGCTCTCTGAATAAATTCGAACGCTTAAGAATATGTTTACCGGCATCATAGAGGCACTGGGTTCTATTACCTCCACCGAGCCCGATCACAAAGGATTGCGGTTGCAAGTGGATTTGTCCGGACTACGCGTTTCAGATATATCGATTGGAGACAGTATTGCAGTGAACGGAACATGCCTGACGGTCACCCAATTGAATGGCAACACGGGTTGTTTTGACGTGTCTCCGGAAACCCTGGATAAATGTTTGATCGGACAATGGCGCGTGGGCGAGAGCGTTAATCTCGAGACCGCATTGACATTAAACAAACCCCTCGGTGGCCATTTGGTATCTGGGCATGTAGACGGTACCGGCGAATTGATAGAGCGTCGGGACAGCGAAGAGTCGACCTGGATGCGTCTTCGCACTGAAAGGGAGATAGGGCGTTATATTGCGGTAAAAGGTTCTATCACCGTGGATGGCATCAGTTTGACGTCCAATCAGGTATTTGATGAGGGAGAAACGACTTTTTTCGATTTGACTTTGGTTCCCCATACTTTAGCGGTGACCTCTCTTGGTGCAATGAAAAAAGGAACGAGTGTGCATTTGGAGATCGACTTGATGGCGCGGTATATTGATCGAATGCAGCATTCCGATCAAAAGCAAAATTGAGCGACTAGTCATGAACAAGCCCCCAATTCAAATCGAACAGGGAGTTCAAGTGAGCCCGATTGAAGATCTGCTGGCGGACTATCGGCAAGGCAAGATGGTGATCCTGGTCGATGACGAGGACCGTGAAAACGAAGGTGATTTATTGGTTGCAGCGGAATGTGTCACCGATGAGCATATCAATTTTATGGCTTCCCACGGCCGCGGGTTGATTTGTTTGACGCTCACGGAAGAGCGATGTCAGCAACTGGATTTACCGCTTATGGTAAGTCGAAACAGTGCCCGCTTTTCGACCAACTTCACGGTATCGATTGAAGCGGCGGAAGGAGTCACTACCGGAATTTCCGCGCAGGACAGAGCGATTACGATTCGTACTGCTGTAAAACGCAATGCGCAGCCTGAAGACATTGTGACACCGGGACACATCTTCCCGATTAAGGCGCAACCTGGCGGCGTGCTGACGCGAGCAGGGCATACCGAAGCGGGCGTGGATATGGCGCGTTTGTGCGGCTTTGAATCTGCCAGCGTGATTTGCGAAATCCTGAAAGAAGATGGCACGATGGCGCGTCTTCCAGATCTGATTGAATTCGGTCGCCATCATCAAATAAAGATCGGGACGATCGCAGATTTAATCAGCTATCGATTGTCTAATGACCCAACAGTACAACGTGTTGCTGAGCAACGTATGACGATGCCACAAGGTGAATTCGATACCGTGATTTACCGCGATGAAATGGAAGGGGGAGTGCATATGGCATTGCTCTACGGTGAAATAGACTCCAGCAAGCCGGTTGCTGTTAGAGTGCATGTTCATCGTGGATTACTGGATGTATTACTTGACATGGGTCAAGAACAGTCATGGGAGCTCAGTAACGCGCTGGAATCAATTGTCTCTCATGGCTCCGGCGTTATTGTTATGCTTGCGTATCATGAATCTGCTGAAGAATTGGCTTCGCGGGTTGATTTGAAACGGCATTCACGACGCAAAAATTCGGATGGACAAAATGCTTCTACGCGGCCGCAGAATCCCGCCAACTTAAGAATGTTGGGCGCAGGTGGTCAGATACTGCGAGATCTGGGTGTTGAGCGTTTGCTAGCACTAGGTCGAGAAAAGCGTACTTACGGTTTGTCCGGATTCGGGCTTGAAGTTGTAGAATATATTACTGATCAACAATCACTGGAGAAGTGGGAAAACGACCATGAATGAGTTATCCGGGACGCTGACAAATTGTAGCGGGCAATATGCCATCGTTGGTGGACGGTTTAATCACTTTATCACTGACAAGTTGATTCAGGGTGCAATAGACAGCCTGGTTCGACACGGCATTAAGGAATCAAACATCGATATTGTCTGGGTGCCAGGTGCTTTTGAAATGCCATTCGCGGTTAAGCAACTGCTCGTGCATAGAAAATATGACGCAGTGATTACCCTCGGAGCAGTTATCCGTGGAGCCACACCTCATTTCGACTATGTAGCTGGAGAGTGCGCGAGTGGTATCTCAAAGTTAAATACAGAGTTTGATATTCCCGTCATATTTGGCGTGCTCACCACCGATACGATTGAACAAGCTATTGAGCGATCTGGGACCAAAGCAGGGAATAAGGGTTCAGACGCTGCCATGACCGCGCTGGAAATGGTGAGTCTGGCTAGACAAATCAAAGGCTAGGACAACTCCTTGGCAAGAAGTGGTCGACATCTGGCGCGTCGTTGTGCCGTACAGGCATTATATCAATGGCAAATGACCGGACAATCTCCGGACCGGATCAGAGAAACATTTATTGAAAATGAAAATCTGGCCGGAAAGCACTTGGATTACTTCATCAGTTTGATCAACGTGATTCCCCACTATATCGAAGATATCGATGCGTTGATTGAACCGCATCTGTCTCGTACCAAGGAGCGCATGGATATGATTGAGCAAGCGATTCTTAGACTGGGGACCTATGAGTTACGTTATGACAAGTCGATTCCGGTGAATGTTGTGATTGACGAGGCGATCGACTTGGCGAAAACCTTCGCCTCTGAGCAGGGTTATAAATACGTTAATGGCGTGTTGGACAAAGTAGCCAAGGCCGTTCGAGAAGAAAGTGAAGCCGAAAACACCAACGCGTAATGATCTTCTCTCCAGTCCAGCCTGTTTTTTAGGGCTTGGGCTAGGTTCGGGGCTGGCGCCTGTGGCTCCCGGTACTTTTGGCACCCTTGCCGCTGTACCCGTCTATATCGTCTCCTTTTCCTTAAGCGCCTCATTGTTTTGGGCGATTACGCTATTGAGTATCTTGATCGGCGCCTGGGTATGCGGCTCTACGGCAGCCAGATTGGATAGCCATGATCATCCTGCAATTGTTTGGGATGAGTTTGCCGGATTCTTTCTAACGATGCTGTTCGTCCCGTTTACCTGGGCGAATGTAATAACAGGATTTATCTTGTTCCGAATTTTCGATATTCTGAAGCCCTGGCCCATCAAGTGGGTCGACCAGAAAGTTCATGGTGGAATGGGTATCATGCTGGATGACTTGATCGCCGGTATGATTGCCGCATTGATCCTGTGGTGGACTCAGCCCTGGCTTCTTTCAATCTTTTCCTATTAACCTCTCTTACCCCAAATTAACATGAACAGTTCCTTTCGCGCATTCCGAATAAATCAAACTGAAGATAAAAAAATCCAGGCCGGGTTTGAGGAAATACAACTGGATGATCTGACTGACGGTGAAGTCGTTGTTAAAGTCGCATGGTCAGGTATCAATTTCAAAGATGTGTTGGCAGCAACCGGGAAGGGAAAAATCTTGCGTCAATATCCTCTAAACGGTGGGATAGACCTCTCCGGAACCGTTGTTTCTTCTTCCGACAATCGATTTAAAGAAGGTGATGAAGTACTGGTATGTGGTTGCGGATTATCTGAAACCGCTGATGGAGGGTACGCGGAATATGCGCGAGTCTGTGCAGATTGTGTGGTGCCTTTACCAGCAGGTGTAGGATTACGAGATGCCATGGTTCTGGGTACAGCGGGTTTTACTGCAGCCATGGCTGTCATGCGAATGGAGCAAAATGGTCAAACCCCTGAATATGGCAAGATTGTGGTGACCGGAGCAACCGGTGGCGTGGGTAGCGTTGCTGTCGATATACTGTCATCGAAAGGCTATGAAGTAGTGGGTTTTACCGGAAAGTCTGAGCAGCATGACTATTTACGTGCGCTGGGTGCGAATGAATTCATTGATCGACACTCGATCGAGATGGGGTCGCGG
>JAHQWE010000130.1 GCA_019633985.1 Acidiferrobacterales bacterium | reverse complement strand
GTGGGTCTGGCTGGCTAGCAAAACGATCATGCCTTGCAGGCTATGGTAGATGCAGGGTTTGATCTACAGCCCCATGGCTGGCGTTGGATTGATTATCACTAGCTATATGAAGAAGAAGAGCGACAACATATACAAAAAAGTATTGAACAGGTGCTCAAGCTTACAGGCGAACCCCCGAGGGGATACTATGCAGGGCTCCCCTCCGTACATACCCGAAAGCTAGTTGTCGAGGCAGGTTCATTTTTGTATGACTCAGATTCTTATGCCGACGATTTACCGTACTGGACGACTGATTATGGGGATCCTCATCTGATTTTGCCTTATTCGTTGGAGACCAACGACTCACGGTTTGGGCGCAAAGAGGGGTATCAAACTGGAGATGAATTCTTTACCTATATCAAAGACACTTTTGACTGGCTTTATCGAGAAGGCGAGCGCCATCCGAAGATGATGACCGTTGGGTTACATGCTCGCCTTATCGGCCGACCGGGTCGAATCGCATCACTTCATAACATACTGGATTATCTGCAGTCCCATGAACGAGTCTGGATTTGCCGGAGAGAGGAGATCGCGGAGCATTGGGTGGCTGTGCATCCTTTTGGTTCCGAATGATAAAGACCGGGGTCTTGCAGTTTTTAGCACACAGAACGTAACGCAATTGCCTCGACAGTCTCAGGTATGGACGGCGGCCAGTTTTGATTATGCCATCAGGCTGGTAGAGCGATGGAAGCAGTGGCGCGTTCCTATAGTGAGTGATAGTCAACGAGACTTTGGTGGCTTCTTACCGTGAAGTGATTTCGAGAGAGTGTATATCTGGTCGATAACGAAGCGTACCTCACGTCTAAAACGTTCGTCTTGATGCGTGACTAACCACTGATCATGAGACAACTCTGCAATGGGGCTTGTTACCCGAACAAGGCCTTTTTGTCGGTCGCCGATAAACGTAGGAAGAAGCGCTCGTGCAATTCCCGTATGCGCTATATCCAATGCATTTCGCGGAGACGTCACTTCAAGTTGCTCGGGCGAGGTAGATTGCTCTGCCAGCCACTGCGCTGAGGGTGTTTTCCCGATAACTTTTATCCAAGGTTTAACGTTTTTCGTTGTCGCATAGCCGGCAAAATGTACCCGCCCAATTTTCCGGCAGGCTAATGTGGGTTGCTCTGGCCTATGGTTTCTGATGCCAATTACTGTTTCACGGTGGCTAATATTCAATACGTGTTCAGTTGATATAAAACGTAACCGAGTGGACGCATGTTCTTTGAAAATCGTCTTTATATTTTGACTAAGCGCATAAGTCATCCAGCTTCCTGCTGACACTTTAACTAACATTTCTGTCGATGAGTCAGTCGAACGATCAAGAGGAAGAATTTGAGTCTCAAGATCGGCGGCCTTGTTAAAAAGCGCATTGCCTTCTTCCGTCAGTACATATCCGCGCGCCAATCGATAGAACAGCTCAGTGCCAGTAGTCTGCTCAAGCAGCAACATTCGTCTGCCCAGAGTAGGTGCGCTCTTTCCCGTTTCGCGAGAAGCCGCTGAAAGGCCACCACAACGCGCGACAGCGAGAAAAAGTTTCAGATCATCCCAATTCAAGTTCATTTCATATTTGAAAAGAAGGTTACATTTTATTCCATTCTAATCCTAACAGGGTTGCGTCATAGTGGCGGCGTATTCACCAACTTAGGACAGAAAAAATGAAAATTCTCGGTAATGAAATTCCCCCTCTTGGTATGGGCTGTTGGGCCATTGGTGGTCCTATGTATGCTGGCGATCAATCTATGGGATTCGCAGACGTTAATGACGCCACGTCGATAAAAACTATTCACGCTGCATTGGATGCAGGTGTCCGAATATTTGATACGGCGGGGGTATACGGTGCTGGTCATTCTGAACGCTTACTTGGCTCCGCGATAAAGAATAAGCCTGACACACTGATCATCAGTAAGCTCGGGGTTGAGTTTGATGAACAAACCAAACAAGTGCTAGGCAATAATGCAGATAGCTCGAAAGTTCAATCAGAAATCAACGCGAGTCTCAAAAGGCTTCAGCGAGACCAAGTTGACATTATGTTGCTTCACTTGAATTCACTTCCTTTGCAGGAAGCGGGTCCTATTTTTGAAGAAATGGAGCGAGCGAGATCGTCTGGAAAAATCCGGGCATACGGATGGAGTACTGATTTCCCGGCGAGTGCGTCTGCGATGGCGGACAAAGAGGGTTTTGTTGGCGTCGAGCATGTAATGAGTGTTTTTATCGACGTGCCTACAATGCAATCGACAATAGAGGAAAATAACTTGCTTGCGTTCATTCGGTCCCCGCTGGCAATGGGCATATTGACGGGGAAATTTGATCAAGCATCCAGAATTGTCAACGAGGACGTGCGGGCAACTAACAGTGACCGTAGAGACTATTTTAGAGATAGTAAGGTTGCACCCAAGTACCTGCACAATCTGGATAACGTCAAAGAACTGTTGCGTACAGGTGGACGCACGCTGTCACAGGGTTCGTTATGTTGGCTGATAGCCAAATCAAGCCGAAATATTCCGCTGCCAGGTGCAAAGACAGTTGATCAAGTACAGGAAAATTGCGGCGCATTGGAGTTCGGACCATTGCCGGAAGCTGTTATGACGGAAATTGAAACGCTCATCGAGCGCGATCCGGAAGGTGAGCCGAGGGCGAGATAGCGGCTAGGTCACTAAATGTGCAGTTCTGAAGTTTTAACCACGACCGGGGAGTGTGAAACTCACCCGGCATTTTTCAATTTTATGGAGAACTTCTAAATCTGCTGCGGAACGCTCAGGTTATAGACTGTTGCGATTCATGAACCGCTATGTGCGACCGGAAAGGCCTTGTGCCAGAATTTGGACTGATATTCTCCGTAGCCAAAGCCTTTTTCACCACAACCAGAGTCAGCCACTAGATTTTCAATGACAGCTTTTTGATCAGGATTGACAAACAGCGGAATCGAATAACGATCGTTCGTGCCTCGATTAATGACTCTATGTTTCGTTGAAGAAAACTGCCCACCGCTCCAAATTTGCATAATATTTCCCAGGTTTACGACAAAAGTATCTTTTATTGGGGGCGCGCCCACCCACTCGCCATTTTTATTCATTACTTCAAGGCCGCCGTGATGATCCTGCCAGAGAATGGTGAAAGCGCCAGAATCCGTATGGGGAACAACGCCGATATGGTGCTCATCCGTTGGATTCTCCTGTGGCGGATAATGATTAAGTTTGAGTCTGGTAGTGGGATTATGGAACAAAGGAAGAAGTGTCTCTTTGTTCAGGCCAAGTGCGCGCGCAAATCCTTGCATCAGCGCCTGGGAAATCGGTTCAAGTGCACAGTAGTATTGTTCCATCGCGGGTTGTAGACGGGGTAGCTCCTGAGCCCATTGATTGTAACCATCCAGCGGTCTGTCAGTCGTTTCCTCTGCTTCCAGTCCCATCCAGAACCCTTCTTGTCTGCTGGTCGCTGCACGATCCTCACCTTCAAAACTTCGATAATCCAGCGGCAGATATCCACGCATTTGCGGATTCACTAACAGACTTTGTTTCCGCCGTTTCGGCAGGCCAAAGAAGAGCTTGGCCTGCTCGCATATTTGCGAGACCGTATTTGGATTAATACGATGGTTTTCGATATAAAAAAATCCAACCCGACGACAGGCATCCTCGATCTGCTTGATAACCCGCGTGTCACTAAAACCTGAAAGTAATGGGGCGATGTCGATCACGGGGATTTCAGAAAAATCCAGTTGCGGCGCAACAGGTAAACTCATCTGACTGATTCTCCAAACACTTTATCCAGTACCCAGTTATTCAATTTATGTACGCAATGTTCTCTACTGGAAAATCGGCCGGAGGGCTGGTGACCAGACATATGTCCCTGTTGTTGTTTTTCTACTATGGCATTGTCTTCAGCGGTCGCGGTACGCCAGCGGTGGTAGTAAGCAACAGAATTTTCTGCAAATTGATCAAGTGCAATAGTCTCACGGGGAAAGCAGCCTCCCACTATCAATTGCGTTTCACTCGTTGAAACTGGCTTAATGTCGAGCCACCAGACACAGTCTTGCGAAAACACCAATTGCGTACACGGGTAGATCACGGTGAACCAGGTGCCCTGTTTGGATTTTTCGCTGAGGGTGGGAATAAATGGCAACGCCTGTAGTTCTCCCGGAAGCGTTGCGATGCTTTTGTCGGACTCGTTGAGCACGAACAAGGCGTCCCATTGCCCCGTTGCGTGAATGGACTCAGATCGTTGCGCGCCCAAAGAAGACTGATGCACCGTACCAGTATGGTAGGCCTCAAGGGCATTCTCGATCACCAGCTTCCAGTTGGCCTTAACCTTAAACTCAAGTCTCTTGGTACAGATTAAACTGTCAGGACTGTGACTCTGCATTGTTACTGGCATGTCATCTAGCCAGGTGAGAAGATCCGCTGCGTCTCGATCAAAATTGATAAAGATAAAGCCACTCCAGATTTCTAACCGTAGTGCAGATAACCCATAACTATCTTTATTGAAGTTTGACGCATCCATGCCGGGAGCTGACTTTAACGCGCCGTCAAGACCGTAACTCCATGCATGGTAAGGGCAGATAAAAAGCTTACAGCGACCGTTTTTCTCCTTGAGCCGCGTTCCTCGATGTCGACAAGCATTGATAAATGCTTTTATCTCATTGTTAGAACAACGACTAACGAGAGCGCAACCAGCAGGGGTGTCAACCGCGAGGAAGTCTCCCACTTCTGAAATTTCGTCGGTACGACCTACGAAATGCCATGCGCTTGAAAATATATGCTTCTTTTCCAGTTCGAAAAATCTATCGGAGATATAGCAATCTGAAGAGAGCGTAGATGCTTCCAGCAGGGGCTTGCGAACGGCGTCGAAGTCGGTAGATTGATACACGCTGAAACTCTGAAATTGGTCTGCAGATTATAGGCAACAATTCTGCAGCAAACGGTGAGAGAAATGAAGCGGTGGGCAAAATAGGAAAATGCAGATTCACCCTGTGCTTTTGTTTGGCTGCGCAAGTGAAAGGCTTCGATAGTGTATCCAGCCTACACCAATCAGAATGAGCAACCCTCCTGATACCAATCCGAAAGTGAGTCGATCTTCGAGCAACAATACTCCGCCAATTACCGCGAAAACCGGGGAGAGCAATGAGTAAACCGCGACTTGACTCACCGGGTATCGTTGCAGCAAAAAATAGAGCCCGGAATTTGCGACGATGGAACTCATTATGCCCGTGTACGCCATTGCCGACCAACCTATCCAGGACGCTTGTTGCATGATTACTAAGTGGTCTTTCTCGAAAGCGGCAGAAATTAGAAGCAATACAGGCGCGCTGACCACCGAAACCCATGCGGCAATGGTCAACGGGTGAATGGCACCCAGCTCTCGAATTTTTATCATCCCATACGCGGCAAACGCGCAGGATGCCACGGTCCACATCAGCGCTGGGAGGTCATCAAATGCGCTGGGATCAAAACTGATAATCATCGCACCCAGCATCGCGATGGCGACACCTGAAATTCGTCTGACGCCAATTTTCTCTTTAAGAAGAACCACTCCAAGAATGATGGCAAAAGGTACTTCAAGTTTACTGAAGATTGCGATCGATGCGGTGTTATCCGCCAGCGCAAGTGCCAGGTACAGTGTGGTATACATCCCTGCGCCCATATAAAAACCAATTTTCAGGAGTGGTTTGACTTTCTCCGCTGGCACTCTCAAGAAGTGCCACAGGCAGACAAACAAAAGCAAAAAGCGAATGCCGGTAAAGAGAATAGGTGGAAACTCCTCAAGCCCAATGCTCGCGGCAATATACATCGACCCCCAGAGTAGGTTGATCGCGATAGCGAGAAGGGAGTGTAAAAGAGTCACTAGTACTTTTTGCGAGGAGTACGAGAAGCAGTTTGAATGCGCACGAATGGTTTCCTGTTCATCAGTGGGGCCACTAAGATATCGAGCTGAACAAATGCACTGTGTAAATTATTGCCACAGATAAGACACTCTAACCAGCGGGTTGACGGACGTCTCGCGAGACGCTGGCACAAGTTTCGCACCCCATTTCCCTAAACACCAGGAGTGTAAGTAAAAGTGCGCCAAATCCATTCTCTACCTATAATCTGCGTCTGCGCGTTGTCAAAGACACGAGGTGGGTGTCATTTGTCGGTGAGGATTCATCGCGGTTTTATTCTTATTCCTATCTCGGCTTGAGTGTCTTAGGCAGGCATTATTTGAAGATCCTTGCCAAATAGAATCTTAATACAGCATATGTCAGATAAAACTCCCCCTCAAATGGGTGCGATGTTCGGTGACCAGGTCAAGAGAGGTTTGTTCGATATTCCTTACGTCGAACAAGGTAATGTTGATCACGCTGACATCATTGCGATGGGTGCGCCAATCGCAACCTCGTATCAGTCTGTGGGAGCCTACTGCGCTGATGCTCCCAATATGATTCGGTCGGCGTTTGGTTGGACTGGTATGCAGGACCACCAGGACTTTGATCTGGAGGGAAAAATATTACTCAGCGATACCAAGGCGGTGGACTGGGGGGATCTACCTTGTAGTGAATCAGATTTCGAACACAATCGAACACTGATTCGTTCAACTGTAGAAACAGTGCTGGATAGTCGTGCGGTGCCGATCGTGATTGGTGGGGATGATTCCACTCCGATCCCCGTTCTCAATGCCTACGAAAAACATGGGCCTATCGTTGTGGTGCAATTTGACGCACATATTGATTGGCGTGACGAAGTCGCTGGTGAGCGTTTTGGATTATCCAGTAATATGCGCCGAGCATCTGAAATGAGCTGGATCAAAAGCATCGTACAAATTGGCGCAAGAGGGTTGGGCAGTGCACGGCCGAGTGACTACGAGGATGCGCTGGAATGGGGCGTACAATTTTTTCCCATGAGAGAGGTACAAGAGCTGTCACTGGATACGATACTCAATGCAATTCCGGAAGGTAGCCGCGTGTTTATCAATTTCGATATCGATGTCATGGATCCAGCGATTGTGCCCGCCGTTATTGGTCCTGCTCCGGGTGGTTTGGATTACTGGAAAGCGGTGAACTTTCTAATGGGAATCGCCAAGAGGTCGAAAATTGTCGGCTTTAATCTAGCGGAACTGATGCCCGCAAATGATATCGGGGGGCGTGGTGCATTAGTCGCTGCTAGACTGTTGGCGATTTTGATGGGGGTTGTAAGCAGGCAGATTAGCGTCGAGAAGGGTGTTTCTTGAACCTCGAGCTATCCGGAATTTAAGATAGGTCTATCTAGGGAGCCTCTGCAAAAGTCGTGAACGGACAGCTTGAGCGAAAAATAATCAATATCTGCGTTGCAAAACTTCGCAATAGCCGTGCTATTACGCGCGTTTCGCGCCTCGATCTTGATCCTTTTTCATCTCAATCTGTCTCGCCCAGACTTTTGCAGAGGCTCCCTAAATGGATATTATTTCGACGGTTTCGAAAATGACTTGCGGTTGTAATTGTCGTTGCCAGTTGTGAATCTAATACAAGGTACGATGATATGAACGGACTTCCAATTTATTTTCTCTGGGCAACGCCACGTTCAACTTCTACCGCATTTGAATGGATGATGCGGCAGCGTGGTGATTTGATCTGTTTCCACGAGCCATTTGGTATGGCGTGGTATCAGGGGCCGGAAGCGAGAGCGCCACGTCCTGTGCCGCCCAATCGACAGCGTCGCGAAGCCACGTTTGAGAAGATTTGGGATGACATTCAGGAGGCTGCGGTGAAAAGCCCGGTTTTTGTGAAAGATATGCCCCATCACACAGACCACCTATGGAATGAGGAATTCCTGGGCAGGATTACCCATACATTCCTGATTCGCGACCCAGCCAAAGTTCTGGCGTCGTTGCATCGATCGTATCTGAAAGCCGGTTTCGAGGAGGGGTTTGATGCCAATGAAATCAGCTTTGGCCCGCAGCGGTGTTTGTTTGATCTATTGCAGTCCCGTTCAGGAAGTCTGCCTATCGTGATCGACAGTGATGACCTGATGGAATCACCGGAAAAGATGGTTTCTGCATATTGCAATGCGATAGGTATCCCTTTCATTCAAGAAGCACTTAGCTGGGAGCCAGGAAAACGCAACGAAGTTTTGTGGTACGACGGCAATGAGGAGATATGGCATGCGTCTCTGCGTGATAGTAGCGGGTTGAAACCCATACCACGTAAATATGTGGACCCAGCAGATTTACCCAAAAATCTCGCCAGTCATTATGAGGCATTTCTAGGTCACTACAATGTGCTCTATTCGAATCGTTTACTGCCTGATTGAATCGTGTCTGGATAGATTTCAATCCATATCCATAGATTTTCGTTAGACCATTGCCACACAGTCAATTTCGATTACCATGTCTTCGTAAGCAAGATAGGAAAAAGGGATGCCCGTTGATGCAGGTCCTGGGGAACGATAGTACTCACTGCGTACCGTGGCGTTTTTCAGAAGATCTTCTTGTCCTTTTGTTCCAACATAGAACGCATTAATTTTAACCAAGTGCGCAAAGTCGAGTCCGAGCTCCGCCAACACTTTTTGAATATTTTGCATGGCGGTATGGGTCTGCGCCTGCATATTTGCAGGATCAATGATCTCGCTCGCCGCAGTCAGAGAGACTTGTCCTCCAAGAAACACGAGATCTCCCACGCGTAGTCCGTGACGATAGGGTAAATGCACTGGCCAATCCCAGTGATCAGTTGGCCAAACACCCACACGGGGCAATCTTTGCCCATCGATACCGCGCATAGCAATCACATCGTTTTTGACCATTAATTTGGGATTGGGTAATCTGGTCAATGATAATCCTGTTGCTGCCGGGCCGGGTTCTGGAAAAAAGCTGGCACGAATCAATGCTGCGTCTTTCCAGCTCTCCATTTCCCCTGGTTCAACATTAAATACGTTTGTTTTCACCGCGTCGGCAAGATCTGCACCAAGGCCATTCAATAGTCGATCGAGTTTATTCAGTACAATTTTGCTTTGCTCCGTGAGGCTACCCGGGTGCAGAACATGGCCTTGATGGTTCTCACTGGTTTGGCCGCTGGTGAAGATCATTTGACCGCAACGGATCGCCTGACTGAGCCCTGACGGAAGCCAGCATCCGTCAGGAATCCATGCACTACTACGAGAAAGGCGTTCACCATTTTGACCGCGCATTGCGATGCCTTCGATTTCTATCGATAGACCATTGAAACAGTTGGTTTCGATGGGTACCAACGTAACAGCGGGGCCAGGCCCCTCGAGTTCTCCAAGTTGCGCAGCAATCAGTTCGAGAATCAGGCGCTCGCTGATTGTGTCGTCGATCACATAAAATGCGGTCAGCTTGACCAGGTCGGAAGCCTCGCAATCCAGGCCATGCAACACTGTGATCATTCCCGTCATCGCGATACGTGTTTGTTCAGTAATATCATTCGGGCAGGTAACCTGTGCATTGGCATCAATATCGGCCTGACCACCAATAAATACCATCTCACCGCACACAATGCCGTGACTATGATTTAATGGGATGCCGATAGATAAATGTCCGTCCGGGTGAAAGGTGCGTCTGGGTAACATGGTGAGTGGGTAGGCCGATTTGGAAGATATAAGTATAGAGTAACCGCTGCTGGATGTTCCAAGCGTATACCTGGACACCAGCGCGTGTCACATCAGATTGATGCGATTCATTCTGATCAGGTCGTGATGCTCCGTTGAAATAACTTTTATGATGACAAGACGTACTGATACAGGATTGCACAATTGGCGAATCAATCCACATTCGCGGTGGGCTTTTCAAAATGTGCGAGAAATTATTCCCACTGCACAAATATCTGCGAGTGACACTACTCCGGAACTGAAAACCGACTGGGTGAACTTTGCCGCACTGAACTTTGATTGTCCCAGCGGGCAGGTTTCGCTGCCCGCGCTGGCCGAATTCAGTGATTCAGATGTGATCGTTGTGTTGCATCAGGGAAAGTTAATCTACCAGTGGCAGGCACCTTATTGTGATTTTCTGAAGCCGCATATTATTTTTTCCATTAGTAAATCATTGACCGCGATTGTCGCTGGTATGTTGACCGATCAAGGTATTTTGGATTGTCACTTACCAGTTGGATACTACCTCCCTGGAACAAGGTCCTGCGCGTATGGAGATAGTACCGTTCAGCAGGTCCTGGATATGACGGTGTCTCTCGATTTTGAAGAGAACTATTCTGATCCGCAAAGTGAATATATGCGGTACCGTGAAGCTACAGCCTGGAATCCAGTGGATCAAAACCAACCGGGTCCGGATCTGGAAACGTTTCTCTACTCGCTATCAAAAGATCGGCACTCTCACGGAGAGGTATTTGCCTACCGCTCACCAAATACGGATTTGTTGGGGCTGCTTTTAGAGCGCGTCACCGAAGTGCCGCTGGCGCAACTCTATTCTGACTTGCTTTGGCATCCCCTGGGAATGCAAACATGTGGCTATGTCACTCTGGATAGAAGTGGGCTGGCCCGTGCTGCGGGCGGTATTTGTTTGACCGCGCTCGATCTCGCTCGGGTAGGGCAGCTTTTCCTGGATCGAGGATACGCACAGGGTCGGCAGGTGGTATCCGAGAACTGGATAGAAGATACCTGCAACAACGGAAGTCAATCCGCCTGGGATAAAGGAAATTATAAGGAGAAGATGCCGGACGGGAAATATCGCAACAAGTGGTACCAAAGCGGCGATGCGGATAGAACAATCTGCGCTCGCGGTATTCATGGGCAGCTGCTTTATATTAACCCTGCCCGAGAAGTCGTGGTTGCGCGATTAAGCTCCCATCCTGATCCGTTAAATGACGTTACCACCGTTGCGATGCTGCAAGCATTTGAAAAACTCGCAAAAGAAATTGGCTAATCTGCTCTTCGCAGTTTGAACGCCATTAGCAGCGTCGCGATGCACAGAAATAGGCTCATACCTGGGATGTCCCCCAGCGGCCAGCTATAGGTAAATACGAAGAGACTCCAGATAATGGGAATAATCCATAATCCAGTCGGCAGGAAATTCAGCATGCCAAGGAGTGTGACTGTTGTGAGCGCTGTTGCATCGGGTGTAAGTGCAAACCAGCCAAGCTGGTTGATCGAATAACCGCTTAGAATTTGAATACACGGAATAACCAACATCGAAGCGAAAACCAGGGTGGATGACCATAATTTGGGTCGCGTCTTTTTGCTGAGTTTTTTCATCTCACCATGAAATGAATATATGATCAGCAAAAAACTCTGCAAAATAAATAGCCAGGAGAAATATCGGGCCGACCAGTTTAACGTCGCGAACTGGTCACCAATAAAAAACCAACCTACCCAGGCCCAGCAAATGCCTAACAGCCAAAGAGTAACGCGCCCATGCAATAATGATGGTCTGAATACCAACCACAGCAATCCCACAGCAAGCACTACAGAAGCAGCGGAGTAGGGCCACCATGTTTGGTTGTAATGCGCTAGAAGACCTTTCCAGCTCTCAAGGGAATAGGGCAAAAAATTACCAAGCCAGTCTTTAAAATCAGCGATCACTAGCCGGTAGAAGCTTTAAGAGTTAGACCCGTTCGAACCAGCTGATCATTTCTTTTCTTGTTGCAGAGTCCGGCATCGGACCATATTGCGCTGCCATATTCTCTTCCAGATGGGCGAGTTGACTAGTTGCTGGTATCGCGCAGGTTACTGACGGATGCGACACGATAAACTTCAACATAATTTGCGCCATGTTTTCACAGCCGAGAGAGGCTGCCCAATCGGGGATAGGCACGCCATTTAACCGATCAAATAATCCACCGCGTCGGAACGGCCTGTTCACAATGACGCCGATGCCCTTGTCCGCCGCCAGAGGCAACAACCGTTCTTCAACCTCACGGTCCGCGAGGTTGTAGGTGAGCTGAACAAAATCGATGTCCTGATTTTGCATGATGTGAGCCAGGTCTCTATGCCTTCTCCCATGCGAAGTACTAATTCCAACATATCGAATTTTTCCTTCTGCCTTCAAATCCAATAGATAGGGTAGGTGCGAGCGCCAATTCACCAGGTTATGCACCTGGAATAATCCAAATTGCTTGGTCTTCCACAGCCTATAGGAGTCAGCAATCTGAGATCGCCCTTCAGAATCCGATGACGTCCAGACTTTGGTGGTGCGAAAGTATTGTTTAGGGGCGGCCTCTCGGGTTTCACAATACCCTAGAACATCTTCGGCGGAGCCATACATCGGAGAGGAATCAACCATCCTTCCTCCGAGCTCAAAAAATCGGGAAAGTACCTGACAACGGGCATCTCTCAAGCTGGTGTTGTCGCCAACATTAAAGGTAATCCAGGTTCCCATTCCGATAAGTGGAATCTCTTCTCCCGTGGATGGAATGGGCTTGAAAATTCGTTCTTTGCTCTCCGCTAAGAGTGGGGCACACCAACCTTGGAGCGCACCTGCTGAGGTGAGTTGAAGAAGTTGTCGTCGGTTTAACTGCATCGCATTACTCCGTTCTGAGATTCCCTAAATCTTTCCAATCGCGCTAAGCATTTTACAAAGTTAAACACTGAATCGGTGCAGGTAAGTCTAAATAAATTGTAACGTCGTTATACATCAAGCGGCACCGGGGTAATTTCCCGATCGGGTTGATCTCCGTCAGCGCCAGATCTTGGGGTAAGCGCTTCGAACCTTAGCGATACATAGCTTCCTTCTCAAATTGTCTGCTTGCTTAACCAAATCAAAGTATATTCTCCGAACCCATGTAAAACAGTGTTTTTGGCGGGAGAATTGACAAGCTGGACTATCGGCGGATGCACTCTTGTGCAATCGCATCGTAATCAACATTGCGTTGCCCAAACTCTACGATCATGAAGAAACATCTTTTGTGACGCAGGGCTAACTGATTTGCTCAAGATATTTGGCCACGCTCGGCAGCTGAGAGATACGCCCTACATAAGTATTTAGTTCAGGGGCGACGCTCGCAACCAATGAATTAGAAACGTGATCGAGTTGACCGGCGTTGAGTGCGCGTAGCCACACCATCACTTTCAGATCTGCTACCGTTAATTGATTGGCAGAAAAATACGCTCCACCTGCTGCTGCCAACCGTTTGTTAAATAGCTCGAGGCAGTCGGTGATGATCCCATTTTCCAGTTTGTCTCTCGCCTCTTTTAATGCATCGCCTTCGAGGCCAAAGGTTTTTACCAGTGCAACTGTGACGTCTTCTGAGGCTTCGAGGATTTCATCACATAAAAATGCCTGCCAGGGGTCATCAGGATAGAGTCCAGTTAATTTCCCAACATACCGAGTCATGGCGTTGGATTCACAGTAACTTACCCCATCGACTTCCATCACAGGAACTGCTTTGAGCGGCAGACTGCCACGCATCCTGGCGAAATCCATAAACGACACTCGGATATCCTCAAATTCTATTTTTCCGATCGCGAGCGCCATGCGAACAGGTTCGGCGCGACCGCCGTGGAAGTCAAAATACGTGAGCTTGATATTCTGCATGGGTTGTCAGATCCGAATAAAACAGAAATTATACTGTTAATTCCGACGCTGAATCAGATGCCGGCTAAATACGATGATGTCGTTTTAGCGAGATGAATTAGCAGGAGTGGGTGAAACTAAATGGAGACGCTTTGCCAGTCTCAGGTGGTGGTCGGCAGCTTAGCCTGAAGAGCGCTCGACACGAATCGCAGCGCAGTACTGTCCATTGGTAAACATCGAACGACTCAAGTACACGACTTCAGTTGGCGCAACCTCCTTCTTGGTTGCTTTCTTCTTCGCAGCTGAGCGAATCGGTTTGGTCACGTTATTGGTTGTAGGTTTCACTGGAAAATCCGTAGTCTAATTTGGAAACTACGCTCAAGATTATCACCAGAATCCTTAACCATTGCTTAACGGTCCTGGTGAAAATTACCGATTAGGCAAAAAATTGTGTCGGTAAGTCAGAAAAATGAAACGAAGCAAATATTTGGGTGATTACTTTGGCGCCTTAATCATCCATTGAAACAGGGAGCGATTCCAGAAGAATTCAACTATTCGCAGGCATAACCCTTCGTAAAAGGTCAGCAGTGGATGAAGGTATTTTGGCCATTGCTCGATATGCCGAACAAAGTCGCCGGTCTGGTCTTGGGGCAGGAACTCTGTGAGCACCGGGGACTGTTCCAACTGTTTAAGATAATGCGCGGGAACATCGGGCATTTCGCGGTAGGCTTTAGTGATATAGCCAAGGTATTCTTGTGTCGGCTTCAATCCTTCCCTGGGAATCATCGCGCGATAATAAAAGAAAGATTGATCGGCGTTGTCGTGATAAATCTTTTGATGAACTTGTAGGAATGGTACGCCTTCGAAATAATCCATACGATCAGCGTCCTGCTGCAATAACAAATACATCTTGCCGTATATCACAGCGCCGTTTGCTGGATCGGCCGAAGCGTAGCCGTGATGGCGGTAGAAACCCAGTTGAGTAAACCTCAGTTCTGCATTGGCAAGTGCATAGTCAAAAGACTCAAATACGTGGATCCGCCTTTTCTCCAGAACTGCCTTATCCAGGTTTGCTCCAAAGGCAAAGTACCAGATTTTACGCTCGGGATCGGGCCAGATGATGCGTTTAATGTTGGCCCATTCAAAGCCGATTTTCCAAAATAAAATGCGAAGCAAGATCGTATTCCGGGATGCGCTTAAAGGGCCGATTCCAACAGGTTAAGTTTCTTCGGGCCAGTACAGTCGCATCGGATTGTCTACCAGAAGCCGCTGTTGCAATTCCGGAGTAGGGGCGATATGGGGAATGAAATCTACCAAAAGTCCATCATCCGGCATATGGCTCTTCAAATTAGGGTGTGGCCAGTCAGTTCCCCAGAGCACGCGGTCGGGAAACATCTGCACGACTTTTTGCGCGAATGGTACGACATCCCGATAGGGTTGTGGTTCTCCATCCAGGGCTGCCGGCCCGGAAATCGTGAGCCTTTCAGGGCAGCTGACCTTGCTCCAGATATGTTCATTGGCAGACATAAAGCGGAGAAAGTGACAGAATTCAGACCCTTCTACCGAATGACCGACATTGGGTCTTCCCATATGGTCGACGACAACAATGGTGGGTAATCGGGAGAAAAAGGGCTCTAGCTCTTCAAGATCTGCCGCCTCAAAATACACCACAATATGCCAGCCCAGGGGCGCGATACGATGTGCAATCTGAAGTAAATCCTGTTGCGGCGTGATATCTACGAGACGTTTGACGAAGTTAAAGCGCACGCCACGCACTCCCGCCTGGTGTAACTCCTCCAGCTGTCGATCACTGACGGTGGATTTCACGGTCGCGACCCCTTTTGCTAAACCTTTTGATCCCAGGCAGGCGTCCATCATCGCTGTATTATCATCACCATGACAGGTGGCCTGGACGATTACATTCCGAGAAACGCCGAGATGGTCGCGTAGCGCAAAGAGCTGTTCCTTTGATGCATCACAGGGGGTGTATTTTCGGGCCGCTGAATATGGAAAGCGGTAACCTGGACCAAACACATGGCAGTGTGCATCGACACAGCCCGCTGGTAATGGGAAGCGGGGCTTACTCGGGTTTGGAAACCAGTCCAACCAGCCTTCGGTTTTGGTGAATTGCATTTTTCGCCGACATCACGGAGGAGAGCCGGATTGTAGCTTCCTTCGGACGAGCTTTGTTGTTGATCAATCGGGACAAGCTAGATAGGATCATTGCCCGTTGAGTGCGACCTCCTGAAATCACCGAGATGCTATGAGAGAACCCCGAGATTACGACGACATCCCCGGCACTTACGTGATGGATGGTGAACACAACCGCAAGGGATATCATCTCAATATGTTTTGTATGTCTCTGAACCAGCAGGAAAATCGCGATCAATTTCGTCGGGATGAAGCCGCCTATCTGGAATCTTTTGCTATGACAGACGCACAACGCACTGCGGTGCTGGCGCGTAATTGGCTTGAAATGCTGCGTCTTGGTGGAAATATTTACTATACCTTCAAAATCGCAATTTTTGATGGGTTAACCATGCAGGATGTCGGCGCGAAGATGTCGGCAACCCCTATGACTGTGGATGAATTTAAGCAAATGATGCTGCAAGGTGGCCGCTCGATTGAAGGCAACCGATACAAAAATGAAGCCGTGGAAGAGAAAGTCGATGGCTAAAGTAACGGCTGGTATTGCCACCTCCCATGTGCCCGCAATTGGCGCGGCGATAGATCACCACAAGCTGGATGAGCCCTATTGGCAGCCTTTTGCCAAAGGTATCGATCCTGCACGTGAATGGATTGCGGAGCATCAACCTGATGTCTGTATCATTATCTTTAACGATCATGCTTCGGCGTTCTCCTTAGAGTTGATACCCACCTTTGCTATAGGCGTTGCGGATCATTTTCACCCAGCGGATGAAGGCTATGGACCAAGAGACGTGCCAGTTATAGAAGGGCATTCGGAGTTTGCCTGGCATATTGCTGAATCATAGATATCCAATGACTTTGATATGACCATCGCCAATAAGCTGGATGTCGATCACGGCTGTACTGTCCCATTATCAATCTTATACGGCGAGCCAGATAGCTGGCCGTGCAAGGTGATTCCGGTTTGCGTGAACGTGATCCAGTACCCCCCACCCAGTGGCAAGCGGTGTTTTGCTTTAGGTGAGGCAATTCGGCGAGCGGTGGAGAGCTATCACGAGGATCTAAAGGTGGCGGTGTTTGGCACGGGAGGCATGTCTCACCAGCTACAGGGTGAACGTGCGGGAGTCATCAACCAGGAATTCGATCGCGCTTTTATGGAAGAATTTGTTAATGATCCGCTCAGTATTGCGAGTCGTCCACATACTGAATATCTCCGTGAAGCAGGATCTGAAGGGATCGAGCTGGTGATGTGGTTAGCGATGCGTGGTGCTATGGATCTCGAGGTTGAGGAGAAATATCGCTTTATGCATGTGCCGGTTTCAAATACCAGTTACGGCCTGACAATTCTGGAAAACAAACAAGATTAAGATCACCATCGAGAGCCGCTTCGCGCTATTCTGCGCCGATTTTTCGGTTAGCGCAGAAAAAAAGCGCCTTTCTAGCAGCGCAGTAAGAGTAATCAAGGGAAGAGTAAAATCTCGGAATCGATTCAGTTTGGAATACTCGTGATTTTTCTCTGAAAGCGAGTCTACCTAACCGTACCGTCGGTTGAGTGATGCAATGCAGTCGTTGATCGCTGCTTCAGGCATCGTATTAAGAGATGAGGCGGTGCCTTGATGGAAATCGATTAATCTCGCTTCCTCATTGTTGCTCATCATATCCAAAGGTAAGTGGATGGACTGGTGTGGTGTTACGACCGCATAGTCCATTCGTAAAAACGCTGCACTGGATTGCACCATTTCAAAGTTCTCAATCTCGATGGGTACCGCAATCACATCGTATCTTTTCGCCAGTTCAGATTGATTGAGGCCATCCAGCCAGGTGGCTTTTTCGTATTGATTGGCAGCAATGCCAATGACGCGAGTTTGTTGATGAATAGCATTGGCGTGATAACGCGATAGCAACTCTTGCACCGGAATTTGCCCTGGGGCCACTGGGGCATCGAATGTGGCGTAGGTTATTGGTCCGCCGAAACAGCGTGTCAGTATTCGGCTGAATTCCCCCGTTCCGCCCATCGCAAAGCCGATCCGACAGGGGCCTTCACCAAAATCAGAAACCCATTGCAGCATGCGCACCGCATCATCAAAGGATTGAGCTGTTGTGACCATTTTGATGGCGGCGGGTCGTAGTTCAGAGATGCGATCAGTAATGTCGTTGAGTTCGGCATCGGTTGGAATTCCTTCAAAATCATGATTACTCAGAATGACCGGTGCACCTTGCGCTAACATATCGCTAACGCACTGGTTGTCCCATTCCACGTCAACCATGTGGGCTCCAGCATCAATCGCCTGCATCGCGATGTCCATTTGTTCCCTATCAGTTCCTGTGAACTTTCCTCCATGGTCATGCCGACGCAGGGTAAACAGACAGTGCATGTCAGCGGTCACAATCTCGCCGACCATGCTCATGACTTCCGCAAGTCCCAGGCCCTGATCCAGTAACAGATCAGGTCGCATCTCTACGCACTGCAAACCATGTGATTGAGCCAGCTGAATCTCATTTTTGCCATTCGCAACTATGCCAATAACGCCTTGAAGGGGAAATTCGGTGGATTGGATCATGGAAAACGATATAAACTGATTGAGGCAACCTAAAACGGCAATATGCGGTGTTCCTGATACCGACGCAATAGCTGAAGAAACTTTTCTTCACTTTTATCCGCTCGTGATAGCTGCAATGTTGCGATTTGTGGTGACACAACACCTCTTTCTAGTCCCTTTCCAGCGTTGTGTCCAAAAAGCTCGAGTTACCAACAGTGGAAAGGGAGAGATGGCTTACACCCTGTTTCTCGCAGATACCAGCCCAAATACGTAAGCGCCACGACATGGTTGTATGAGTTTACTTGCACCCACGTCCCCGCAATGCATGACCAGGGCTATCACAATCTTGTCCGGCATGCATTGGCGTTGGGAAGAGTGATCGTCTAATTGACGGGTTTTCCTCTGGTAAGCGAAGTCTATGACCGAGTGCGCCATGCCTGCGTTTTTTTCAAAACCCCGCGAGACAGTATGCCGTGAATAATACGTACCGTGGCATTGGTATAGAAAATCATCATGCCCATCGCCGCGGCTGGTGCGATGTCGCCGGCGTCATCCATATTTAGCACTGCCACTGAGGCGAGACTGGTATGGGGGCCGTAGAGAAATACCACAGCCGACACCGTGGTCATCGCATTGACGAATAAATAAATACTGATATCTAGAATCGCGGGTAAACAAACCGGTAGGGTCACCTTCGAAAACGTTTTGTAAAAAGGAGACTTTAATGAAGCGCCCACAGATTCAAACTCCGGGTCCATTTGTTTAAGTGCGGTAATGGCAGTGAGATGGGCCACGGTGTAAAAGTGAACAATGGTACTGATCACCAGAATTGCCATGGTGTGGTAAAGAAAATTGAGCGGATTATTGGGGCTATTAAAAAAGAAAATAAAAGCCAGGCCCAGAACCATACCCGGTACCGCCATCGGCAGCATGGCGAGAAACTGGAATACGCTACGTCCGGCGGTAAACCCTCTACCTTTTTCCACCATATATGCACCGAGGAACACGATCGCGGTTCCAATCACCGCAGTCCAACCCGCTAGCTGCAGCGAGTTGAAGAAGGAGTCCCATCCGCCACCATCCATCAAATCAAATTGATAGTTCTTTGTGCTGAAAGAAAGGTTGTAGGGGAAAAATTTAATCACCGCAGCATACTGGCAGGTCAGTAAAATTGTGAGAATAAAAATACTGACTATGGAAGCCCAGCCAAACATCAGCCAGTCAAATAGTTTGGAAGGCTTAGGCTCATAGGCAACGGCTCGCGCAGACAGCAAGGCAACCTGTTTGCGTTGCATCAATCGATCAACGAAAAATGCGAGAGCCGCAGGGAGCAGCAGAATCAGGCTAACCACCGCCCCCATCTCGAAATTTTGTTGACCAATTACCTGTTTGTAAATATCGGTTGCCAAGACGTTGTAACCACCACCGATGACCTTGGGCGCGCCAAAGTCGGTAATCGTGAGGGTGAAAACGACAAATGCTGCGCTAATTAATCCATATCTTGCGCCTGGCAGTGTCACAGTGAAGAACGTTTTAAGCTTGCCGGCATTTAGGGATTCTGCCGCTTCATATAATCGAGCATCGGCGATGGATAGCGCGGTCATGATGATGATCAGCGCATGGGGTAGAGTAAAAAAAATCTCCGAAATGACAATCCCAATGGGGCCATAGATATCATGACCAAACAGTAACCACTTGATCATTCCCTGTTTACCAAACAAGTAGATTAGTGCAATGCCTGGCAGCAGCGAGGGAACCAGTATGGGAACCAGCGCAATGACTTTAAATGCGCTCTTAAAGCGCATGCAGCTGCGGGTCAGCCCGTAGGCTAGAGTGAAGGCGATGGAAACCGAGAAAAAAGTAGTGATGACGGATACTGTCAGACTATTCTGGATGGAATAGGTGAGGGCAGGTGTCGAAAAGTACTCCACATAGTTAGTCAAGCCAACAAATACACCATCTTTGTTTTGAAAACTCTTGGAAAGAATGGCGTAAAGGGGCATTGCCAATGCGATCACCAGATAGGCGGCGATCATCAGCATAAACACCAGCATCTGCCGGTCGTCCCGGCTCGATTTTGCTTTAACCGGAATCATTCTCCGGTGTACAGGCGAATGCTTTGAGGTGGCAAACTCACTATAAGCCGACTGCCGGTAGAGAGTTGTTCACTGCGAACGCGATTAGCAGAGAAGTCAGCTTGAATTCGATGTTCTCCCAGCGCCTCTGAAGCAAGCTCAGCGCGCACAAATGGCCCGAGGAATTCGACTTCCATTACTTCTGCTTCAAGGGTGTTTGCACCTTCTGAGCCAACCTTAATGTCCTCAGGGCGGATCGCCGCGATGCACTTGCCGGTCGAGCGCTGCCATGGTGGTTCAAAAGAAAAGTTCGCTTGACCAATCTGGATGTTATTTTCACCATTTATTATGGCAGGTACAAAGTTCATTGCGCCGATAAACCCCGCGACAAACTGCGTTGCGGGCTCATTATAAATTTCTTCAGGGGTTCCTATCTGTTCAATCACCCCGGCATTGATCACAACGATCTTGTCCGCCATGGTGAGCGCTTCTTCTTGGTCATGGGTCACCATTATAGTGGTGACACCAAGCTGATGTTGCAACGCTTTGATCTCATGACGGAGCTTTACTCTCACCTGTGCATCAAGTGCAGAGAGTGGCTCATCCAAGAGTAACAAACCTGGTGATATGGCCAATGCTCGGGCCAGAGCAACACGCTGTTGTTGTCCACCGGATAGTTGCGCTGGGTGTTTTTTGCCCTGATCGGGCATGCCAATGAGTGTAAGTAATTCCTCGACCCGGGAGTGAATTTCCACCTGCGGTTTACCCAGACTTTCGAGGCCGTAGGCGATGTTCTTTTCGATTGTCAGGTTGGGAAACAATGCATAGGACTGAAAGACAATGCCAAAGTCTCTCTCTGCCGGAGGCAGTGATGAAACATCCCGGCCAGCTTGATGCACCGAGCCAAAATTCTGGATGTCAAGGCCGGCAATGGCTCTCAACAATGTGGTTTTGCCACATCCAGAGGGGCCCAAAAAACAGACAAATTCGCCTTCAGTGACATCCAGTGAGACGTCTGATAAAGCGACAAACTCACCAAACTTTTTAGTGAGATTATTGATCTGAAGGTAGGGTGGCGATTGGGGCATAGTAGGTAATTCGTTTTAAGCGTCACGAATGAAAACTGGGCAATTCCTGCAGAGTTTCCAAATGAGAAATTTCAAGTTGCGGTTGGCTGAAGGGGTTAACGAGTGTAATCGCTTTTACCGGATGTGGCGCAGTATTTCGAAGTCTCTCAACGCTTCGGTCGCTGGGCCCCACTGACTCGCTCACGCCCCTTATCCTCGTGCTGCAGGCTACACAGAAATCGATTGTTTTATACTCAAATTGATTGGTCATTGCCGGAGTAGAGACTCTCTTGATTTACTTGAATATGGCAATCAGATAAAGAGAACCATTTAGCTCCGGCGCCGTTAGATTGTTGCGCAGAGTTGGCCTTCCCTGGCCAAATGAATTTGGCTAACTAGCTTTTTGGTTCCGACTTGGAGTCATATCTTTTTTGCCATTCGGACAGAATGCGCTTTCGATTGCTGGCAGCCCATTCAAAATCATTGTCAATCATGGCTTCAGGAATGTTCTCCGGAAAGTGCTCTACAGGTTTGGCTAATGCTTGCTTGCCAATGACAGCGTAGCCTTCGTTATACATCTTGTTGGCTTTATCTGTAATCGACCAGTCTACCAATGTCTTGGCAGCATCCATTTTATCGGTGCCCTTCATAATAGCGGTAGCTTCCATATCCCATCCAATTCCCTCGGAAGGAATAATAATCTCCAGCGGTGCCCCGTCTGCTTTAGATTTTGCGCCCCGGAAAGCGAACGAAACACCAATCGCGACTTCTCCTCTGGCGGCTTGCTTACAAGGTTTAGAGCCTGAGTGAGTGTAATGATGGATATTCTTATGTAGTGCGTCCATATACTGCCATCCACCATCTTCTCCAAAAATTTGCAGCCAGCTAGACACGTCCAGAAACCCTGTTCCCGAGGAATTGGGGTTTGGCATGGCAACATGTCCCTCATATTCTGGCTTGGTTAAATCTTGCCAGGAGGAGGGCATTGGTAAGTTATTGGCATCTGCTTCCACAGTATTCACACAAATTGCCGCTACCCAGGCATCCATACCTGTCCAGGTCGGTGGATTATCCTTATCGCGAAACTTACTATCTAAACCGTCGAGCCCAGCTGGGGCATAGGGTTCGAGCATACCTTCGCCTTTCATTAACAGAAGGCTGGTTGCCGCTAGCCCCCATACCACGTCTGCCTGGGGATTTTCCTTTTCCGCGAGTAACTTGGCTGTGACAATACCAGTGGAGTCTCTGACCCAATTAATCTTGATATCGGGATGGTCCTCGTTAAACCTTGCTGCGTACTTCTTGAGATCTTCAGCCTCTACCGCGGTATAAACAGTGAGTTCTGTTTCGGCAAATGCCGTTGAACTCAATAGACCCGCTAGCAGGGACGATAAAAGTAGTCCGGTTTTTTTCATATTATGTCTCCAATTGAAGTGGTGTTTTCATTGTATTTGCTGTTGCAATCAATTTGTCATCTTAAAGAAAACCAAAATTCGATTGCTCATATTGTCGTTCGGTGAAGCGTATGTCGGTGTCGACGGATAAATGATGACACTTGGTCAAAAGAATAACGGCAACCTTTTTCGCTGCCAATAACATGAGATAGGGATTAGTGAGTATTTGTATCAAAAATTCCTATATTAGATTTCGGATGATTAAAATTCTGACAAAAGATCGATAACTCGATCAGTTTTTAAGGAATTGTTTCTTAAGGGAAAAGGTCGATATTGATACAGTATAGAGTGACCAATATTTTGGTTTCTTACTGCCAACGAAGAAAGAAACTGGTGCAAAAAATCATTGATACACAGGTTTCAACTTCATGACCAGGAGTGTTGGTCACCTCTATCTGCCTGAGCACATTGTTGGTGCAAATTGATTGACGCAGAGCGAATGAATTTGTCAGTGTATCTTTGGAGTTACGACCTTACTGACAACATCGTTAAGAGAGTTCAATTTCGTGATTAAGTCTTGAGCAAAATCTCAAAATAGCGGTGTCAACTAAACTAACTAAGACGGGTAACGCGCGGTCATGACCAGGAACGACGAGAGCTCGACGTTGTTTCATCGTTATTGACATGAGGTAACTGTGGCGAAGTTAACGACCAAGTTCTGCCAGAGAATAAAAATTGGTCGCAGTCATCCAAAACATCCCGCGCTAAAACGGTTCACGGTTCGGTCAGTATTGGTG
Organism: Acidiferrobacterales bacterium; assembly: GCA_019633985.1. GTDB lineage: Bacteria > Pseudomonadota > Gammaproteobacteria > Arenicellales > Poriferihabitantaceae > VYFG01. The sequence continues at coordinate 39,394 of JAHQWE010000130.1, read as the reverse complement.
CAGACGATAAACGGCCGTGGAGTAAGATTCTCCACCGCCGTTTATCGTGATTTGGGCAATGAAGCTCAGGCTGGGTCAGGCCAAACAAAATCAGGCCGTAGGCCTGAATAAACAGGGCGGCCATCATTGGGCTCTGGAACACCAGTAGCAGGATCATAGAACGCGTGATATGTCGCGGGTAGATTATCGGCGTTATGTCCCATCAGATTGGGAACAATCGCTCGGATCCGCTTTAACTTATCATCGAGCATGATAGGGGTGCCGCAGTTTGCGCAGGTACAAAGCTCTAGTGGCCCATCAGGGTTACTGGCGTTAAATGGCTGGCGATTTAAACTGCCTTCGTCGTCGACTTTAAGATCTCCATGGTTAAAAAACGCGACATGGGTGGTGTCTTGTCCTGTGACACTTTTACAAACTGAGCAATGGCAGGTGTGATTGTCGATAGGGTCATTATCGGAATGTGTATGCACATGCTCACAACCTCCAGAATGTTTACTAGACATCGTGACTTCCTCTCTATTTGATTGTGGGCATCCAGTGTAAGAAGGCTTTTTTGAGATGTACAACCCAAAACAAGAATAGGTAGATAAAAAGCGATGAAAGAGGAATATTTCCTGAGACATTATTGAGTGGCACTATAGTCATAGCCACTAATGATTAGTAAATCAGTCCACTTGAGCGGTATAGGGTGGGTTGATTGCTAACGGGATCTAGAAGAAAGGTTAGTGTTTCGCTAACTTTTATAGCAACTTTCGGAAGAACACGCGGTTGAATCCGTCTTGTTGATGTCGATCAATTTCGACATAACCCAGGCGCGGGTACATATCGAGATTCTCTGTCATTGCCTCATTGGTATATAACTCAATAGTCTTGAATCCTTTCTCACTCGCTGCCTGCTCAACATAATTAAACAATTTCTTACCGATGCCTTGCCCGGCTAAAGAAGGTCGCACGGCGATGTTTTCCAAATGAATGTGATCCTGGTTGGGGTAGAACACTACATACCCTGCCAGTAAAGATTGATATTCTGCGACGTAAACCTGCCTGTCTTTAATTTGGCCCGCGAAATCAGCAATCATGGGGGCAGGTTCCCGACCTATTTTTTTTACATACTGGCCATAAGCCGCGCGAGCACAGGATTCAATCGCTTGTAGATCCTTGGTAGTCGCAATTCGAATTTGTATAAGATCAGCGTTCAATAGCCAATAAGACGCAGAAACAAATTAATAAAATGGCGAGGAGGGTGCGGGCATGATGATCGAAAACAACGGCAAGATGGCATTCAAAATGAAATGTCGGCCCATCTATTGTGGGCCGACCTCTAATGTGAATGTTTGACAGCTACTGTCCCGGCGCATCTGACATAAAGCGGTTGAACTCTTCTTCATCTGCCCGACGTTTCGCATCTTCACGGAATTCTCGGAATCGTCTAGAGCGCTCTTTAATCTCTTCCTTGATTTCATGGATGCGGTCATATTGGGTTTGCTGGTACTCATCGAAAACGTGGTTATCGCTTCGTGTGTGTCGACTATTTCCGCCTTTAAAACTCGCCCACTGCTCTCTTACTTTCTCAGGTAAATCCCGTACGTTGCGACCGCTGATGATCCACCAGAGGATGAATAGACCAATTGGCCAGAAAAAAACAAATCCGAGAACCATGGCGGCAATATTGAACCCCGACCAGTTTCCCTTTTTGCCCCAACCACCACAGCCCTGGCCCCGAGATCGATTGCTTGACTGATCAATTGTTGAACCATTCGACGATGACATACTGAAATCTCCTATTAAACTTGTTAGAAGCCCAAACCCTTGACAGTGCTCGACGCCGGGCTTGTTTCGCTTCAAAATTTGACTTATGCGAACACTGTTCACATAATATATACAATCTTAGGGATCAATTTCAAGTATTTTGGGCGAAAATGTGAACGTTGCACACATTAATTTTGTAAAAAAGGCGTAAAGATGGCGAAAAAGAGCGAAAAAAGAGGCTACCACCACGGAAATCTCGCGGAATCGTTGCTGAATGCGGTAGATGAAATAGCCACCCAATTTGGTCTGGAGGCGGTAACGTTGCGGGGATGTGCAAAGCTCGTTGGCGTGTCACCCTCTTCAGCCTTCAGGCACTATGTCGACAAGAGGGCGCTCCTCACTGCATTTGCCACCCGAGCGCTAGATCAGCTCTCACGGTCACTGGAAGAAGAAAAGCAGCGTGCAGTAAACAATGGAGAGAATGCTTTCGAAGCGGTTTGCCTGGCGTATGTGCGGTTTGCTCTGCAAAAGCCGGCGTTCTTTCGGGCGATGTGGCGGGAAGAGGCAATCTACTCCAACGACCAATCTTATGTCACAGCGTCGGGTAATCTGGGCGCGCATCTCACAGGGGGGTTCGCCGACACGATCCTCGATGCTGATCCGACAAACTTGAGTTCGCAAGAACTGCTTGCCTGGTCTTCCGTCCACGGCTTGGCCAATTTGCTCATCGATGGGCCGATCGGTAATCAACAGTCTGAAGAACAGAATCTAGCGTTGGCCGCCGAAATGATCGCGACTTTGCAGCCATCGGTAGCAGATTGCCTGAATGGTTAGAGGCGTTGCATTTTATTAATAGGAATTTTCAGATAATGTTCGCCGTCGTTCTCAGGAGGAGGTAGCTCACCTGCTCGCATATTGACCTGAATCGATGGAATGATGAGTTTAGGTAGTGCAAGTTCCGCATCCCGATTGGTGCGAAAAGATACAAATTCGTCTTCAGTCTTATTACCGCCGACATGGATATTTTCTTCCCGTTGTGCTTTTACCGTTGTTTCCCAGCAAAACTCTTCACGCCCGGGCGCTTTGTAATCATGGCAAAGAAACAGACGGGTATCTTCCGGAAGACTCAGCAACCTTTGGATCGAATTGAAAAGTTGCCGTGGATCACCGCCAGGAAAGTCAGTTCGTGCGGTACCAAAGTCCGGCATAAATAAAGTGTCTCCTACAAATGCCGCATTACCAATACAATAGGAGACACAGGCTGGTGTGTGTCCGGGGGTGTGAATCACCTTAACTGGCATATTGCCGATAAAGAATTCATCACCGTCTTCGAACAGGGCGTCAAATTGATTGCCATTGGTTTCGAACGCCGTTCCCGCGTTGAACACTTTTCCAAACACTGCTTGTACTTCGTCAATGCGCGAACTGATACCCAGTTTGCCGGAAAGCTGCTTGGCTAGGTATGGCGCTGCAGAAAGGTGATCGGCGTGGACGTGCGTTTCTAAAACCCATTTTACTTCGAGTTTTCGTGTCACCACCTCCTTGATAATTTTGTCAGCAAAGGTGGTTTCCAATGCGCCCGAGGACATATCAAAGTCCAATATGGAATCGATAACTGCGCAGGCATTAGAGGTCGGGTCTTTGACGATGTAACAGACCGCGTTGGTGGCTTCATCGAAAAAACCGAAAACTTCTGGTTTGTATTTCATAAAATGCATTGTGGTGATTGGGACAGGAGAAATTACCGAGATCAACCATGTTCGATATGAGCTTTCACTTTTTTACGCTCCATATCGGAATAACCATATGGTTCCACAGCGGTCAGCATTTTCCAGAACTTTGCTTCCCATTCTTCATTTCCGCAAAGAGGAGATAGCTTAATGACCTCCTCAGCATCAATCCAGTAGTGATTATCTTCTGCAGTAGTTGCGATCGCGTCGAGAGACTTTCTAGATTTCGTTTGAGACTGATCAAGGATCGAAAATTGATCAAACACTTCGTGTTGCTCCAGGCTCAAATTACCTTCTTCGTTAATGAGTATACGCATAAAACACAGTTTCCATTGAGTGACATGATTACAAGGGGGCTAAGATATTTGAAATGATAAGGCATTCTGATTGAAATGGGTTGAGTTCAATCAAGTTGCTATTCATGTCGGTAACAGAACTTAACTGTGACTAAGAAGGAGATAGAGTTAACTCACAATGGGTTAATCCGATTAACACCCAGTTCATTACAATGGTTGAGACATATAAATTTAAGCGAAATTCGGGAGGAAATCTGTTGATCGCTTGCGGCGCTCTGGCCAGAGAAGTGATCGATATTGTGGAACGCAATGCCCTGACAAATTTGGATGTCCAGTGCTTGCCAGCTCAGCTACACCATCGGCCAGCGTTGATACCAGATGCGTTGGAGAAAGTGCTCCACAATTCGCAAGGGATGTACAGTGCTACCTACGTCGCTTACGGAGATTGCGGTACTGCGGGAGGCATTGACAGAGTTCTCGAAAAATATGGTGTATTGAGAATTGCGGGCCCCCATTGCTTTTCCTTCTTCGAAGGCAACCAGCGGTTTGAAGAAAATGACGATGATGTCACTTCATTTTTCCTGACGGACTTCTTTTGTCAGCACTTCGATAAATTTATGTGGCAACAGTTGGGACTAGACAAACATCCAAGTATGGTGGAGTTTGTATTTGGTAATTATCAAAAAGTGGTTTATATCGCCCAAACAAAGAACGAGAGCCTGCAAAACAAAGCGGAGGAAATCGCTGAAAGATTAGGACTTGAATATGAGTATCGGTTCCGGGGGTATGGCGATCTTGGCGTATTTGTAAATCGTACGGGAATGTAGCGCGAGCGAGGAGATGGACTAAATTCTCCCTGAGAATTTAAGCCCTCATGAAAGTATCAGATGGCGATTGAATTCATTTCCCCGGGCTCCAGCCAAAACGAAAAGGTCAGTAAAGGCTCAGAACTAGTTCGAATCGCGTGCACAGATTCAGAGGGTATGAAAATAGTCTCTCCTGCATCAAGTTCTTGCCAGTCACGGTTTCCCACGCGCCATTGTCCGCCATCTGTTAAAGCTAGATACACTTCGTTTGGCGCATGCGAATGGTCTTTATAAAGCGTATTAGGACCAAACAATACAAATGCGCCAAGGGGGGAATGACATCGGAGCGGGCCGTCCGGGCCGGTTAAAAGCGCGTGGCAGTAGTTATCAAGAAACGTTTGGCCGACGGTGTCGACGTTATACCCTGGGGCGTGTCCCCAGATTAGTAAGTCTCTCGCAGCATAGAATTGCGCTAAGATTTCTTTCGTTTTGGCAGCTCTGCCTAATGCAACGATTTCGTCGACAAAGCGATAAGCCTGCGGTAGGGCCTCCGTCTTTCCCTTGTGAGGGGTTGTATGCGGATCGCATATTGCGGCGCTAAAATCCGGCACTTTGACGAATTGATGGTGCAGAATATCGGGCCTTGATTGAATCGCTTTGACAACGCCTGATGCCAGATCATGTAGCGCGCGTTCAGCCTCTTTGCCAGGTTGTTCGGTCATGGATTATTTTTCTGGAAATTAGTCAGGGCGGATTATCGAGAGGGCGCGGTCTGTAAACTGGCCTGATAAAAAGCAATGTCGTCCCTTGCTTGTTTCGTTGCGCGCTCAATTGTGTATTGTAGTTGCTACGTTTTATTAAATGTTTTGTTCCATAAAATAGTGCGTTGCGCGTCGCGTTCTTCATAGTGCCGCATGGCTGCAGGGAGATCTAGATCAAAGGACATTTCGCGATTCTCTCCCAAGGCAGTTAATCGCATCGTGTACCAAGCAGTAATACCGCCGGGCGGGGGAGATTGAAATTGAGGGTAATCGAGATTTCCACCACTTTCGGAAATCCAGGCTTCTGGTAGGCGCGGGTAGAGAACCATGGCGCGCGCCAAGCCGATGATGTCAACAGCGCCAGAGTCAATGGCCGCAATCGCCTGGGCGCGATGCTTAAATCCGCCGGTGAGCATCACTGGAATTTGCGTCTTGCTTCTCGCCTGACGGGCAAATTCAAGGAAATACGGACCTTGACTGACACCTTCCGAACTCGCCTTGGCTCCGGGAAAGTAGGTCCCACCACTAATATCGATGAGGTCTATGGATGTTTGGTCGAGCAGCCCAATTGCTTCCAGGGAATCGATTTCGGTCAAACCGCCTTCTAATTGATCAGAAGAGTTGATGCGAATGCCTATGGGAAATGTGTGACCTACGCTGTCCCTTACCTTGTTAATGATCTCTATGATGATCTGGCATCGAGCTTCGATGGAGCCGCCATATTGATCCTGCCGGTGGTTGAATAACGGCGACAGGAACTGGCTGAGTAAGAACCCATGGCCGGCGTGGATGTGTACACCACTGAAGCCTGCGGATTTGGCGTGGGCTGCGGTTCTCGCATACATTTCAGGCAGTTGTTGAATCTCATCAACACTAAGTCCTTCACATTGAAGTCCGTCTAAATCTAGAGGAGAAGGGCCCTTGGGCTTGCTAACAGGTAAGTATGACAGCGCACCAGCATGACCAATTTGTGGCCAGAGATGGGTGTCGTTCACCCGCGCCCGCTGAGTTAGTAACTGGAGGTTGCTTTGTACCGACTGCGGACCCAATACGAGATTCCCAGGTTTCTCTGGATACCGCGGATCACCCTGCACCTCGCCAATAAATGAAATCGCCGTTCCGCCTTCAGCCCACTTTTCATAAAGTCGTATCTGCGTTTCCGTTGGATTGCCTGTACCATCAGCCAGGGAGTCTGACATCGCAGACTTCGCCAGTCGGTTTTTAAATACAGCACCACACGGCAATTCCACTGGGGTATTCAAGACGTTCGTATTTTGAGGGTATGGCTGCACTTTGAAATTGATCTCTAATCAAATTGAGGTGGTAAAGAAATAATAACTATTTTCACTGTTTTTGCTTGCTTCACTCGCTACAGTGTTTCTATTTCGAATTTCACTGCATTCGAGCTATTTCAATCAACACAAAAAAGTTTTGTAGATGGCTTCTGGCGCATAGCGCTGGAAATATGCCACTTCTTGTCTATCAATATTGCCTTGAATAGTAGCAGGTCAGTGCGAGCTGAATTGCGCTCTACTAGACAATCTGTCATGACCATAACTTCCGTGGAGGATTGTAATGGTGAATCATCTTTTGGCGATTTCCTGGCGAGCATAACGATGGGGTTTCAACGCATCCATAAGATCTCCACACTGTGTTTCCGGATGGGTTGGCAATCAGAAGCTGACTTTAAGATGATGGCGCTTAGTGGGTTGCTATCGAACGTGCTTACCTTGCGAACAATTGCCTCGACGGTTTGAAAATACACAAAATTGGATTGTGAATTTCAAAACTGGCAGGCAGAATTCTTCGCATTAACCTGACATGAGCATATTGCTCATCGAGAAAACGAACATCCAGTGCTCTGAGGAACAATGGTAGAAAGAATGGTGTACATCAATGGTGGATATTGCTTTGAGAGCGAAGCAAAAGTTTCTATCTTCGACCGCGGCTTGCTATTTGCCGACGCGATTTACGAGGTGGCTGGAGTCATCGATGGCAAACTCATGGATTTCTCCGCCCATATGCAGCGTCTCGATCGCTCGTTGGCCGAGATGCATATGGAGATTCCGTACGACCATGACGGTATTCTGGAAATTATGCGATCACTGGTGGAAAAAAATCAGGTGGAAGAGGGATTAGTCTACATGCAGTTTACCCGGGGATCTGATGGCGATCGGGAGTTTTTACCTTCTGCCAAGCTGTCACCTACTGTATTTGGTTTTACCCAACACAAAACGGAGCAAGAGAAAAAAGCAAATATCACAGGTATTCCAATTTTTTCTTCTCCAGACATTCGATGGGCACGGCGGGATATCAAGTCTGTGGGGTTAATGGGAAGCGTTCTAGCTAAATGGCAGAGCAAACTTCAGGGCGGCGAAGAGGTGTTGATGCACCAGGACGGGTTCGTGACAGAAGGAGGCGCGACCAGCTTTTACATTGTGAAGAATCACACAATTATTACCCGCCCGATTTCTAACGACATATTGCACGGCTGTACCCGTAAAGCGTTACTCGAATTAGTTCAAAACAGCCATGTCGGATTGGAAGAGCGTTTGTTCACCCTGAATGAGTCGATGCAGGCTGATGAGGCGTTTATTACTGGCGCTTCTACCTACGTTTGTCCGGTTACAGCGATAGACGGTGTGCAGTTGGGAGATGGGCAGGTTGGAGCGGTCACTAAAGAAATGCAACATCTCTATCTCGAAATGGCGAGAAAAGAAGCCATATAAAACAACAATATGTGACTAGTAGGAAATTACATGAAGAAAGTTGTTGCCTTTGGCGCGAGTACCAGCCGCCAATCTATCAATAAAGCACTTGCCGCGTACGCAGCGTCATTATTGCCTGAGGTAGAAGTAGAGGTATTGGATCTCAATGACTTTGAGCTGCCGCTATTCAGCGCAGATAAAGAAGAAGAGATCGGTCAGCCCCGGGCTGCAAAAGACTTCTTGTCGAAACTCGCGTCTGCAGATGGCTTGGTCATTTCATTTGCGGAACACAACGGATCCTATGCTGCTGCGTATAAAAATTTGTTTGACTGGTGTTCAAGAATTGACAAAGCCGTGTTTCAAAATAAGCCGGCTATCTATCTATCGACCTCTCCAGGCCAGGGTGGCGCGAAAAGTGTGTTGGCGTTGGCGATTCAATCTGCCGGGTTCTTCGGTGCCGAAGTCAAAAGCAGTCTGTCAGTGCCAAAGTTCTATGAAGCTTTTGATCGCGAAAGCGGGTCACTTTTGAATAAGGAACTGAACGCTGAGTTATTAGCAGCGGTGGGCGAATTGTTTTAGTAGTTGACTGACATAAAACTGCCGATAAACGAAGAAAGCGAAATCACTTCTAAGCGTATCTTTAAACATCTTTCTTCTCAAAAACGACGATGAATTCTGAGAGTTTCAGAATACAACGAGCGTCATTTCTAGAGTTATTCCTTCCACTTTTGGCCATCCGCTATCGATCAGGCCAAACATCTAACTCGTCGATTCAGATTGCTTTCACGAATTGTGATTCGCAGCCCTTTGCGGGTGGCAGAGCAATGGGAGAATAATTTATTTTGCGGTTGAAAATACAAATAAGAATCATTATCATTCGTGTATCAAACTCACACCATAAAGATAATGGCACTTTTTGCACAGCCGGCTCCGAAGAGAGCGCGGAACATTGATGTTGCAGATTCTGGGGCAAAACAACTGAGGATTGCAGCGGCATTGCGGGAATTTCCGTTGGTGCGTTTATTGGTAGAGAAAGAAGGCGTACATCCGGATTCCACCTGCGAGGGAAAGCCCACGGCTCTATGCTATGCCGTTCTCCAGAAAGACCGATGCATGACTCAGTATTTACTCAGTCATGGGGCGGACCCAAATCAACAAGACCAATTAGGGATGACTTCCATTCACTATGCGACGATGGGCGGTTGCTGCTATTGCCTGGCTTCCGTGATTCACTGTGGTGCAAAAATTGATCAAGCCTGTGTCACAGGTAAGACTGCTTACAGCTTGTGTGCGAAGAGGAAAGACCTCTCTGAGTGCAGAGAATTATTAAAGCGGTATGGGGCAGGAGATTTTCCAGGGGTTTCTAGGAATTGTTTCCACTAAGATGCAAAAAACAGCGCCATTGTGGGCTCAGTCCCGTCGATTTCAAAGTACAGTTTATGTTCTCATTGCCGTTGCGCTATTCTCAGTTACCTCCTTGCTGGCAAAGGTTTTGGGTGGAAACGAGGCAGTGAACCAGATCCATCCTTTTCAGATATCTGCCTTTCGCTTTATCTTTGCTTTTGCACTCATTGCGACAATATACAGGGCGAACAGCACGCCCTTAAGGGGCATTCAGTGGAATTGGCATGTCGGACGCTCGATATTTGGGTGGTTAGGGGTGAGCTGCCTGTTTGCGGCGGCGACGCAGATTCCGCTTGGAGATGCTAATGCAATCTCTTTCCTGAGCGTAATCGTTGCCATGGCTTTGTCTGTTTACTTCCTGGGGGAGAATGTGGGAGTGAGAAGATGGAGCGCAGCGCTTGTAGCGCTACTCGGAGGATTGTTGATAGCGCGGCCCGGCACCACCGCGTTTCATCCGGCCGCGTTGATCGCGATGGCATCGGCTTTGTTTATCGGCATCGAGGCGATATTTCTGAAAAAACTCAGCGGCCGGGACCATCCACTCCAGATTTTGTTTTGTAACAACTTCATTGGCGCCACCATTTCGCTGGTTGTGCTAGTGTTTGTATGGCAGATGCCCTTACCAAATCAGTGGCTAGCATTGGCGGCGATCGGCGTCATCATGCTTGGAGCGCAGTATTTCAATATATTGGCGCTTCAAAGAGAGGAGGCATCCTACCTTCTACCATTTTGGTATGGTGCTCCCCTATTTGCCGCACTATACGATTTCTTACTTTATGAAGAAGTGGTATCCACCTGGAGTGCGTTGGGGATTATGATGATTGTCCTCGGCGGGGTTATTATCTCGGTACGCAGCAATGCTTCCCCGGTATTTGAAGATAACTAGGTGAAATAGGTCGTTGTCGGTCTCAGAAGACCGAATGGTAGATAAAGTTTTAAATCAGAGAAAAGTAATGAGTTCATCACTTCGAAGTATTGACGAGATTATTCGATCCAGAAAGACTAGCAAAATCCTGTCAACCGTGCCGCTGGAGGGAGGTATCCCCGAAGCAGAACTTGCCGTAATGATGGAGATTGCCGGAATGGCGCCGTTTCATATTGCGGTTTCTCCCGAACATAGGAATGGTGATGCCACTACTTGCCTGGTTCCATGGCGATTTTATGTTGTACCCAAGCCAGCCTGTCTCGCAATCCGGCAGTACTTGATAGAGGCGCAGGACAAATCGAAAGTGCCGGATATGCTGGCCGCAACCGATACGCTGGTGCAGGTGACATGGTGCCCAGATCCGGTTGACCCAGGGTTCGAAACCACAGAGCGTTGGGAGTATTGCCCGTCAAGAAATAATATGGAGCACATCGCCGCGAGCGCCGCGGCAGTGCAAAATCTGTTGCTCGTGGCCACGCAAAGAAATATTGCCAGCTATTGGTCTAGCGGGGGACCATTACGTTCTGAATCGGTGTTCCAGCTATTAAACATTCCACAGAATGAAGTGCTTTTGGGCTCGATATTTCTGTTTAAGGGGGATACGTCGGCAGAGGATGTGGAAATAAAGCCAGGCAAGATGCGAGAGAAAAAAGGAGCACTTAACGAATGGTGTCGATGGGTGAATGAAATAAATACAGTCACCAACGCGAATTAGAGAACCGGTGCAAGAGTCGTTCCTTTAATTTGGAGTAGATACCCGATCCTTTCTATACCTGTTTGACGAACATTTTCACAGTCAGCATGAGTCGGATGCCTTTTCGCTAGTGGATGGATCGATCAGCTTTCGTTTGCCAAGTTTTAACAATGCTTTTCTTAATTGTGCGTTTTCTTTTTTGAGTTCTTTAATTTGCATTTCTGCGTCTTGTAAAGATTGGATAGGGAAAGCATTAATAAATGATTGAATCCTTTCCAGCGGTATATGGTCGGCAGTATCGCGCCCGTACCAAATGTCTACGACTCTTCCGTGGTTGTCCAACAGAAAGTCGGCCGGAACTATTTTGACATGCGGGTTAGGGCGAGGCCGTCCTCCCTTCGCAACTCCTTTTACAATTCTTGGCCCTTTGAATATTAAGGCGCGAAACAAAGCGCTGAACGACTGTTCGATACCGTATTGATGATATATCGACAGGTCGGGGTCGCTGAGCATGCGGAATGGTCGTGGGTGCCTGGCAACGAATTCTCGCACTTCGTCGGCAGGCGAGCTGAACACCGCAACAATTTCCAGGCCGGATTTTTTCCATTCCTTATGCTGGTGCGTTAACTCGTATAACCTGAAATTACAGTAAGGGCAGGCCGCATCACGGAAAAAAGAGAGCATAACTCTCTTTCCCGATAACCCGCTTAGCTGAAAAGGGCGGCCATAGATATCTCGGGTGGTAAAGTCGATTGCGTCGCAAGGTAGTTTGAGTTTCATGCTCTCTCTCCGAATATCCGAATACAAAATCAGGGCAGCCGTTACTGCCCTGATTCTTAGTTCGCTGATTGATTAATTGTGTTGGTGGTTCCTTCCGTTTAGCGGTGTAGCAGCGTAGGGGAACACTTTGTTGTAGCCAATATCATTGTTATCAACGTTATCCCCTGCGGGACCTTGAATGATAAGGGGGTCGTTTCTCAAATCGCTGATTAGTGCTGTAACACCAATATCCACCACGTCATCGCCAAACCTTCTTCCATTTGGCCAACCGCCAGGAATAGTCCCTTTTGGAAAACCGGGCAGCCCAGCCTGAATTTCGCTGGTAAGTGCATCACCGCCAAATACGCTCAACCGAGAGAACCCTGGATCATCGGGGTTGAGAGGGTGACTGGCACCACTGCCAGCTAATCTTGCCGGTTCAGTGGACAGGTCAACCTTAATGACATCGGGAATAAAGATACCTGCTATATCAGATCGCTCTGTGGTAACAGCCGGGTTGAGACCGGTTCCTGGGATGACCAGTGCATTAAGCAACGTTGCGAGTTCAGGGTTTTCAGCATATTTCGAGAAGAGTTTCCTATCAACAATCGGTTGCGTTCGGTTATAGAGATCTTTGTCAACGATTGCGACAAACCCTTCATTAAACAGTGGGTTGCCTTGTCTACCCACTTGCACCCACCTGCCAAAATCACGGTCCTCTTTTGTGCGTATAACTCTAACCTGCTTACGTTCCGTGGTGGCCCAAACGCCAACAACCTGTTGATCGCCGCCTATTTCTGAAATCGGAATATTTAATGCAATGGTATGAACATTGAAGCCACCCTGACTGTCTTTACCCGGGTTGCGAAGCTGTAACAAATCGAAAATGCTTTGGATATCTCCATAAAACCCGTCGTCTCTTTGACCAGCAAATACCTCATAGCCGCGTTTCAACTGGTAGATTGTTTGAGAGGTGTATGCGTCTAATTCAGCCGAGGTTGACACCCCATCCTTGGCCGGTAACTCGCCATCATTTCCTTGATTGTAAAACGGTGTTGCAATGCCCTGGTTGTTAGGTGGAACGAGTAGCTTGGTTCCTTTTTCCACCAGGTTGGATCTGCGTTGTTTGCGATGGTCAAGCAACTGGACAGAGTAGTTTTGTGTGAGATTTTGCGCACTATCATCTACCTCGTTGATCACCCCGAGATAAGACTGAAGGATGGTATTCTGGTTTTTAAACTGGGTGTTAAATCTGAATTGATAGGTGTAGGTTGGTTTTCCTTTGAGCAGGTCGTCTCCTGTGGCAACGTGGATGTTATAACGAACTGCGTCATCGAAATTGTATTTGTTCGGCCCAATTCCCGGATCCTCAAATGGATAAACAGCTACGGCCGTCGTCAGATAGGAGGTGTCGCCGTTGTGACTTTTGAAGGCATAAACATCGGTGGTATTTGCCGCATCGTCAAAGGTAATTAACGGAGCGTCCATATGACTCGAGGCGTATGAAAACACTGAGGCAAAACAAAGTGCAGCTGCAGCTCCGGATACTGCCGCTTTTTTTAGAAAGGGTTTCATCGATTTCTCCTGTTGTTGATGAGAGTGGTTAAGGAAGTCAGATACGGTCGATGGATCATTCACGACTTTTGCATCGACTCCCGAGAGAGGGATTGGGTAAGATCGACTAACAATTTTTGTTCAGTGGGTAACAAAACATGTTTGAATGCCGCGGTGCGTTGCAGCCACTGTCTGGCAGATACGTGTTCCCCCTTTTTGTCAGCGAGAAGCGTGGCGTGCAGAAAGAGTCGCGGGTGTTGAATTCCTGTATCAAGCGCTTCTTGCAAAATGACCTCCGCCTTTTCGATCTCTTCGAGTCGTAGCAAGGCGAGTGCAAGAGCGTCAAGGGTCAACGCATCACGACGCCCCAATAGCTCTCTCTGTGCGAGCGTTTCAGCGCCTGTAGCGTCGGACTGGGTGGTTGAGAGAAATAAGGAGGCAGTGCGAAGGTCATCCTGCGATCCAAGCTCTACAAGCCTTTGCTGTACCTCCAGAGCGCGATATTTATCTCCCGTGATCTGCAGCGCTTCCCATAAGGTCCAAAGATATTCGGGCTCTTCGCGAAGCACGATCACGTGCTTTAAAAGGTCTGCTGCTGCCTGGGGTTGATCATCCGCGAGCAACATTCTGGCGCTCAGGTGAAGGGCGGGAGTATAGTCTTCGACTTTCTCGAGGGCCCTATGCAGCAGTGCCTTGGCGTCAACGTGTTGCCCATTAATCCAAAGTGTATGTGCTAATCGAGTGTCCCAGTATGCAGACGCACCAGGATCCCGCGGACTGGTAGAGCGCGCTGCCAACACATACATTTCAATAGCACCTGGAATATCTCCACTTAGCCAACGCAGCTCGCCAATTCTTCCATATGCCTCGGGTCCGGGCTTCTGATCTACCATCGCCTGATAAGCCTGGGACGCTAATTGCAGTTTGCCTTGTTCGAGTAATGTATCTCCATACACCGCGTGATCAAACCAGAGGCCTCTTTGCTGCACCAGTTGCTTCGCGATTTTCTGAGCATCTGCAAATTGATGCTGTTGATGAAGCGCATGCGCTTGTAGCAGACTGGACTCGGGGCCAGGGCCATGCAGCGATTCGATGCATACAGCAACCTGCGAAGAGAGATAATGGTGTTCTGGGCTTTCCGCTTCTTTGGCAAAAGCGGCATATGCCCAGCCCAGTTGTTCAAGATTAGGAACAGACGAGTTGAGCTTCACCTGACTTTGTAAAGAACGTATTAATGCAGAATAGTCAGCGCTCTGTGGGAATCCAGATTGCGCAAGATTACATGCTAAAGCTGTTCGCGTAGCGGTAGATGACGAATCTACGTGCACTTGTTCTTCTTGATCGCATGCTACGAGAAGAACGAAAAGAACGTAAATAAAGATAAAGCGCTGCATATCCAATATAAGGTTGCCCAGTTGTTTATGTGAATACGCGGCAAAGTCTGAATCGGATGCAGAGATTTCCGACTTTTGACTCGTGAATGCCATGCTCCAAATAAATTGTTTTGTAAAAACATATGAAAAACAATCAGATAATCGCAAACGCATGCACTATCCCAGATTCTTAACGGCGGTCAGTGATTTCATTTGTAGTTCACTGCACATTACCGGATGATTACCTTCTCATGACCATCAATCAGGCAGCATTGAGATGGTTAAGAAGCGGGCGTGTAATTCTGGATACGAAATTCAGTGCTTCAGAACGTGCATCCATTCAAAACACGATCCATTCATATTGTTAGACGCTACGGCAATGTAGGTGGGATGGAACGGTACGTATGGGAATTGACTCATCATCTGGCGGCGCAGGGGCATGAGGTGATGGTGATTTGTCAGAGACAGTATGAAGACCTTGCTCAAAGGCGATACCTGTATGACATCGAAGTAAAAGCTTTGGGCGAAACCAATAGAAATCTGCCTAGGTGGCTCAGTATGTTGATTTTTTCTGCAAGGGTGCGCCGAGAAATTGACCGCATCAATACCGATGCTTGGATCATCCATAGTCATGAAAGGACGGGTGATCACGATATTTCTACTTTTCATGGTGCATCCATTCAGGCGAGAAAACGCAGATTACTGGATTGGCTTTCGCCCAGGCTATATGCATGGGCGTGGATGGAAAAACGCGAAGTGACTGGAACTCAAGTGCGCGCGGTGGTGCCGGTTTCTGATTTATCCCGGGCGCAGTTAATTGAGTTTTATCCCTATATCACCCATCTCATTGAGGAGCCCGTTCTCCCGGCAGTAAGCAGTAATTTTTCTAGTATTTGCAGACTGGAAAGAGGCAAGAAAATCGGTTTTATCGGTAAGGAATGGAGGCGCAAGGGGTTGGATATCTTAGTGAAATCAGTGGCAAGATTGCGTCAAATCGACAGTAAGATACAGTTAGTTGTCGCGGGATGTGAACCAGAGATGGTGGAGCACTTGTTCAGAGAATGGTCCGACGGTTATCAACTTCTAGGATGGGTATCACCAGAGAGTGTGTTTAGAGAGATTGATTTATTAGTGTTACCTTCTCGAAGCGAGCCATTTGGGATGGTAGCGGCTGAAGCAAATGCTGCAGGTTTACCCGTTATCGTCTCAGATTGCTGCGGTATTGCCCCTTTGATTGACGAGCGGAGAGGAAGGGTTTTTTCACTAGGTTCGCCACACAGTCTGGATGAAGCATGCATGGAGGAGCTGAAGCACAATCGTGTTGTGGAAAAGCTAAATCTTGAATGGCAATGGGTTGCGAGACGTTATTCGGAAATGTACAGACGCATAAATAAAGCAAAAATCTGCGCGACTCACAAAGTCCGGTTCGCGAGGCTGACAGAAATCTCAGACAACATTATTGGTTAATGATGTAAAAGCAGCATCGCGATTTAGATTTATTACACTAACGCATCAGATGACGATTGGTAGCCCCCGGCGGCTCCTATCTTGTTGGAAGGGCTGGTCTTCAGGCTATTTAGCTTTGTCGTTAGCGGCAGTCGGATGGTGAATTTGCTGCCCACGCCATATGTGCTTTCAACATGGATGTTTCCTTCCGCTCTCCTTACAACAGCCTGACAATAGCTCAATCCCAATCCACAACCAGAAGCTGAGCGAGTTCTATCACATCGATAAAAACGCTTGAAGATCGACGTAATCTCTTCTTGCTTGATACCAGCGCCCGTATCTATTACCGAGAGATTGAGATCATGGCTGTCAAATTCCAGAGAGACGGTCACCGTGTCTCCAGGGTCGGAATACTTCAAGGCATTGTCTATGAGATTGGAAATAGTTCTTTGCAAGCTTTCCAGGTCGCCTGAAAAGAAACACCCTGATTGAATGTTGGAAACGAGATTGATGTGATTCTGCTCAGCTACTGGATCAAATAATTCAACTGCTGTGGTTGCCAGGGCCGAGATGTCGATATTTTGGTCAGATCGACTCTTTATTCCGGCTTGCACCTCGGCAACGTCCAGTGCCGTGTCGATCATTTTGATCAACCGGTCGCATTCATCAATTGTTTGAATGGCATTCTCTTCCTGTTCTTGCTTTGTCTGGTTTTTCGATAAGGCGACTTCAGACATAAACCGAATTCTAGCCAGAGGGCTCTTAAGGTCATGGGCAATATTGTCGGTCATTTCCCGAATTTCAGTCACCAGGTCACTAATTCGATCTAACATACTGTTGAAACTGTATGCCAGGGTTGAAATTTCCATATCAGAGGATTTGGTTTTGACCCTCTCACTGAGATAACCCTGTCGAATTTTCTTGGCGGTTTCTGTGATGCTGGCAATGTCCTGTACCGAAGCTTGTACCGAGCGTCGGCCGATAAAAAGTGAAAGCGGAATTGAGAAACAAAGGATTAATACAAAGGCATTACGTAGAGTATTCAATGTTTCGATATTATTCTTTGGATGTCCGCCAATGTGAATAATATGACGATCGTCCAGTCGACCAAATATCTCTGAAAACGCCATCTCTGCCTCATCCGCTTCATCTTCGAGAGAAACGAATCGCGAATTTTCTGCTAGAGCGTATCCGTCTACATTGAAATCAAAATGTTGACGATCTTCAAAAGAGTCGTGGGTCGAAAGTGCGGTTGCAGCAATCACATGACCTTGAGAAGTGACAAGTCGAAAAAATTCTACCTCAGATTCTTCTCTATCGTTTTCCTCTCGAATCTCGCCTAATATCCCGTCTATACCAGTGTCCAGATAAGTGTCCCGGAATTCTTGGTATTCATCTATGAGTTCGTTTTCTACTGCGCGATCAAATAAATGTGCCACAAGCAGCCAGGTGGCGATGAATGAGAGGCTCAAGAAAATGAGAAATGATGCTACGTACCAGCGCGTAAGTTTGGCTGAGAGGGTGTTAGACATAATCACGTTTCATCACATATCCCAACCCCCTAATCGTATGGATTAACGGAAATTCGAAACCCTTGTCGACCTTCTCACGTATTTTACTGATTCTTGCCTGGACAATATTGGTTTGTGGATCAAAGCTATAATTCCAGACCCGCTCTATGATCATTGTCTTGGTAACTACGTGGCCCTGATGGCGAGCGAGAAACTCAAGTAGAGAAAACTCTTTGGGCTGTAGTGCTATTTTCTTGCCTGAGCGAAATGTTTCCCGCGTAAGGATATTGATGTGTAGATCTTCCACTACAATGATACCCTCATGTTCCTCATTGACCCTGTTCATACGTCGCATCAAGGCCTGTATACGGGCGACGAGCTCTGAAAAAGAAAACGGTTTCGTCATATAGTCGTCGCCCCCGAGTTGAAGCCCACGTACTCTATCGTCGATGGAGCGTTTCGCACTTAATATAATTGCAGGAAACTTGATTCTCTTGTCACGCATTCTTCGAATCACGGTTAACCCATCTGCTCCAGGGAGCATCAGATCGAAAATACCAACATCAAAGGACTCATTGAGCGCAAGTTCCAAGCCCTCGTCGCCGTTTGCGGTATGAGAGACAGAATATCCAAGTTCGTGCAAACCTTTAGATATAAACTTTGCAATCTGTTGGTCATCTTCCAGTAAGAGTACTCTCATGATGTTTTCCGAAATTTGAATGGGGCAACTTTATGTCATTCCTTCAATATCTAACATTACAAAATGGTGAAGTTGGCCGATGTGCTAAGACTATTTTTTGGGTCAAAAGCGTATTGGGTTCCATTTTTGTGGGAGTGATTCTCGCGTCGTTAGCTTCTGTGATTTATGCGGATTCACTTGCTAAAGATGAAATGATTCGGGTGACGGGAGATGTCAGGATAGACTATGAAAAAATGCGTTTATACGCGGATGAAAATGAAGTTCAGGAAGAGCGTCAACTAATTACGTCAGTTGACCTGGATACCGAGATAGATTTGGGGGAGAACCTTGGGGTGGTGTTTTCGATTGCAGGGGAAACAGAATCTGATAGAAAAACAGGTTTGGAAAACCTGCTGATTAAAGGGAAGATTACAAATGCCGAACTTACTATCGGAAAGTATAACGACGTTCATTTCGCTTCTGAAACCAATTTTGATAGTACGTTGTCAGGTGAATACCTGGAGCAGGATGCAACAGGGTTGCGTATATCTACGCAGCTGAAGTCGCTATTCTCGCTCGACTTGATCGGATTTCGTTTGCAGAATTCTGAGTTCGGTGAGGAAGTTCAGGGTTCGAAGCTGGCCGCTGCGATGGTAGCTCATGTTCGTACTTCCGAGGAGCGATCCCAAATCAGAGTTGGGCTCGTTTCAGATTTGGTATTAGCAGATTTAGAAAATGAGGGATTGGCAACCCCAGCGATGTTCTTGCAAATAAGCCAACGTTGGGGCAACTGGTCTGGACTGCTTGAATTCAGCAGAGCGCTGCGCGCTTACTCGGATGTTGAACCCTATTATCAGAGTCCCATGGTCACCACAGTTGAATTCCACTATGCGCTTAACAGCACCACTAATATTGGATTCGTAACAGAGCGCAGCAGCGAACTATTCGAACGACCTGAGCAGTTATTCGGGATCCAGCTTCAACAAGAACGCTCCAATGGCGTCAGTTATGGTTTAGAGCTTATGGGTCTCGAATATTCTGAGGCACAACAATCGCGCTACGAATTGGATTCGGTGAGTGAATTTCTGCTGTTTACAAACTTTACATTCTGAGATCCGAGGTGCTCGATAAGATTAAATATTGATAACTTCGCAGCGAGATTACGGTAACCATTGGTTGTTAACTTCGGATTGGGATTCCCCCCAATAACACTCAAACGGAGATGCAGCCGATGAAACGTTCTACTAAAGACTTCTTTTACCGAAAACCACAGTTATGCGGAAAGCGCACTATCACCGCGTGTTTTGTATATTTACTTTCTTTAACCTGGATGCCAGCTATTTCTCTTGGGGGTAACAACCGAGTGTGCTCACACACCGCATCATCGCTTTACATTGCATGTATCGGTGATCAGATCAATCATTTCTATACTGCAAAGGCAGGATGTTTAAACCTGGAAGATAAATTTGAGCAGCGACAGTGCTTGTATGCTATTTCGCGTTCTAACCATGAGGACAGGAAGGAATGTAGATCGATTCGATATGCTCGGATGGATCTTTGCGATGAAATTGGTGAGCAAGCTTATACGCCAAAATTTGGTCCGAAATATGCCGAACATTTTGTTGATCCAAGAGAGATAGGTGTGAGTATTCAACCAAACATTTATCTTCCGCTTATCGTCGGAAATCAGTGGAATTATCAGTCTGTAATTGTTGATGAGAGTGGCGAACCCGTAACAGAATCAATCCGGGTTGAGGTGACAGACAGAACTAAGGAAATCGACGGTATCACCTGCGTGGTTGTTAAAGACATCGTTGATGAGGATGGCGCGGTTATCGAAGACACCAGCGATTGGTATGCTCAGGATATAGAAGGAAACGTATGGTATTGCGGTGAAATCTCCAAGAATTATGAATCTTTTGATGGGGACGAACCTCAAGCTATTGAATTAACAGACATCGATGGCTCCTGGAAAGCCGGCAGGGATTTTGCAAAGGCTGGGGTGTTGTTTCCAGCTGTTCCAGAGGTAGGGCAAATCATCCGTCAGGAAGTGGCTTGGCGAGAAGCAGAGGATGTGATTGAAGTTTTGAGTTTGACTGGCTCGGAGGCTGCGCCAGGAGGAAGCTGTGAGAACAACTGCCTTGTGACCCGTGATTTTACTCCGCTCGACCCCGGTGTCGATGAGATCAAGTATTTCGCTCCTGGAGTTGGATTAATACTTGAGATTGATGCGGACGGAAACCGGGTGGAGCTGGTGAGATTTACTTCATCCAGATGACTAGCTCAACTTTTCTAGAAGAACTGAAAATCAGCGTCAAGCGGGTTCAACAGACTATTGATTAAAACGAATTACTTTCTTTTCAATCTTTAATCGTGCCGTTCTTGTGGATGAAATGATTTGGCCAGGGGCAGACTTGTGCCTGCCCCTTCTGTCTCTAACGGATCAGGTTTTAGGTAGCTCGTTCGCAGGGTCATAAAGCCCCTTGCATCCCACTGCCTCGACTTTGATAGGGAAGGGTTCATCAAAGTACTCCATGGTTAATTCACGGCCTTCGACGGCGAATTCCCTTGGCAGGTAACCTAGGCCAATATTTTTACCCACTGAAGGACCATAGCTGATGCTCGTCATATAGGATCGTCGGCCCAATTCATCCACCAGCACTTCATGGGTGTCTGGATCAAGAATTGGGCACTGGCCGACTGGATAACGGGCCACACCATTACGGTCGGTGTTGTCGATCATCGTCATGGTGCACAGGTAGGCGGGCTGATGTTCCCGTTCCCGCTGCGCCACGTAGGCGGCCTTGCCATGAAAATCAGCCGCTTTAACTTTGGGGCGATTGAGACCGGCTTCGAATAAATTGTATTCGGTGAGCAAATCCGCATTTTGCAGTCGTAAACTTTTTTCCAGCCGGCGTGTATTGGCATAGGTTTCCACTCCAACGGGTGTCGCTCCCTGTTCAAAAATCATGTCCCACAAAGAGAGGCCATAACTGAAGGGTACATGGAGTTCCCAACCTTGCTCGCCCACGTAAGAAATGCGAAATGCGAGAACAGGTATACCGCGAAGAGTGATGTTCTTTGTCGTGGCAAAGCGGAAGTTTTCAGGCTCCAGCTCTTCAGGGTAATCGGCGACAGCTTGCAACATCTTTCGCGCGTTGGGGCCCCAAAGACCAAGGCAAGACATATGATCGCTGCGGTCTTCGATATACACACTCCAGCCTTTATCTTCCGCCATTCGTTTGAGCCAGATGTAGTCACGGTTACCTGCGTCTGCGCCATCAATCACGCGATATTTATCTGTGTCCATACGAATCACGGTCAAATCTGCCCGCACGCCACCCGCCTGGTCCAGAAAATGGGTATAGATCCCTTTCCCGATTTCGGTGTCACCACCGACCTTGGCCACGCAGACATACTCCATCAGCGTTTCAGCATCTGCGCCTGTGACATCGTATACCGCGAAATGCGATAGATTGATCATTCCTGCGTTATCCGACATGGCGAGATGTTCGGCATTAGAAACCCGCCAGAAATGACGGTTATCCCACTCGTTTTCTCGTACTGGTACGCGATCGCCGTATTTTTCCAACAAATGTTCGTTGGCTTTATAGCCATGCGCACGCTCCCAACCCGCCAGTTCCATAAAGTAACCTCCCAGCTCCTGCTCTCTCGGCCAAAACGGGCTGCGGCGAATACTCCTGCCTTGTGAGTAGGGCTCTCGGTTGTGTACTGCGGGGTTATAGATCTTGAACGCAGATTCGTAGCAGCGCTGGTAGATATAACCAGGCGTCTTTTGAATTGGGTAGTAGCGCGCAACGTCCATACCATGGATATCCACTTCGGTGAGGCCGTCGGTCATCATATCCGCGAGCACTTTGCCGACACCTGGTCCGTCCTTTACCCAGACCGCTTCGGCATACCAGAGACCACGGGTTTCCGGCGATTCGCCCACCGAGGGGCCGCCATCAGCGGTGACCTGGAGCAAACCATTGAATGAGCGTTTGTCGTCCCATCCGAGTTCGCCCAAAATTGGCGTGAGTTCCATCGCCCGTTCCAGTGGCTCCATGATCTGTTCAATTTCCAGATCCCGTTGCGACGGCGACCAGTGTGATTCTCCTTTTTCCAACAGATCTTTTGGGTGCACCAGTCTTGGGTCTTTTTCTTCGTAGTAGCCCCATTCGATCATTCCACCTTCGGCGGTTGTTGGGTCACCGGTATCTCTTAGATAAGCGGAATTACCCTGGTCCCGCAGCAGCGGATAGCCGATATCTTTGCCAGTGTTTTCAAATTCTGTGAACGGACCAAAAAAACAGAGAGGATGATCAACAGGCATGATGGGTAGATCTTCTCCAGCCATCTGCGCAATCAATCGCCCCCAAAGGCCGGCGCTGACCACCACGTGTTTCGCCGCAATGTAACCGCGGGAGGTTTCCACGCCCTTGATCCGGCCGTTTTCTATATCAAGACCGGTTGCTGATGTATTCGCAAACGCCGCGAGGTGACCGGTTGCAACCGCCTGGTCGACTAGCTCGCCCGCTACGGTTTGGGAGCGTGGCTTAACCAAACCCGCATCAGGATCCCACAGCGCGCCTTGAATCATGTCTTCTTCGAGAAGTGGGAACTTCTCCTTGGCTTCCTTCGCGGTAATCATTTTCGCGTTAGTGCCGAAGGCTTTCCCGGAAGACACTTTGCGTTTTAGCTCCTGCATTCGCTCGTCATCATCATGACGCGCGACTTCTAATCCACCTACCTTTTCATAACGCCCCATTTTTTCGTAGAACTCAACGCTGTAACGGGTGGTGTAGCAGGTCAGGTCATCGTGGGCTGTCATATAGACAAAATCTGATGCATGGGACGTAGAACCGATGTCGGTTGGAATCGATGACTTGTCGATACCAACAATATTGCTCCAGCCTTTCTCAATCAGGTGGTGGGCGACGGAGGAACCGACGATTCCGCCGAGTCCAATGATGACTACGTCTGCGCTTTCTGGAAATTTCGCCATGGATAAGATCTCTCAAAAGGTCAGTCTCAACAGCCAGCGTGTATCTGGCCCTAGACAGGTGGTTTTACCCGATTGCGGGTATCATTTCGCGTGCAGAACAGTACTCATTCCGCAGAGGTGCGATTGCGAGGAATTATAGTGAAGTTTTCTATAGCGAAATGGCTACCCAACCGACATGGAATTTTCCTTGTACGGCGATAGAAAACAATGTCTGCAACTGCGGGAATATGAGATCTCAGGTGCAATATATGCAGAGTTGTTGAATCGCTGGGGCCTTTTTTCGCTATGATCACTCTGTACAGATTTGCAATGCGGCAATCATTTGGTGATGAAAGAACTATTCGCAGACAATTTCTCAGAGGCACCCTTGTGGTGGCAGGATGCTGCGCCTATCGACTTGCCTGGCGCCGCACAGTCAGGAGATACCGATGTGCTCGTAGTGGGTAGCGGATATGCCGGTTTGTCTTGTGCGCTGGAGCTAGCCAAAGATGGGATGAGTGTGACTGTCGTTGAAGCAGAGAAGTGCGGTTTCGGAGCCAGCACGCGTAATGCCGGCTTTTTATCCGGTCGCGCTGGCGTAAGCAAGCAAATCAATCTGGAAGCGGCCGTAGGAGCGGAGCGAGCAGAACAGATTCTGGATGAGGCTGACGAGGCTTACGAAAGTTTGCAAAGTCTGGTTGAGGTGGAAGACATTCCTTGTCATCTCAATGTGGTCGGGCGTTTTGTTGGCGCACATACCCCAAAAGCCTATGAAAAGCTGGCCGCGAAAGCGCAAGAATACAATCGCGATGGACTCGGGCAGTATCACATGGTGTCCAGAGCGGAACAAAAACAATTCGTCGATAGTGACTATTGGTATGGCGGGATGTTTACGAAGAACGCAGGATTAATCCACCCTTCAAGATATCATCAGGGGCTGATGACGTTGTGTCAGAAAGCAGGAGTGAGGCTCGTCAGCGGGGCACGAGTTCTTGGCATCGCCAATGAGGGCGGAGCAAAAGTCGTGGAGACCAGCACAGGTAGTTTTACAACCCGAGAGGTGGTGCTTGCAACCAATGGCTATACCGATGACCTGTCCCCCTGGCATCAAAAGCGACTGATACCTATCTCGAGTACCATCGTTGCCAGTGAAGAAATTGACGAGGAGCGGGTGTTAGCTGCCCTGCCGCAAAGGTGCGCGGTCATTGATACTCGACGCGTGGTGTGCTTTGCTCGGCCGTCCCCGGACTATCGTCGTGTTTTGTTTGGCGGTAGAGCGCGATTTTCTCCACTCGGTGGTCAGGAAAGCGCAGAGATACTTCACGGATATTTTAAGCAGATGTTTCCCCAGCTAGCCGATATTAAAGTCACCAATGCTTGGTCGGGCTACATGGCGTTCACCTTCGATTTCTTACCCAAAATGGGTGTTCACCAGGGTGTGCACTATGCATTGGGCTGCAACGCAGGCTGCGGTATCGTAATGATGAGCTGGCTTGGCAAGCAGGTGGCAAACAAAATCTTGGGCCATCGTGATCGACCTAGCGCATTTGAAGGCCTGCCATTCAAAACTCAGGCATTTTACGCAGGTAAACCCTGGTTTCTTCCTGTGGTGGGTAACTGGTGGCGACTACGTGACTGGGCGGAAATCCAGCGCGCGAAGCTACAATTTCAGTCTTGACAAGACAAGCTTGCAACTATGACTAACAATGACGTGCTGAAAAAGATTCGCTATATATTTGACTATGGTGATGCAAAGATGATGGAGATTTTTAGCCAGGCCAATCGTGAAGTGTCTCGATCCGATCTTAGTAACTGGTTGAAAAAAGAAGAGGATTCAGACTTCCAGAATTTGAACGATGAACTTTTGGCGACATTCCTGAATGGGTTGATTAACGAAAGACGCGGAAAGCGCGAAGGCGAGCAACCGGTTGCCGAGAAAAAGCTCACCAACAACCTGATTTTTAATAAGTTAAAGATCGCGTTGAATTTCAAAGCCGAAGATATTTTGGAAACTCTAGAGCTGGCGTCGTTTTCCATGAGCAAACATGAACTAAGTGCGCTGTTTAGAAAGCCGACGCATAAACACTACCGTGAATGTAAAGATCAGGCATTGAGAAATTTTCTGAAAGGCTTGCAGCTCAGATATCGGAGTGCGTGGAGCAATCAATAGTGCGCGGTGACCTAGATCAGAATAGTTTGCAATCTCTCTATTCTAAGGATGAGTGGTTTTAAAAACTATATAAAGCGGGGTTTCAGGATGCATGCAGTATTTCGCTGAAAACTCCGTATACAGAGTGCTTTGAAAGATATTTGCCCATGCTGCTTTGGGAAAAGAATTGACCTATGAAAACTTATGACACGAGTTTGTCCTGAGTTTTAGTGTCGAAATCGCTAGCATCATGACGCTCATGCAGTTGCTCAGATGGCTCTCCAAAGGTGCGATTCACCATCCGCCCTCGTTTAACTGCTGGGCGTTCTGCAATTTCATTTGCCCATCGAGTAACGTGTTTATAGGTGCCGACGTCAAGAAATTCTGCGGCACCATATAGCCTACCCAAGACCAAGTTCCCATACCATGGCCAGATTGCGATATCGGCAATAGTGTATTCATCCCCACAAACAAACGCGTGATCAGCGAGTTGTCTATCCAGAACGTCAAGCTGACGCTTGGATTCCATTGCGAATCGATCGATAGGGTACTCCATCTTGAAAGGAGCATAGGAGTAAAAATGTCCAAACCCTCCGCCGAGATAGGGGGCGCTTCCCATTTGCCAGAACAGCCAGGATAAACATTCCGGTCTCTTACCAGGGTCAGCAGGTAGAAAAGCGTCGAATTTTTCTGCCAGGTAGAGGAGTATGGCGCCCGACTCAAAAATCCGAGTTGGTGGATTGGTGCTGTGATCCATCATCGCCGGAATTTTCGAATTCGGATTGATGTCAACGAATCCACTGCCAAATTGATCACCATCACCAATCTTAATTAAATAGGCGTCATATTCGGCCCCCTCGTGACCAAGGGCAAGAAGCTCTTCCAACATCACAGTGACTTTGACCCCATTGGGTGTCGCCAGAGAGTGCAGTTGAAGTGGGTGTTTTCCCACGGGTAATTCCTTGTCATGGGTTGCCCCCGCGATAGGGCGATTGGTGCTGGCCCAGGTCCCACCATTCTCGGTATTCCATTGCCAGACCTTGGGTGGAATATATTCTGGTAAATCACTCATTGTGTTGTCATCCAAATATGTAAAATTGCCTGAAATAGCCAAAGCGAGGATGTTTTGACTGCGTTATTTTCTGGTTATCCAACGATATTGAGGCAGATCATCGTTTTTCAATCGATGGTAGGCGTAGTCAACCCCTGCTATAGCGTAGTGAACTGATAATACTGTGTGAATTTGATAACATTCATATGGAACTATTCGATCACATTCTCCGCCTCGGGAATCTCCTGGCTGATCATCTTGGGAGGCTGCTGATTGAATAGAGCGAACATTGAAGTCCGCAATTTCTTCACTTAATTAAACCTACTATGCAAAACCAAGTTTTTAAAGTTCTGCTGCTGTTACCTCTGCTGATCATCGCTACCGGGTGTGCGACCGCGACCAAGAATTTCGAACCCGGAGTGCTCCCTGAGTACGCAACAGTCAGTGAGGAGAAATTACAAGAGAACAGAGTGACTCTGCAAAGAATCATGGGCGGAAGCGACCTTGAGTTAAAGACATCTGGTCCGGCATATAGCAAGGTGTCTAAGATTATGAACCGGCTCAGTCGAGCTGCAGATATCCGGCAGGAGCTGGAGATTTATACGGTGGATGCGGGGGAGCAGGTCAACGCCTTTGCGCTTGGAGGTAATACCATTGTTGTTTATGACGAATTGGTTAGACGATTGCCTGTCGAAGAGGAGTTAGCCGTGGTATTAGCGCATGAAACAGCGCATATACTCGGTCAACATAACGCTGACGATACGGTTCAGAAGCGCTCTGCTGGGGTCGGATTGGCCGCTTCCTTATTTGGTACAGCGATTAGTATTGCGACCGGAAACTCTGGCTTGGGCAGTATTGCTGCAGATAGTACTTCCGCGATAGGAACTGGCGTGGTGTTATCTTATGGGCGAGCAATGGAGCACGAAGCTGATCATATCGGAATGCTGTTAATGGCGAAGGCAGGCTATGATCCTGCGGTTGCCATAACCGTATGGGAGAAAGCGGATGAAGTGCTGGGCGGCGGAGGCGGACCGAGCTTCTTCAGCAGTCACCCGTCTCATGGCAATCGGCTCCAGAGACTGCGTGACGATTACCGATATGCATTGCCCTATTACAAGCAAAGCGGAGCAGGGTGATTAACTTGCAGGAGAGTGCGCACTAACCAGTCGATGAGCTGAAAATATTGCTGCGACGCAAGTTACCCTTTTGGTCAATCATTCAGCGCCTCTTGTGCTTTTTTATAAGCGGAGACGAATGCTCTCGCTTGAGTGTATATCGATGACGCCGAATCGCCGGGTTTGAAAAGTGCTGAGCCAATGCCAAATCCGTTGGCACCTGCTGCGAGGTAATCTTGCATACGATCCGGAGATATCCCGCCAACGGGAAATAATGGTGTTTCTTCGGGGAGGACGGCTCGCAATGCTTTCACAATTGCCGGGGTGATCATTTCTGCCGGAAACAGTTTTAATCCGGATGCACCCTGATCTATCGCAGAAAAAGCTTCCGTAGGCGTGAGCACTCCAGGGCAGTAGATGCAATGTTGTTGGTTTGCTGCGGCTGCGACAGCGCTATCCAGATTGGGTGCAATAATCAATTCACTGCCGGTGTGAGCGACTGACTCTACCTGCGTCGGATTGAGTACAGTACCTGCTCCAATAATAGCTTGACCGCTCAATCGATTGTTCAATATCGACAGGGTTTCGATTGGACGTGGGGAATTCAGCGGCACTTCTATAATTTGAAACCCTGCGTCAATGAGCGCCTGCCCTGTTTCTTTGCTTTGCTCAGGAACTAATCCTCGAAGAATTGCGATCAGCGGAAGTTCATTGATCGCGGCTTGCCATCGTTCGTTGCGCTCTTTCATGTCCTGGTCTCGTGGTGCTTCATCAATAACTGGTAGCCTTGGACTGCGGATTGAGAATGTGCCAATGTGATCGTAATTCCCAGATGCTCAAAAATACTGAGATATTTTTGTCCCAGGTTTGCTGAAGCGATTACGATGATCTGATCTCTATGGGAGATTAACTCGATGCCCTCACGTATTTCACGACCAATCAGCAATCCAGACAGATAAGAGCTGGTATATTGCGGTGGAAGGGAGTCCAGTATGACCGCAGATCGACAGAGAAACAGATCACTCAAGATCGTGTTCGAGCGATATCCGGATTCGGCTGCTTCCAGAAAGATCTCCTGATTCCATTCTTCGTCGTTGGCAAAGGCGCCAATCAGTGAATGATTGATCAGCACATCGTACAGTTCGCCGATCGCTATCGAACGAAACGACTGGATTGCCTGGTTGCGAATATCGGCCCACTTCGAGTGGGTCCCGGGGATCACTGCCGAATAGTTTTGTTTATCGGTTTGCACACCAAGAAGTTGTAGCTCTTCGCCGCGCAATATATCAGGGGGCCGCTGCTGAGATACGCCGGGGAGAAACAGACAATTCACTCTTCTGAAAGTACGAGCAGTGGCGTGAAGAATCAATTGTTGTAAGTTTGCCGGGCAAGGCAGGTAATTGCTTTCAATCCAGCCATTTCTGCTGGTAATCATCCCCGAGAGAACAACCTGGTCCCCAGGTTGCAACCAGTGTCCAATTGAATCAAACAACGTTTCTTCAAATCGCCCTTGTTCGCAATATTTAATCCCTAGCGGTAGCTCTAAGCTTTCTAGTAGTTCCTTGTTGTCATCGAATAGATAAGCCCTGAAAGTGCTGGAGCCCCAGTCTATTCCCGCTCGAAAAAGAGGTGTGCTTAAAGTTTTAGTCGTCACGCTCTTATTTTAAATTCGGGATGAATGTCGATGTTACTGCTAATTGGTTTGGTATTTTTCGACCGTATCCATGCGGACATCTATTCCTAACCCTGGGCCTTTTGGTATTGCAATCATTCCGTCGATGGTGCCCCATGGTTCTGTGACTAAGTCTTGCCGGAAGGGATGCGAGGAACGATCGTATTCAAGTAAAGGTTCAGTGGCATACAACGAGGCATGGGGTACGGGTAGGGCGGCAATGAACTGCAGTGAAGCGGCTTGTGCGATGGCGCTACCCCATACATGGGGATTAACCGCGACGCCGCATGCCTGGGCTATCGCAACGATATCCCGTGCAGCAGTAATGCCGCCGCAGGAACCAATATCCGGTTGAGCGACATCCAGTGCGCCTGCCTGAAACAGTGGAAAAAAACCATAGGGTGTATGCTCGTTTTCGCCGCCTGCCAGCGGTGTGCGGAGCTTTGCCCGGAGCTCTACGTAACCACCGATATCCTCAGGCACAACAGGTTCTTCATACCACCGCAGATTTAATTCATCCAGCGCTAGTCCCAATCGCAAGGCTTCAGAGCGCCCGTAGGCATGATTTGAATCCACCATTAACTGCACAGCATCATCATTCAATGCCATGCGAACAGCTTGCATTACTGCGATGTCATCTTCAACACCAAATCCGAGTTTCACTTTCATTGCAGTAAAGCCAGCTTCACGATGCGCAAGCGCCTCGTCAGCTAACCTGCTCGCCTCGTTTTTACCTTTCAGTCGATAAAAACCAGTTGCATAGGGTTGCACGCTGCTGCGCGTCGCGCCGCCAAGCAGCTGATGTATCGGTTTCTGATAGAAGTGCCCGGCGAGGTCCCACAGAGCGGTGTCGATTGCGCTGATTGCGGATACCACCGATCCTTTGCGGCCAAAGTCCCTTGTTTGGGTATACATGCGCTGCCAGAGCACGGCTGTATCAAGCGGGTTTTGGTCAATCAGAAGAGGCTTGAGTGCATGCTCGATGACGGCGGCTGCGATCTCTGGTGGTTCCAAACCCTGCGCGAAGGCTTCTCCCCAACCTACCAGTCCATTGTCGCTACGAACCCTTACTAGAGTGGCGGCGCGTTGATGAACCCACCCTTGAGAAAACGCAAAAGGAGTGTCCAATTCAGTTTTTAAAACGAATACCTCGATTTGCGTTATTTTCATTATTTTGGCGATTTGTTGATCAACTAAAGGAGGAGACTCAGCGACGGAAGATACCAGCCCGAAGATGAAGGAATATAAACATAAGCTCGAACACCCACAAGTTTATGAATCAGGTGAATGGTGAGCCCTGTAATTTTAAGTATGACTGGAAAAACGAAAGCGTATATCAGAACAATTGAAAAAGACTTCGTATCGCCATCATCAGCAGCAACACGCTTCCGATCAGTAATCCGAGGATGCAGACCGCGATCAATAGCAGTAGCCATTTACTGCTGCGATCGGTTTCTTCGGGTTCCCGTAAATAGTCCTTTAGCAGGTTTACATTTCGCAGGTTTGATCGATATCCGATGTCAAAGATATCACCTAGAAATGGCACCGTACCGACGGCAGTATCTACCGCAACATTTCCGAGCATACGCAGCAATACCGGTTTCGGCGCATTTGAGCGCACACCTTCAGACATGATGTAAGTGGAAATAATCGCGGTTGCAAAATCGCCGATACCGGGGATTAACCCTACCAGACTATCCAGACCAAGACGAAATCCGCCTGGCAATGGCACGACACTATCGAGAACCCAGGCTAATCTCTGCAGACGTTGTTCTGTCGGTGAGCTCTGCATTTCTTTTTCTGCAGCGTCGGGGAAGTCGGTTCTGAGTTTCAATATATCAATGCAAGTCGACCGGTTAACCAATGAGGCTCTTGATGAGATCTCTTTGTGCCTTCAATCTTTCACGACCCCCGTCTACTCCATCGAGCAATATCGCGCCCTCCAGTCCTGACAGAATGATTTTCGAGAGTTTGACTGGTTCGATGGGTAGTTTGAGTTCTTTCTTGTGCAGGGAAAGCAAGTCACTGAGCCACGACTCAGCCAGTGAGAAGTACTGGGCCAATAATTTTCGATTGGGTTCATCCAGCGTTGATACATCCGCAGCGAGAATGCCACATAGGCAGAGTTTGTTATCTTTGATTACATCCTCAAAAATCTTGATAAATCCGTTCAACTTCTTTGGTAAAGATTGCCCTCGAGCGTCAATGTGATCCAACGATTCTTTGAGAGCTTCCGTATAGTTTTCTATCAGTGCGCTGGCGAGATGACTTTTTTCCGGAAAATAATAGTGCACACTGGAAGATTTTACGCCGACCTCGTTGGCCAAAGTGCGAAAGCTCAGGTTATGTAACCCTGAGCGCTGCACGAAATCAGCGGCGATCGCTTCTAATTCTTGACGTTTTTTGGACATGAATGGAAGGAGTGAGGTAAATAAATGAATCGAGGGGAATTTATCAAAGAAGGTGAAGGGTTGGCAGTAATTTCTACCTGAGCATTTTACAATAGATCTATCAATAGATAGAATAAATAATTGCAGGTCTGACCAGTGCACACAGTTGGTTGGGCATTCGAATTTATGAATTCATACGAGAGGCCGAATTGAGCGATTTTTCATCTCGCCGGGAATTTTAGCGTTGGAAAGTGAAGTGCTCGTAGTTGGTGGAGGCCTGAGTGGTCTCCACACCTTATATCGACTGCATTCGCAGGGGATTTCCTGTTCGGTGATAGAAGCCAGAAAACGTATGGGTGGCCGAATTCTTTCTGTGAACCAAGATGAAGTTGGTACCAGTCATGGGCGATTAGGATTTGACTTAGGCCCCGCCTGGTTTTGGCCTGGGCAAACCAGAATGCTGGATTTGATCAATGAGCTTGGTTTGCAGTCGGAAGTGTTCACAGAAAATCCGATTGGTGCAACTATTTTTGAGGATGCGAACGGCGAGGTTCAACGCTTAGGGAATGGAGGAGCGATGGCAGGTTCCTATCGTTTAAGGGGAGGTATTGGTCAGATTATCGCGCGACTAGAGGACATTTTGCCGGAACGATTAATCACTACCGATCGAAGAGTAACGCACCTATCCCTGGGCGAGAGTCGAGTTAAGGTGACGAGCGAGGACAATGAAGAATCGCCTAGGAACAGCCAGTATGTGGTATTGGCGTTACCACCGCGAATAGCGATGGCAACAATTTCATTCACTCCCAATCTATCTGAATCACGGGTTGAAGCACTAAATAACATCGCAACTTGGATGGCGGGACAGGCCAAGGTGGTCGTTATCTACAACCAGCCATTTTGGCGTGAGCAGGGTCTGTCAGGGGATGTAATGAGCCGTCGCGGACCTCTGCAGGAAATACACGATGCTTCTGTCCCAGGATTAGAACCTTTTGCATTGTTTGGCTTTGTTGGCGTTCCCGCTCAATATCGACGAGAAAAAGAGGCAGACTTGAAGGCTGCTGCTGTGGATCAGCTCATTCGCCTTTTTGGAGATCAAGCGGCTAACCCCACGGAGGTCATTCTCAAAGACTGGGCATTCGATCTCTATACGGCGACTGAGCACGATCAACGACCACTGCTTGCGCATCCATCCAATGATGTCGGAGAAGTTGCTGAATTCGACTGGCAGAACCGACTGATCTGGTCGGGGACTGAAACTGCGTCAAAGACTGGTTGCCACAACGGTTATTTGGAGGGCGCGTTGGAGTCAAGCGAACGCACCCTCTCTTTGTTGAATCGCTGTCTGCATGCTAACTGCTGATTTGCGGCGCAGATGCAAACCGGAGATGACCAGACTTAATCCAAACCTTGGCGCCATCCTTGCCAGACATCGCTTGCATGGAATAGCCATCTGGTACGCGCAACCAAGAGTGTTGACGAAAATGGTCTCCGCCTTCTTCAAACTCGCCTTCAAGAACCAGCAGTTCTGCGCCGCCATCGGTAAATATGGACACGTTTGCACCTGCTTCCCATTTCTCAACACGTACATTTTCCCTTTCATCATCATACAAGGTAGAGACATGCACACCTTGCCGGCGTTGTTCATTGACGCTGCCAAGCTTGTCTACCACGGTGCGAATTTGGGTGCGATCTGCAAGATCGAACTGCCATAGTTTGACGAAGATCACACAGCCAGGTTTGGAACCCGGGGTGTGACTGGATTCCGGTGGATTACGCACATAGGAACCCACCGGGAAGTCGCCATGTTCGTCCTGAAACACACCCTCCAGCACGATAAACTCTTCTCCGCCTGTGTGAACATGCGGGGAGAAATGGCTGTCCGGTGCATATCTCACGATCGTTGTTGCTCGTGCGACCTCATCGCCGATACGGTCCAGCATTTTTCGCTGGACGCCCTTCATCGGCGAATCCACCCAATCCAGTTCATCGCTATGCATCAACACTCGTTGAGAAAAATCTGCATTTAGTTCCATCAGACTGCCGTTGTTGTGTGAGTGCGTAGTTTAACCAGAAACGCTAGGTCTCTTCGCGATGCGGTCTCTCCAGGCGGCGAGATGATGGTACTCAGACGGGATTTCGATTTTGGCAAAATCTGCAAAACCAAGCCCTGCAAATACCGTGATATCAGCCATTGAGAAGTTATCCCCCGCAACAAATTCAGAATCAGAGAGAACTGAATCGAAGTATTGCATTCCGGCAACAGCGTTTTCCTTTTCCTTCTCGCCCCACTCAGCGTTCTGGTAACCCTCGATCTCTGCGCCTAACCCGGGCGTCGCGTGGTGGAAGTAGGTGCCGACTGCATCCATCAGTTTTTGTTCTGCGCGACGCTGCATCATATGAACCACAGCTCGTTCTTTCGGACTCTGGCCAGTTAAACGAATGCCGTCGAATTCATGGTCAATATATTCTGTAATCGCGGTGCACTCACAAATACAAGTGCCGTCGTCGAGTTCCAGCACAGGAACGGCACTACTCGGATTCTTGCTTAAGAATTCGGGTTTCCGATGTTCCCCTTCAGGAACATTCACTTTCACAAATTGAATTTGATCCGTCACGCCTTTTTCAGCGAGCGCAATTCTGACGCGGGCGGGGTTGGGTAGTTCTTCGAAATCATAAATTTTCATTTTTTACTCCAATTAGTAAATATATCTATCAGTAGATAGATAATTTAAGCTTACTATCGAACACTGTCAAGTCCTGGTTAGTAATTTTTCTAGGGGACTGGAGTTTTATACCGTCAATGGCCTGTTCGACGGCGGTATCCGCAACTATGAATAGCTGTGAGTAATCAGATAAACCACGTGCACAATTACCCTTTCAAGGAGGATTGGGACATTAAGATTCGGTATAAAGTGAGTGGATAATCTAGCGACCGGCTACAGGATCTGCGCAATAAGTTTCTTCCTTTTCCGCTGCAACAGTCAAATGGCGACGGCGAGAACCTGGATCAAAAAAGTTATCCGGTTTCACACGCGCTCCAAAAAGTATCCAGACTAGTCGGGGAAAGCCACAACGGTTTGCTTTTGGTTGCCTAGGTTTTCGATTCCAAGCTCCATTACATCGCCCGGTTGTAACCATCTGGGAGGTGTCATACCGAGACCAACACCTGGGGGTGTGCCTGTGGTAATAATATCTCCCGGCATCAGTGTCATAAAGTCGCTTAAGTAGCTGACTAAATAGTGGCATTGGAAGATCATAGTGCTGGTGTTGCCCGATTGCATTCGCTCTCCGTTGACATTCAGCCACATATCCAGATTCTGTACATCATCAATGTCGTCTTTGGTCACCATCCACGGGCCGATTGGGCCAAAGGTATCGCAACCTTTGCCTTTACTCCATTGGCTACCACCCCTGTCAATTTGAAACGAGCGCTCTGAAACGTCGTTGACGATACAATAACCTGCGATGCAGGCCTCGGCCTGCGCTTCGGTGATATTGCGTGCCATGCTGCCGATCACGATGCCAATCTCTATTTCCCAGTCCAATTTAGTTGAACCTTTGGGTTGGATGACATTGTCGTTCGGTCCACAGATAGAAGTATCTGCTTTGTAAAAAACCACAGGTTCATCAGGAATCGGGGAACCTGTTTCCTTCGCATGATCCGAATAGTTCAAACCAATCGCAACAAACTTACCTGGTTTGGATACGCATGGCCCTATACGAGGATTGTTCGCCACGACAGGTAGTTGGTTTAGATCCAGGGCAGACAGTTTGCTTAATGATTCTGGCGAAAGGGTAGTGCCATCGATATCGTCGATATGCGCACTCAGGTCGCGTATACGATCATCTGAGTCCAGCACCCCGGGTTTCTCCCCTCCTGGTTCTCCGTATCTAAGTAGTTTCATGATTGTTCGGTTTCCGTATTGATTATCCTGTCCCAGTGAGCGTGAAAAAACTTTCCCTCTGGCTGGTCGCTGCGTTCAAATGTGTGGGCACCAAAAAAATCTCGTTGCGCTTGTATCAGATTGGCTGAAGAAGAAGCCGTTCTCATACCGTCATAATATGCGATGCTGCTACTGAGAGCTGGTGTTGGGATACCATAATCTAGCGAAAACTTCACAATCTCCCGTATCGAAGCTTGGTGGCTTTTAACCACGTTAGAAAAAATTGTTGAATCAAGCAGACTGAAATGAATACCTTCGCTAAACGCTGCCACAATATCATTCAGTATCCGCCCTCGAATAATGCAACCAGCGCGCCAGGTGCGGGCGATGCTGGCGAGTTCCAGCTGCCAGCCGCGCTCTTCAGATGCCTCCGCCATCAACATAAACCCTTGGACGTAGTTCATCACCTTTGCGCAATACAAGGCTGATTCGAGGTGCTTGAGAACTGAATCTGCGCTATCTATTACCGCGGTGTTACCAGACTTAAACAGTTGGGCATTGTAGGCTCGCATCGATTTTTTAGAGGAAACAATACGAGCCATCACCGCCTCGGTTATCAGAGTCGCTGGTACGCCGAACTCCAGCGCAGCTTCGGTACTCCATCCTCCTGTGCCTTTTTGCCCTGCCTTATCGAGAATGCGGTCGATTAGAGGAGTACCATCTTCCTCTTTGGCTTGAAAAATTTGTGCGGTCGCTTCTATCAGAAAGCTTTCAAGTGGCCCA
Organism: Acidiferrobacterales bacterium; assembly: GCA_019633985.1. GTDB lineage: Bacteria > Pseudomonadota > Gammaproteobacteria > Arenicellales > Poriferihabitantaceae > VYFG01. Next base: position 2,965 of record JAHQWE010000130.1, on the reverse strand, counting down.
GAATTCCATCTATCGAATACCGATCCGATTTCATCGGCCTGCATTCCGAGGCCATCGCGAAGAATTTGATAACACTCCGCGATCAATTGCATGTCGGCATACTCGATTCCGTTATGCACCATCTTCACAAAATGTCCTGCGCCGCCTGGCCCAATCCAGTTGACACAGGGTTCCTCGAGGTACTTTGCTGCGATGTCCTCAAACAGGGGTTTTAATAAGGGGTAGCAGTGGTAGTCTCCGCCGGGCATTAGCGCAGGTCCAATCCTTGCGCCTTCAGCTCCACCGGAAATTCCGCAACCCACAAATCGAATTTGGTTTGCCGACGCTGCTTCACAGCGCCGCTCTGTATCTTTGTAGTGGCTATTACCAAGATCAATAATCAGGTCACCTGACTCGAGAAGCGGAAATAGTTCCTCAAGCATTTGATCAACGGGCTCCCCGGCTTTGATCAAAAGAAATATACAACGAGGCCCACTGAGACGCGCAACAAGCGCTGGAAGATCTGCATGGCACTGTTTGCCGGGATTTTGATTCGTATAGCTTTCTCGTAGCGCCGCATTCATCTCACAAGTTTCAAGGAGATATCCTTTGGTGTGGATATTGCTCGCTAAATTTCCGCCCATTACCCCGAGCCCGATTAACGCGAGGTGGGAAGAGGCCTTTAAATCGACGGCTCTCTCTTTCAACATGCTTTGCACTATTGAAACCTGATCTTCTACGCTCAAACCAAAGTCCAGCTCGACCACATCGCTTTCAGAACTTGTGCTCTCCAGCGTCTCGTATTGACTCTCGACCAGTTCGGCCGGCATAAAGTGGCCAGTCCGCTTAGCCATACGCTGCAAAATGAGTTGCTTATGCCCGGCTAAATGTACAATTAAAATATCGCTGGCAATTTGGCGAAGTACATCACGGTATGCGCGCTTGAGTGCAGAGCAGGTGATAATCACTGATCTGGTTTGCAACGCCAATTGGCTGGTTTCTTTAATCTGCTCAAGCCAGGGCCATCGATCGGTATCGTTGAGTGGATCGCCCCGTGACATCTTTGAGATATTCTCTTCGGGATGTAAGGAGTCGCCCTCGATAAACGTGGCATTCAGCTGGTTGCTTAATGCAGTCGCGAGCGTTGTTTTGCCAGATCCACAAACGCCCATAACAACAATAGCGAAGATCTGATCAGAGTGGGTTGTCATTGATGAAGAAAGGGTTTTGCTGTCACAAGCTGAGATTTCGTACAATAACATAACCATTTGATTTCTATCTCTATGAACGCGAATACAGCACTTTTCGTAAAACTAAACGCTAAGGATAGCGTGGTAGTGGCGACCCAACCCCTTGGCCTCGGAAGCCGCATTGCAGGTATTGAAGTTCTGGATCAAATACCTTCCGGACATAAGCTTGCAGTCAAGTTGATGGAGTCCGGTGAGCAGGTTTTGAAATATGGTCAGGTCATTGGTTATGCCAAGGAACAAATCCTCCCGGGTCAGCACGTACATAGTCACAATCTGGAATTCAGGGCTTCGGTGACTCATCATGAGGTCGGTAAAGGCGTGATTTCGTCATCGGACCCATTACCACCAGATCGGTTTTTCAACGGCTACCATCGCCGCAATGGCAAGGTGGGAACTCGGAACTTTATTGCGGTGCTCACCAGTGTGAACTGCTCTGCGACAGCAGCCCGACAAATCGCTGAGCAATTTCGTGGAAGTGTTATGCACGATTTTTCAAATGTCGACGGTGTCGCTGCGTTTGTCCATGGAACCGGATGCGGTATTGATAGCTCGGGAGAAGGCTATACCAATCTTCAACGGGTACTGTGGGGTTACGCCAGTCATCCCAACTGCGGAGGAATATTGCTGGTTGGTCTCGGTTGTGAAACTAACCATATTGGCGATCTGCTTGATCGCTATGGTTTAGAAATAGACGATCATTTTCGAGTGATGAATATCCAGGATATGGGGGGGCTGCGTAAGACCATTGATGCTGGCGCCGGGATGATCAGAGAAATGCTGCCCACTGTCAATCAGAGTATTCGTTCCGCAGCGCCGCTATCAGCGCTTACGCTCGGCCTGCAATGCGGCGGTTCTGATGCGTGGTCGGGTGTGACTGCGAATCCAGCACTGGGCTTTGCGTCAGATTTGCTGGTGCAGCATGGAGCTACTACAGTTCTCGCAGAAACGCCGGAAGTTTATGGCGCCGAACATCTCCTGACCAGGCGGGCGCGCAGTCAGGATGTGGCAGATAAACTAATGGACCGTATACGCTGGTGGGAAGACTATACCGCGCGGAATTACGGCTCCATGGACAATAATCCGTCCCATGGGAACAAACGCGGCGGGCTCACGACTATTTTGGAAAAATCCCTTGGTGCGGTCGCGAAAAGTGGCACCTCTCCGATGGAAGATGTGTATCGGTACGGTGAACCTATCAATGGTAAAGGCTTTGTGATGATGGATAGCCCGGGTTATGACCCGGCGTCGATTACTGGACAAATTGCCTCTGGCTGCAATATCGTTGCGTTTACCACTGGCAGAGGCAGTGTTTATGGTTCGAAACCCGCCCCTTCTATTAAAATTGCTACGAATACCTCCATGTATTTAAAGATGCAGGAGGATATGGATATCAATGCAGGAGCGATTTTGGACGGAGATAAGACAGTAGCGCAATGTGGTGAAGAAATACTCGATTTATTAGTCGATGTGGCTTCCGGTAAACCCTCGCTGAGCGAAGCCCAGGGGTTGGGAGACCTGGAATTTGTTCCCTGGCAGATCGGTGCGGTGATGTGACAGAAGAGATGAAACGATGCTGAATCAGAATCAAATTGCGAACTATGAAGATAACGGTTTTCTGTTATTGGAAAATCAGGTGCCGTTGCCGCTTATACAATCCGTCCGAGATGAAATAGAGCGCTATACATGTGAGGCGAAGAAGCTCAGCAGCTCTAATGAGCGTATCGATATCGAGCCTG
>JAHQWE010000017.1 GCA_019633985.1 Acidiferrobacterales bacterium | reverse complement strand
CAGCCTTTTCTCGATCTCGAAATTAACGCGAGATCATAATCTTGTTTTGCAAATTTCACAGCAAGTGCTCGGCCCAGCCCTTCTCCAGCACCTACGATCACGCATAAGGGTCGCGACATCATTTCTCCCAATTTGATTCTGTCAGATATAACTCTTATCAAAAGCCATCAAGATGTTGGTATTGAACGACACATCCTCACTTAAAATACTCATTGGATTTTACTGGCTTAAATCAGAATCGGCCCCATATTTTTATTTGATACAGTGCCCACTCTCAAGAGACTACAGTTAAATTTCCAACCCACAATAGAATCCACTAGAGAAACGTACCATTTTGCATTGACACTGTGACGTTTAATTTCCAATCCCACACCGCAATCTTACAAACGAAACCTTCGGTCTGGCGATGGCGCAAACGCTATGATGCCCGGTCACTCATGAGAATTGTCATCAAGAATGGTCTCGCGATCTCTTTTTCGATGTTTTTTGTGTTCCAGACCCGTGCCGACCCTGTTGAAGTCAAAATCAGCGGCGTAGATGGCGCTGTTTTGAATAACATCGTGGCGTACATGACGTTTTTTCAAAAATCACAAAAAAAAAGCAGCCTCCTCGCCGTATTGGATGGAAATAAACTTCCCACTGTGGATTTACCCGAAAGTGAAATTCGGCGTGCGAATAAGCTTGCACCTCGAGAAATCGAACGTGCAATGCAACCGTTTGGATATTACAGCGTATCCGTCACCCATTCGCTTACCCAAACCAAAAAAGGATGGCAAGTGGAGTATCAAATTCAAAGTGGTGAATTCGTACGTTTACGGAATGTTGAGATAGACGTTTCAGGAAGCGGTGTGAATGACGGTTCAATTGATCAAGCCAGGAAACGATATCCACTGATTAGCGGTGATCAACTGTCACACGTAGCCTATGAGAAAACGAAGACAGCATTGTTGGAAGCTGCGTTTCAAGCTGGCTACCTTGACGCTCGATATCTCGTACAGGAGCTTCGAATCGAGCCGGACTCCCATGTCGCCGACGTCAAGCTATCTCTCGATACAGGCCCCCTATTTTACTTCGGCGACATTCTGTTTGAACAAAATGCTTTGGAATCCACGATCATACGACGATTCCTGCCTTTTAAAGAGGGCGATCCATTTGACGCAGATCAGCTCGCTACTTTGCAACTGAGGCTCGAAGATACCGAATATTTCGATGAAATCGAAATCAATGCGCAGCGAGACAATGCCATAAACAGTCGCATCCCGATCACGATTAAAGCGTCCGCTGCCAAGCCACACAGCTATACCATCGGCGCTGGATATGGAACCGATACCGGCCCAAGGGTTAACGCCGGGCTCATCAACCGGCTTGTCAATCAAAAGGGACACCAGCTACGCGGGGATCTTCGCGTGTCTGCCGTTGGTGCTTCGATTCAAACGCAATATCAAATCCCTATTAACGAAGGCACCAAGGATCATATTGCAATTACCGCAGCGGCATCTACCGAAGAAGTCGCTGATACCGAAACAGATACCCTTTTGCTCGGTATTGGTCGATTTGAAAGTTGGCGGGGATTTCAACGCCAGCTATATGTGAATTATGAAAGCGAGAAATTTGAATTGGCCGGTGAAAACGAGAGCATTGAGCTTTTGATTCCCGGAATGTCACTATCCAAAAAGGTCTCTGACAATTTCGTCTACCCCCGTCGCGGATACAGTATTGAGCTGGATATCCATGGCGCGAGCGAATCTCTACTGAGTGACACGAGCTTCATACAGGGCACAGTATCTTTCGCTGCCATCCGATCTCTCGGTAATCAAGGCAGATTGTTGCTCCGAGGAGAAGTTGGTGCGACAGAGTCCAATAACTTTGATGGTCTACCCTTCTCCCAACGCTTTTTTACCGGCGGAGACCGCAGCGTACGTGGCTTTGAATATCAGGAAATTTCGCCCGAGAACGAATCAGGTGAAAAAATTGGTAGTCGATATCTCTCTAGTCTCAGCGTCGAAGCCGATTATCTGTTCTATGACAACTTTGGAGCGGCCACGTTTATTGATGCTGGCAGCGCGGACGATGATGCATTTTCTGAGATCAAAGTGAGTGCCGGCATCGGTTTTCGATACCGTTCTCCCATCGGCATGATCAGACTTGATCTCGCCCAAGCCATCAATGAAGAGGACCAGAGCCCCCGCTTACATGTCAGTATTGGTGCTGATTTATGATCCGATTGATCTGGCGGACGCTAGTATCACTTCTGCTTCTGGTCTTTATACTAATTGCGACGACAGTATTGGCTGTCTCGACAAACTTTGGCAGTCAGCGACTCTGGTCGTTGGCGCAATCCATTGCGGGTAACCAGATCGGGCTCGGGGATCTTAACGGCGCATTGTCGAGCCCATTTACTGTTTCTCACATTCACGTAGAAAACGACGCCCTCTCACTCAAAATTGATCAAATTGAGGTTGACTGGGATCTCTCTACGCTTATTCACCGGTCTTTGGATGTACAGGATATTAAAGTGGATGGCGTAAATTTACATTCAAAGGCAAATGACACCAACTCGACCGCGACTAAATTTGATTTCGGTGACCTCCGAATTCCCGTCGCTTTAGAAGTGGCACACGCTAGCCTGTCAAGATTTCGATTTCAGTCGGAAACATCAACACCCGTTCTGATCAACAATCTTGATTTCGACTTCGCATTGAATACGCAGGAAATTAAAGTCGGCGCACTAGATCTAGCCGGTCCGATCGCCGACCTGAATGCCAAGCTCCGCGTTGACCTTAATACGACCAAAGCCGAGGGCGCTCTGCGGTGGAATCTGCGGTTACCCGAGTTTCCAACTGCAACAGGAAATGCAGAAATAGCCGGCACGCTCGATCAGCTCGTCATGGATTGGCAATTGCGTCAACCATATCTTTCTACCGGCAAGGCAACCGCACATAGCATCTTGAGTAAGCCGAGAGTAACAGCCGTCATCAACGATATTGACCTCTCCCTGTCGGCAATTCGGAAAACATTGCCAGATACAAAAGTGCGAGGATTCATAAAGCTGCAAGCAAATATCACCGAGGGACACACCGCATTTCAAAGTGCATTGGCACTTAAGAGCCTGCCTCAGATCGGATCAGTTAAAACAGCGATCGACGGCGTTGTAGATAAACAACGCGTCTCAATCAGACAATGGCGGATCAGCCCCGATCATTCAGACGCGCAAATTGATGCCAATGGGCAAATCCTGTTCACCAACGAAAAAGAACTGGAGCTGGAGATTGATTGGCAGAACCTGCAGTGGCCAATGCAGACTGACCCTGTTTTGATCAGTGGTGTTGGACGGTCGAAGATCACAGGAACTTTATCTAAACTCGATATCCAGGTGGAATCTACGATAGACCAGCCATTGGTATCCGCACAAACCCGTGCTGAGGTGAAACTAGACCTTACCAGCGCTCAGCCTATTGTAAGTGCGCAAGCAACTATCCCCGAATTGCGCTTTCCGCACTCTGGGGAGACCATGCTAGAGCAGACAACGGTGCAACTCAATATCGAGGGGCAAATGCCGCGACTCAATGCTGACATCCATATCAGCAAACCTGGCTATTCCGCACCAAGTTCCATAACTGCAAATGGTGAAGTAAATCTGGCGAGCGCAAATCAGCCTACCATCGAATTAAACGGTCACTGGGAAAATCTGCATTGGCCGTTGGAAATCGCTACCGCTGAAGAATCGCAGGTTAACAGTAATCGCGGAGATTTCAATATTTCCGGCACACCCGAATCTATTAGCGCGTCCGTGACAGCAGGGATCAATGAACGAGGGTCTGTGCATTCAGATATCACCTATACCTCTGAAAACATCAACATAAAAACAGACTGGCATAACCTGGCTTTTAGTCGTGACAACCAAATTCTTGAAAGCACCAACGGCGAACTTTCTATTGAAGGCACTCTCGATGACTACACGTTTGCTATCGAAACAGCTGCGAGTTTGGAGGAAAAACACGTTGAACTTTTGGCGGCGGGAACAGGCAACCAAACTTCTCTAACCCTGGCACAGATCGACGCCGGGATTCTTGGGGGCAAAGTAAATGGCGAAGCGTTACTTGACTGGTCTTCTGGCATTTCGACAACGGTTAACTTAAACGGAATGAATCTGAATCCTGGTGTTTGGTGGCAACCCTGGTCCGGCAACATGAATGGTCAAATCGTCAGTCAGGCGCGGATCCATGATTCTATTTTGGAAATTGGTCACGCACATCTTCAAGTCAATGGAGAATTGCGAGAGTTTCCCGTTGAAGCGAATCTTGTCGCCAGTCAGTCCGGCGCTACTATTAATGTGGACACTCTCTCAATAAAATCCGCGGAAACTCTGTTCAACGCTAGCGGCGTGTATGCGGATGACCTTAGCATTCAGTGGGATATTAACAGCCGTGATCTCAATACAGTGCATCCACTGGCAGGAGGAAAGTTAAACGCAACCGGCTCCTTGTCGGGCACGCCGCAATTCCCAGTGATTAATGGCGAAATCAAGGGTGAGGGTGTTCGCTATGATCAGCATTTTCTTCGCTATATCAACGGAAAGGTTGCGATCGATAGCACCGATTCCAGTACTTCGAACGTGAGTCTCAACCTGGCTGGGGAGATCGCGGGTGTTGAAGTTCTCGATACTGAAGTTTATGCGGAAGGGTTCTCCAAAGACTACAGGGTATCTATTACATCAAACACCGAAAGCGGAGCGCTTGAAGCGAAATTGCATCATCGACTGCAATCGCCTTCTAATTGGGAGATGGAGATTAATTCTGCGCAATTGCAGTCGATGGATTACGGAAGATGGATGTTGGATAAATCCGCAACCGCATCCTACGATGGCAGCTTTCTCTCCCTTTCTTCAACTTGTTTTAAAAACGAAGCGAGTGTTATTTGTGTTAGCGGCAATCAACAGGATGGGGTGATTGATTCTGCTTTCAATTTCAGCAATATATACCTGCAGCAGATTTCCAGTGCACTCGCTAAAGACATTGTTCTCGAAGGAACGATTAGTGGTAGCGGAAAGCTCAGAAAAGAGGCTAATTCCGACCCCACTGGGACATTTCAAATTAACAACACCGCGGGTCGAATTGCCGCCCCCACTGATGAAAGTGAGGAAAAAGACACTCAACTACTCGTATTTGACGCGGGTGAAATGGCGCTGCAATTCAACCCAGGCAAAATACAGGCCAGCGTGTCACTACCTTTAGCGGGTAGCGACACTGTCAACGCTACGGCGGAGTTGACCGGGCTGGGCGAGAGCTGGGTCGATCGGCAACTCATAGCAGAAGTGAACACCAACATCAGTAATATCGAGTTTCTTCAGCAACTCATTCCTGGTACTCGCAATCTAGCGGGTAGCATTCAGGGCTCAATGAACGTGAGCGGCTCTATCGAAAACCCAACGTTTTTCGGATCTTTAAAGTTGCAAGATGGGGTCGTGGAGATCGCCGCTGCAGAAACTCTGTTCGATAACATCGAAATAGAAGTAGAAGGTAATCCCGAAACAGGAATGGACATATCTGGTAGGGCGAACTCGGGTGGTGGTAACCTCTCTCTGACTGGAAAAATCGACTTGTCCCAAGGCACACCAACCGCAGATGTAGTGTTAACAGGGCAAAAAGCTCGGGTATTCAACTCTGCAATTGCGGAGGTGTATGTCTCCCCGGATCTACGACTTAAAGTCGACAACAAGCGGGTCGATCTGACAGGAGAGATTACGGTACCGAAAGCAAATATCACTATTCAGTCAGTTCCCCGCTCTGCAATAAAGCCTACAGACGACCAGATCATTGTAGTCGAGAAAAATAGTGGTAGCGTCATACAAAATACATTTCAACTGACTGCCAATGTCAAAACCCGATTAGGAGAAGATGTCAATTTTTCAGGATTCGGTCTCACCGGTCGTCTCGCGGGAGAACTGACTTCGATAGAAACTCCGGGCAAGCCAGGAGAAATATCGGGAGAAATTAAAATCAACGACGGCAAGTACCAGGCATACGGACAAAACCTCACCATCGAGACTGGTCGTTTACTTTATGCAGGAACGGGCGCGACCAATCCTTCGGTAGACTTGCGAGCGAGCCGGCAACCCACCAATGAAGTGAAGGTCGGTGTCAGCGCACGGGGGAAATTACAGCAGCCTGAGTTTTCGCTATATAGCACTCCGTCGATGACAGACCGCAACAAACTTTCCTATCTGCTTCTGGGAAGGGCGGCGGATCAAACTTCAGACGGCGAAAAATCACAGTTAGGGCAGCTGGCACTCGCCTTGGGGTTAAAACGCTCCAGTGGAATCACCAACTTACTTGGAGAAACACTAGGAATTGATACGATCGGAGTGGAAGCTGAGCCGGGAACTAACGCAGAACAGGAATCGTTCGTGATCGGAAAATATCTGACGCCCAACCTCTATTTGCGATACGGTATCGGATTGTTCGAACCGATCAATACACTGCGCCTGCAGTATTCGATCAACGAACACTGGAAAATCGTCACTGAATCATCTGACAAAGCCAGCAGTGGTGATATTCAGTATTCGATTGACCGGTGATCGACTCAGATAACCGCCCTCTCAAACAACCATTTTCACGACATAACGAAGATCGTTCAGCAAATCACAAAACATACTGCCAAATCGCCATCAAAATTCGTACCCAAGTTACCAGCGTGATTCAACCTCTCAGTCAGGATGATTGACGGTAATAAGATCTGACCTAATCCTCTACAATCGGATCACTCCCTAGCATTCCACCAGAGCGAATATGAATATCACGTTGAGGAAACGCGATTTCAATATTGTTTTCTCTAAACGCTGCGTCGATGGCAAAATGCAGATCGCTGCGAACGTCAATAATCGAACTGACATCAAAAATAAAACCGCGAAGTTCGAAATTTAGAGTGCTATCACCAAAACCCATAAACAACACTTTGATAGGAAAAGCCGGTCGGTTTTTAATGATCTGCGGTACCTCATTCGCAACCTCGAGCAATAGTTTTTTCACCAAAGCAGTGTCGCTGCCATAAGCCACGCCCACAGGCACAATAAACCGGCCATATTTATCGCGCAGAGTCCAATTAGTAACCTGGGTAGAAATTAATTCGGAGTTCGGCACGATAACATCAGACCGGTCAAATGTCTGAACCTCAGTAGACCGGACTCTGATTTTTTTCACATAGCCCTCAGTAGAGCCCGTAATAATCCAGTCACCCGTTTTAATTGGCCGTTCAAACAACAAGATAATGCCCGACACAAAGTTGTTGACGATATTCTGCAAACCAAAACCAATACCCAACGACAGCGCCCCTGCAATAATGGCAAGATTCCCAAACCCAACACCTGCAATGGATAGCCCAGCGAGAGCGGCGATAACGAAACCAACGTAGCCGGTAATGGTCACCATTGCTTCACGAGCACCGGAATCCATTTTTGACTTACTCAAATACTTTTTGTCCAAACCATCCTTGAACCAGCCGAACACCATAACCAAAACCGCAAATACAAACGCTCCGATCAGTATATTGACAGGCGTCAATACGGTATCGCCAACTTTGAATCCATTCCGCGCATAGTCAAACAAAGATGCGATGCCAGAATTGGGTGTACCCCAGGATTTGAGAACCCCCACACTTAGTGCAATCCATAATACTGTAATCGAAAGCAATCGAATCCAGATTAAACCTGGAACAGCGTCATCTTCCCCCACTGACAACATTTTTCGAAAGCTCCGTTGCCACGGTCGCTGACCGGCTTCCAGACCGTCGTAGAAATCTCTTAGCAATTTCTCAATGGTGTAAAAAAGAGTCAGGGAAACAGCAGAGAAAACTATTCCTCCCCAGATAAATCGAGCTATATTGTGATACCCCACACACTCCAACAAAAGCGCAAAAACAAACGCGCCGGTAGATACCCAACGCCCTATACTTGCAATCGTCGGCATCGATGGGATACGAGTGAGGAATCGTGCGAGCTCGATTAACGAGATTAATATTGAGATGGAAAGAAGGGTCTGGAACAGAGACTCCGCGGCTGATGCAGTTTCCTCGTTACCCGTCAGCTCAACGAACAAAACCCAAGCTCCCAACAAACAGGAAGCGATGACTAATCTGATATAAAGCGCCGGCCCCGGAAATTCGATCTTTCGCGTATCTAACAAGAATCTGGTGTAACGTTTGATTCCGGCTCGCAATATAATTTGCACAAAGATGAAACCGATTCCAAATACCAGCAGACGATTCAGATTCGAGTGGCTGAACTCGTAGCCAACGACAAAATACATATAGCCGACTGCAAAAATGACCGGCATCAGCAAGGGAGCTGATCGTCGCGCCATGTAGCTTACCGCGGCAGTTATTTGTGATGAAAATGAGGTCGTCGAATCGATTTCCTGCATCACAGTCTGGCGCCGAATAATAAAACCTAATAGCAGCAACAACAGAGATCCGGCTACCGCGATGAAAGCGCTAGCTGGCTTCATATTGATTGCGGGCAAACTACTTTGCTTGACCAGTGTGGTTTTCAAAAACTTTGGCAGCTCCGGCAAACCCTGGATAAAACTTCGTCCAATGTGCTCTGTTTTTCTAGCAAGCTTTTCTTTGTTTAACTCGAGCTGATGCTCGGTAAGTTTTGCCAGCAATGCCTCTGACTTCTCCAGAAGGAGCTTGCAGTCCTGAACTTCTTTGTTGATCTCCGCCACCACGCCGGCAAGTCGATTCTCTTCGGTAGATCTATCTTCTTTGTCAACGAGCTCCTCTAACGCTTCCTTTCCGACAGTAGCGGTAATACTGGCAAGTTCTTTTTCGTTTTTGGCAATACAGAGCAGCAAACTCGACCGGTGTTTACTGACTCGTCGAATAGATTCATCGAGTGATCCGTCGCCTCGAAAGCCCGCGATAAAAGTTTGAAACTCAATTGAGTCAAGAGACTGACTGATGACCAGCTTTTCAGCTCTCTCAACGGCTAAACAATTCCCAATGGTTAGCAACATCCACAGCAGAACCAAACAATGAAGAAAAATTTGTTTCAATCGAAGCCTAACTCAACAAGGTTTTAGAAAGGAGAACAGCCATGAAAAAACCACTTAAGGTTCTAAACTAAAATGATATGCGAACATCAAATCAGAGGAACCAGGCTGGAAAAAAAAGCAACGAAAAACATATTGTCGGATAAAGTTCAGACCGTTGCTCTGATCACCCTTAATCCGGCGCCCCTCAATTTGATCAATGAAGCGCCCGTGCTTGCTTTAACCCGATAGTTTAGTACGAGTCGAAAGTATATCCAAATCGAACGAGGCAAATCTGCACAACAGGTAAACATGACAAATTTGACATCTGGTTCAACTGGACGAAACAAAACCATCCGCGTATAGTAAAAATCACTGCTAAGCCTGAAGCATCACCACTTGAATCAAAAAAAACAATATCAGGCTGAGGATAACAAAGTCCGACTGGACTATTACCACAGCCCAACGCAATTTCGTTTTGACGGTTGGCATCGACTATCGGAATACTCAGAAAAGCTACATCGGCGACAACAACGCCATCAAGACCTCGATGATGTCCACGAGAAAACCGCTTACCTCCTCCGTATCCTTCGAACCGTTGAGGAATACACTGCCTATCCGTCCGCGTTTATCATGGATACGATTTCGCAGCTGTTTGAAGAGCGTAACTACTCTGCGCTGTCAAAGTGCGTCGCCAATATCGTTTGGGACCTGACATCGGGAAACTTTCGACGTCAGCGTCTGGGCAAACGCAGTCCCCTCGAGCAGCGACCTAAAGATCAAAGCAAAGACAAATCAGAAGAAAAAAGTCAGAACTCCGCGGATCAGAAACCTTATTTCGAAGTCCTTATCATAGATAAGAATGCACACAGTGAAATTGACACTCTAAGAGAAGGCTTTGAAAAAGCAGCTAGACCAGAGGACGCTTTTACCTACGACATCGTTGCAGTACGCAGCTTCGAGGACGCGCTTATTGCCATATTGTTCAATTACAACATACAGGCATGCGTAATTCGTTACGAATTTCCTCTGCGATCCAAAAATCATCTTGATATTCTTGACCGGTATACCCGCACTATCAACGAAGTGGACTATGATGAAATGGACGACACTGGTCATGGACCGCTACTAGGCAAGTTTCTAAAACAGCTAAGACCGGAACTGGATCTCTACTTGGTAACCGATGAATCTGTTGAGTCTATCGCCGGTTCCACTTCTGATACGTTTCGGCGCATCTTCTATCGTCATGACGATTACCTGGAACTCCATTTGAATTTACTTCGGGGTATCAATCGACGCTACGAAACCCCTTTCTTTAACGCACTTCGAAGGTATAGCCAAAACCCAACCGGCGTTTTTCACGCTATGCCGATTTCCCGCGGCAAGTCAGTGACCAAGTCCAATTGGATACGTGACATGGTGGACTTTTACGGCATCAATATCTTCCTCGCGGAGACATCTGCCACCTCTGGAGGGTTGGACTCGCTACTGCAACCACATGGACCAATTAAACGCGCACAGGAATTTGCAGCCAGAGCGTTTGGCGCACGGCGTACCTATTTTGTCACCAACGGCACATCTACCGCCAATAAAATTGTTGTTCAGGCGTTGGTGAAACCTCGAGACATCGTTTTAATTGATAGAGATTGTCATAAATCACACCACTACGGATTGGTATTAGCTGGCGCTCACGTTTCTTATCTAGATTCCTACCCCTTGCATCCGTTTTCCATGTACGGGGCTGTCAGCATCTCGACAATCAAGCGCTACCTCTTAACTTACAAAGAAGAAGGGCGACTGGATCAGGTCAAAATGCTGTTACTCACGAATTGTACATTCGATGGCGTTGTCTACAATGTGCAGCGAGTGATGGAAGAGTGCCTAGCGATCAAACCGGATTTAATTTTTCTCTGGGATGAAGCATGGTTTGCCTTCGCGGGATTTACTCCAACCTATCGACAACGGACGGCGATGGCATCTGCTCGCAAGCTTTCACAAAAATATCGATCGGTGGCTTACCGTGAAGCGTACGAAGAACAACAAAAGGAACTGGGAGAAAATCCTTCAATAGACAAGCTGTTAAATACTCAACTTTTACCTGACCCCGACAAAGTGGCAATTCGGGTATACGCCACCCAATCTACTCACAAATCGCTGACTTCTCTTCGGCAGGGCTCGATGATTCACGTCTACGATCAACTGTTCAAACAGAAAGTGGCGGAGCCGTTTGACGAAGCGTTTATGACCCATACATCGACGTCTCCAAACTATCAGATTCTGGCCTCCCTCGATTTAGGGCGGCGGCAAGCTGAGCTCGAAGGATATGAACTGGTCCAAAAGCAGCTGGAGCTTGCAATGTCGATACGCGAGCAGGTTGCAACCAATCCTCGATTAAGTCGACACTTTCGGTTTTTAATCGCCAAGGATCTCATTCCTGAAGAATATCGTCAGTCCGGGATTGAGTCATACTTTGATTCTGATACCAAATGGATGAATACCCATATGGAGACAGCCTGGGAATCTGATGAGTTTGTCGTCGATCCTACTCGACTGACACTCTATCTCGGTGATACCGGTATTGATGGAGATACCTTTAAGAACGAGTATCTCATGGATAAGTATGGTATCCAGATCAATAAAACGTCACGAAATACCGTACTGTTCATGACTAATATTGGAACTACTCGCAGCTCCGTTGCATTTCTGATTGAGGTTCTCACAAAGATTGCCGACGAACTGGAGCAGGAACAGGAAGAGTTTGGATCAGCGGAACGCCGATTGCATCAAAAGCGAGTGAAGTCTCTGACTCAAGATCTGCCACCACTGCCGGACTTCAGCCGATTTCACGAAGCCTTCCGGCCAAATCGCAAATATGATGCCCCCGATGGCGATATCCGTAAGGCCTACTATCTGTCCTACGATGAAGAAAACTACGAGTATCTGGAAATTGGTAATGGTGAGCTGGAAAAACAAATCGATCAAGGCAAGGTGTTGGTATCTGCTGGCTTTGTAATTCCCTACCCGCCGGGGTTCCCAATTTTGGTTCCTGGACAAGTGATCAGCAGCGATATCATCACATTTATGCGTAAACTCGACGTCAAGGAAATCCATGGTTATCAACCTGAATTAGGATTGACCGTATTTACTGAAGATGCCCTAAAAGCCGCGAATACGGAGTAATCAGGCTGAGCTTTGATCACAGCAACAGGTAATCATATTAGATTGTGAAATTCAGCATGCCAACTTTTCTTTGTCGTATGTATGAGGGGTTTAACAATCTTTTTGCTATTCCTGTTTATACACCCGCCGAAAATTTAAAAAATAAAACAAGTGTCGAAAACCCCCTAGAAATGAGGAACTCTTCCATGAAACCACTGAAAAGCATTTCCGACATCCGTCGTTTCTTCCACCGTAACGAAACTCCGATCTACTTTATCAGTGCAACCAATTTCAATTTATTGGGGATCAGCGAGTGGGTAAGAAACTTCCGATATATCAACTATCTCGATTGTTTCGATGGTAGACATCCTATGGTCAGAATCCCTAGTGAACAGCCTCATCGGGAATTTACCGGCATTGAAGATATCAATAACTACATGCTGCAGCACAAGGAAGTCGTTGACTATGTTAAACATCGCGGGGAAGGCAAAGCTGTATTTCTAATGTTCAATGATGAGACCGAACAGCTTTGTAAAGATATTGGTCTGGAAGTCTGGTTTCCTAGCGCGGCTTTGCGCGAAAAAATGGACAACAAGATTGAAACTGTTCGAATCGGAAATCGTGCGGGCGTTCCCAGCGTGCCAAATGTACTGTCAAAAGTAGACAGCTACGAACACTTTTTAACGCTCACCAAAGATATTGGTCCGGAGCTAGTTGTGCAAACGGCATTTGGTGATTCCGGCAAAACCACTTACTTCATCTCCAACAAGGAAGATTGGGAAAAACATGCAGAAGAAATTCTCGGCGAGAAAGAAGTCAAAATCATGAAACGTATCAATTGTCGTGGCTCGGCCATTGAAGCATGCTCGACCAAACAAGGCACTATCGTCGGCCCCCTGATGACTGAGCTGGTCGGCTTCAATGCGCTCACCCCCTATAAGGGAGGATGGTGTGGCAATGAAATTTTCGCCGACTCCTTCACACCAGAAATTCGCGAGAAGGCAAAACGCTATACACGAGATTTTGGCGAGTCACTGCGCGAAGAAGGATATCGGGGATACTTCGAACTCGATTTTCTGATCGATCTCGATAATGATGAACTCTATCTGGGTGAACTCAATCCTCGCGTTACCGGCGCAAGTTCGATGACTAATCATGCCGCATTTGCCCATGCGGATGCGCCTCTATTCCTGTTCCATTTACTGGAGTTTTCCGATGTGCCGTTCGATATTGATATCGATGAGCTCAACGAAAGATGGTCCGACCCGGACAATATTGATAGCTGGAGCCAGCTTGTTATCAAACACGTCGATGACAGTATTGATTATATTACCGAGGCGCCTGAGTCCGGAATCTGGAAGCTCCAGGAAAACAACTCTGTTGAATTTGTGCGTTTTGATTATCATCGGCGGGCGGTAGAAGACGAGAGCCATGGGTTCTATTTGCGCATTAGTGGAAAGGGAGACTATCGCTATAAAGGGGCGGATCTTGGGATATTGATTACTCGAGGCAGACTAATGACCGACGACTTCGAGCTGAACGAGCGAGCCAAAGCGTGGATCGACGGCATTGTGGGCAGCTACAAAGGGGTATCGCTTGACGAAGCGGATAACCCTGCTACGCCGCCAGTTCATCTGAAAGAAGATGCGTTTAAAATTCTATAGGCCACCGCGTTCGTGCCAGATAGTGAACAAAAAACCTTTTACTCTATTGCCAACGATTCCGACGATCTGAAGTGGACTGCGTTTTTTAATCAAAGCTGGCCCGCCTATCAAAAATGGTTTCTCTCTCAAGGAGATGCCAAGCGGCCAAGCTATACAAAATGTATCAAGGCAATTCAGGATCATATGCCTGAGCTCCTGCCAACCTACGAACGCCTGGTAGAACTCGCGGGGGGCGGTGATATGGCGTCTCGGCTGCTCTCGCTCTATTGTCCACCCGCCTATCTATCAGGTTGTACCCAGGCTGTTTGGACAGGGGAAGAACCTGTGTTGGTCCGAAATTATGATTACAGTGCCGCAAGACTGGATGGTGTGATTCTGAAAACCAGATGGAATGATCGCTCTGTGATTGCCATGACCGATGGTCTCTGGGGCGTGTTGGATGGAATTAACGACGATGGTCTGGCAGTTTCTCTCGCATTTGGGGGCCGCATAGATGTTGGAGCCGGCTTCGGCATTCCTATCATATTGCGATACGTACTTGAGTTTTGCAGCAACACGGAGGAGGCGATTGAGGTGCTCAAACGCGTTCCCACCCATATGTCTTACAACATAACAGTGGTTGATCGAAAGCAACGATTTGCGACGGTGTATGTCACGCCAGATCGCCTACCCGTGGTTCGCCAAGTACCGATAGCAACCAACCATCAGTCAAAGATTGAATGGCCCAGGCATGCCTGGGCAACCGCGACCCTGGAACGCCAGTCTGCTGCGCAAGCAATTCTCGCAGACACTGATGAAACCGTAGACGGATTGGTTGCAGGGTTCCTACGTTCACCGATTTATAATGTCTCTCACGACCGCGGCTTTGGCACGCTGTACACCGCGGTGTATCGACCCGAAACTTGCTCTGTTGCGTATCTCTGGCCCGCCCACCAATGGACCTTTGATATGCATTATTTTCCTGATTTATCCGTTACCGTGAACTACGAATCCAGAGTGGTGCAACCGGTTGATTACGCGGCTCCTCAGTTCTAGCAAATAATCGGATTCAAGATTCTTTCAAGACAAACTCGTCGCCGGAAATTCGGGTTCGTGTTCAAACAGCGCGTCTCCGAGCACTTCCAGATCGTTTCGCGTCCACCAATACCAAAAACCCTGCTGACGTAACCAGTCGCTCACACGATCCAGGCTTTGCCACTCTCGGCCTGCGCCCCGGGCACTGAAGATTCGATATAGCTGTTCATCAACATAAATTGCGATAGCCCAGGAGAACGGATGACGATCCTGATCACCATATCCCCCACTTTGATGCAACCTTACAACTCGATAGACCACGGCATATTCTCCCAGGCGACCAGCCTCTCTCAGTGGCGCTAAATCGGCTTGGGTAATCGAGCCAGCGATACCCAATGCGACATCTTGATCCATACTGTTGACTAAATAGAGAATTATCCCTACATTATGA
The DNA here is from genome assembly GCA_019633985.1 of Acidiferrobacterales bacterium. Taxonomy (GTDB): domain Bacteria; phylum Pseudomonadota; class Gammaproteobacteria; order Arenicellales; family Poriferihabitantaceae; genus VYFG01. The sequence goes on along the minus strand of JAHQWE010000017.1, from coordinate 42,710 downwards.
TTCATAGTGTAAAAACTCACAACAACAGCAAAACTAAAATCGTGGACGCCCCCAATCGGGATGGTGGAGAACAACTATGAGCAACTGGCTAAGCAAAACTGCTTCTGAACAAATCTGCGCGTTGAAGGAGCGCACAATTTCAGCATCCGAATTGTTGGAGCAAACCATCAGTCGATGCGAGACGCTAAGCGTGCGGATCAATCCATTCGCTCTCACCCTATTCGATCGTGCGAGGGCAGCGGCGCAGAAAGCGGACAAGTTGCTTAAAAAGGGTAAGGGCGGTTCGCTTTGCGGCTTACCGGTTTCCGTGAAAGATTCGCAATGGCTGGCAGGGGTTCGCTGCGCTAATGGCTCCCCCACTTTAGAGGATTTTGTACCGCAGGAAACTTGTACAGCAATCCAGCAGCTAGAGGATGCCGGAGCAATCATTTTCGCCAAAACCACTTGTCCGGAATTTTGCTTAAGCGGAACCAACAACTCGCCGCTTTATGGTCCGACACTGAACCCCTGGGATGTCGCTAAAACACCAGGTGGCTCTTCCGGTGGTGCGGCAGCCAGTATTGCGGCGGGCGCAGGAAGTCTTTCTTTGGGCGGCGATGGCGGCGGCTCAATTCGAATACCCGCTGCGTTTTGCGGTATTGTTGGCTTTAAACCAACTCATGGAGCGGTCACCAGGCGACCCGGGTTCACGACTTGGGACTCCCTGGTTGCCTATGGCCCGATGTGCCGTTCTGTTGCCGACGCACGTCTGATGTTTTCAATTATTGCGAATGCGGAAAATACATTCGACCTGAAAAACCTGAAGCCTACCCACACACGTAAAGTTATTATTTCCGAAGACCTGGGATTCGCGCCAGTAGACTCTACCGTACGTTTTATTTTTCGAGACGTCGTTGAAAAAATTTCCTCCTCCGCTTTCACTACGGTAGCAGGTAATCCTGGCCTTCCCTCTTCGGTTGTGACCTGGGCAACCATTGCGACCGAGGACATGTGGCAACATAAGGGAAATCCTGACAGCGATCTCTATAAAGACCCTGGCGTTATCGGCAAATACGCAGAAGAATTCATTGCGTTTGGCAGTTCATTCTCTCACCCTGAGCTGCAAGATGCACAATCTCATCGCACCGCCATTTACGACGCCTATATCGAGCTTTTTCAGCGTCACAGATCCAATATTCTGATCACGCCAACACTTGGTTGCGAGGCCTTTGATCACACCGAGCTGTTCCCACAAACGATTGCAGATACCGAAATCACATACCCGTGGCTTGATTGGGCAGGGTTTCTTTATGATGCAAATCTCGTCGGAATGCCTAGCTGCTGCATCCCGATGGGGCTCGGTGAAAGCGGATTACCGGTTTCACTACAGATTTTGGGTGCGCCAGGAACTGATTTAGAAGTGTTGGATGTAGCGGAAAAAATCGAAGAGATCATTCAGTGGCAATACCCGGTTGCACCGGAGTATGATGATCGGTCAGATTTCATACCTATGGCAACACCGCAGAATGCCAAGACGGCCACCTATGCCAATTTTTCAACCACTGGTTAGCTACCAGAAGTTACCAGTTTACGAATAGAAGAAATGCCCATGAAAAATTCAGCCGCAACAATCAGCCAGATAGCTGATATCAAAACCACCAACGAAGCCATGATGGAGCGCCGAAGCAAGGCTGTAGCCAGAGGTGTTGGTGCCATTCACCCAGTATTCGCCGAACGAGCAGAAAACTCTACCGTCTGGGACGTGGAGGGGCGCGAGTATCTTGATTTCAGTGGCGGCATTGCAGTGTTAAACACCGGACATATGCACCCCAAAGTCAAACAGGCAGTCATCGAGCAGCTAGATGCTTTTTCGCATACCTGTTTTATGGTTCTCGGATACGAGGGTTATGTTTCAGTTTGCGAAAAACTCAATCATCTTGTGCCGGGAGATTTTGAAAAGAAGACCGCATTGTTTACCTCGGGTTCAGAGGCGGTTGAAAACGCTGTGAAGATCGCCAGAGCGCACACTGGTCGTACTGGCGTGATCGCATTTACGTCGGGCTATCATGGCAGGACGATGGCAACTCTTGCACTCACCGGCAAGGTCGCACCATATAGCACTGGTATGGGCTTGATGACTGCCGATGTGTTTCGTGCTGAGTATCCCTGTGCCATGCACGGTATCAGCGAAGACGACGCTATTCATTCCATTGAACGCATCTTCAAAAACGACGCAGCACCGGAGGATGTCGCCGCGATTCTGCTTGAACCGGTTCAGGGCGAAGGCGGATTTTATGTCGCATCACCTTCATTTATGCAGCGTCTGCGGGCGTTATGCGATCAGCACGGAATTGTCTTGATTGCCGATGAAGTACAAACTGGTGCAGGGCGAACCGGCACTTTTTTCGCCTTGGAACAAATGGGTGTTGCTGCTGACATTACAACTTTTGCCAAATCTATTGCAGGTGGGTTTCCTCTCTCAGGCATAACGGGCCGCGCTGAAATGGTGGATGCTATTGGACCAGGTGGTTTGGGCGGCACCTATGGAGGTAGCCCGATAGCTTGCGCAGCTGCACTTGCGGTAATCGAAGTTTTTGAAGAAGAAAACCTGCTTGCGCGATCTCAATCAATCGGCGAAAAGATGATGAGCCAGATGCGATCTGTCGCTGAATCTTGCAAGTCGATTGGAGAAGTCCGCGGTCTAGGTGCGATGGTAGCCATCGAACTATTCAAAGATACAGAACATACCCAGCCCGATGCAGATACAACCGCAAAGATCGTTGCCGCTGCGCGCGAACAAGGAGTGATACTTCTTTCCTGTGGTACCTATGGCAATGTGATTCGTCTATTAGTGCCCCTAACGGTGACGGACGATCAGCTGGAATCTGGAATGCAGATTATCGAGCGATGTTTTAACGAAGTCAGCCCGATTTAAACTAGCGGAAACAGAACCTAACTACCCGCAGCACCAACTGTTGTTCTGTGCCGGCAAATTCGCCTACGACCTAATAGCGAATACCCTCTCAGGTTAATCTGCTGAATGAGAATGATCTGCCAATGCACTCAATTGAAGATCTCTGCGCAACACAGTTGCAGACACGGTATCAAGACATCGAATAGCACATATATAGCGCACCCGCGATGAGCTTTTCCCTGCAACGTCACAGCTAGGATCAATTCTGGCTGGAACTTATTCCAATCTAGTGAGACTAAAATTGGAATTGTGCTGTGAAACAAAGAGGTTGCTCTGCCAGTGCAAGGACAGTTTTAGTTAGGTACCGTCCAGATAATTTGTGAAACAGTTTCTGATCAGAGGGAGAGTTCTTTCATGCTTACGCTTTCAAGAAATGCGATTTTAATATTGGCGTTGACGGCGATCAGTGCGGTTGTCATATCCAAAGCCGTCAGTGAAAGCTGGTTGGCCAACGCGCAATCTACCAGTTATGTTAAGGCCCCGGAATTTCACCAAACCAGTCCGGAACTCTGGTTGAACTCAGAACCGCTTACGATGGCATCGCTCCAAGGTAAAGTCGTGATGCTGGACTTCTGGACCTTCGACTGCTGGAATTGCTATCGCTCCTTCCCGTGGATGAATGAAATGGAAGCTCGGTTTGAAAGCGACGAATTTATCATTATCGGGGTGCATACTCCTGAATTCGAACACGAAAAAGTACGCAAAAATATCGAAGAAAAGATTCTAGAGTTTAATCTCAAACATCCTACTGTCATGGATAATGATTTCCGATATTGGAAGGCCATGAACAATCGATATTGGCCCAGCTACTATCTCATCGACAAGAAAGGGAATATTCGTAAAAAATTTGTTGGTGAAACTCATGCTAATACCGAGAAAGCCAAGGAAATTGAAACAAGCATCCAGTCGTTGATTGACGAACCAGCGTAATCGAATAGACCACTCACAACAACGGGTCGCAATAGTGTCAGCCCCTGACCTCTCTATGAACTAGTTCACCTTAAGGTTGAAGTCCGCCAAGAACTTATTTGTGGTTTTCTCCACAGCGAAGCGCAACAACAAAATATAGCCTTAGAAATCCCGGCGCAATCAAGCCCGGTTTTGTTAATGACTTATGATCGGAGGCTAGACACCATGTTATCAAAATTAACCCCTACTCTACTGGCAGCAGTATTCGCAACGGGTTGCGCAACCACAGAAACACCCCCCTCCCCCACACCTGAAGGCGCGCTGACATCGTATGAGCTACTTAGTCTGATGTCCGAAGCGACGCTGTCAGGTAACTCTACCAGTACCAATGGTGCGACTTTCTCGCAAACCTACCCAAAAATTCCAAAACGGAGTAATAAAGGAAAGACAGAAGGAACATGGAATCCACCTGGCGACTCTCCTTCCTCATATAAAATTAGCTGGAAAATTCGAGGAGATCAATGGTGCGAAAAATGGGACTCCGGCAGCGCCTGTTGGCATATCGTTCCCATTAGTGGAAATGACTACCAATTTTATAAGGACGGTGTTGCACTCAGCGAAGTCTGGCAAATTCAGTCACCTAATCCTGGTCCATTGCGGCTCACTCCCGCACAGATTGAAAAATATCTCACCAAAAACCAGATTAATGCGGGAGAGTGGCAATACAAAGGTGCTGGAGGAAATCAATCCGGTACATTCGTCACTCACGCCTGCGCTGATGGCAGCAGGTACGCTTCGTCAGATAACAAACCATTCTACAAAAGCAAATGGTTCTTCAAGAAAAATAAGATGTGCTCAATCAACCACGAAGGGAAAGAACGCTGTTACGCAGTATGGCAGCATGCAGACGGTACTTATACCACTTTCCGGAAAACAGAGAGCGGACAGGTGACATCGGTATCCACCGTTCAGGGTGCTTCGGGCAAGTGCAGTGCTTAAGTAGACTTATTCCGATGCAGCTAAACACTTAACGACACAACCAAGTGCAGGTAACGAGACAAGAAGGGGTTCGTTACCTGTGTTACCCCAACCTCTATAGGTGTCTCTTTACAATAACCCGCATAGAATAATATCTGCTACTGTAAAATCGAATTCAGAACACTAGGTTGACCATTGCCCAGATAGAAAATCCCGGGTAGTCCTCTGGTTTCAAAGCCGCTACTTGGATTTCGCGATAAACTTGCGTTCTCTAGAGAAAGTCGGCCGGTACGATTGTTGCTGACAAAAAAGATCGCACCACCTCCCTCTTTCGCCGAATTGTCGGTGATCGTAGTACCGCACAACTTCAGGTTAAAATTATTCCCGTCATTGTAGATTGCTCCACCACTTCCCCCGCCCGGCGTACCTGGTCGGTTGGGGTTTGCGCCAGTGCCAATCGCCCTATTGTGACTAAAATGAGAATTGAATACAGAGAACGACACGCCAATACTACTTAGCCCTCCACCATTTGAACAAACATTTCCCTTTCCAGAGTCTCCTCCAAAAACACTGTTCACGACATACACGGGGAGGGTATTAAATTGACTGAATACCCGAACAGCAGCACCTCCTACATCTGGTCCAACATCGGCACAAACGTTGTTTTCAAACACTGAGTTGACGATTTTAAAACGACCACCTCTCACCCAGATTGCGCCACCTCCATCGTATTGTGTTTCTGCCTTCGAATTTCCATTTCTAAACTTAAGATTTTGCACCGTCAGTTGCGGGTGATCCTGATTTTGACAATGTGGTGTCGTCCACACCTGATTTTGATCGCAGGTGTTCATATACAGAATACGGCGCTGTCCGGCGCCACTCAACGTCACCTTGTTTCCTCCATCAATCACAATCCTGGGGCCGGTATTGTTAAACACCTTTGCAGTTTGCTGCATCTGTATCTCGACAGGCGCCGCGCCGCAGTTAAAGGTAATCACACCACCCTGGGCAACCGCATTGACCACCGCAGCGCTGGTACAACTTTGCGGTGTACCGTTGCCAATTACATGATCAGGGTTGCTGATGTTTTCAGCTCTACCTTGTGTTGGTATCGGACAAAATCCGCCAGGAGGTTGCGGTATTTTCGGTAGGCGATTACTCGCTGCAACAATCGCCGGGACGGTCAACAATAAACTACTACCTTGTTGCGCCATCGAAACAAAAGTTGCTTGAACGCCAGCGGCTAAAAGCAAGACGAAGAGATAGAGTTTGTATTTCATTAGACGGACAATAAGCGTAGCTTCCCCAAGAGTTGTTTTTCTTACGACATGTCAGCGATTAATTGTACCTCTTGTTGGTCGCCCAAAGAGTCTGATAAGGCAATAATTCCAACAGCCCACCTAAATCAGCCATCTCGGAGTTAGAAATCAAATCCACCCAGCTGTCTGTGCATATCAAATTGATATCAGAAAGTGCGAGTGAAACTGGTTGATCAGAAATATTGCTAATACAGAATATGCTTTGCGTTCTATCAATGCTTTGCCGCCAAAAACCAAATATCTGATTGCCAAGGTGAAGGGTAAACTGGGTCGCATTAGGGTGAAACGCTGGTTGTCGTTTCCGAATACTCAGAATTCGCGATAACTCTGAAAAAACCACCGCATGCGATGACTCTGGTTGCTGCAATTTTTCGATCAAGATTTCCCAGTTCCATTGATGGCGATTAATGGCTCTGTTATGACCCGCATTTTCTACTCTTTGATAATCGTTCCCTGTGCCCAACAGACTATGAATATATAACCCGGGAATTCCTTCCAGCCCCATTAGAATGGCATGTGCGCACAAGAATCGCTGAATTCCGAGATTGTCTTTGCCGTTTACCGTGCCTTGTAATGCGTCAAACAAGGAAATATTAATCTCGTAAGGCTTGGGCTTTCCAGCCGAATCATCTCGCCATGATATGCGTCCGCCAAACTCTCGCATCGATTTGGTGAGCGCGCCAAGCTCTTCGTCACTCAGCAAGCCCTCTGCAGGACGCAACCCGATACCATCGTGAGAAGCAATAAAGTTGAAATAGGATGTGCCGTCTTGTGCTGGAGGCATACTCATCATCCACTCTTTTAGATGTGCTGAATTTCCGGTTAACAAGGTGTTGAGCAATAGAGGAGGCAAAGAAAAATTGTAAACGCAGTGCGCTTCATTGCCATTGCCGAAATAGGCGAGGTTCTCTCTATTGGGAATATTCGTTTCAGTGATGATCAGTGCGTCACTTTTTACGCTGCTGATCAATGTCCTCATTAGTTTCACGATCTCGTGAGTTTGCTCAAGATTGAGACAGCTTGTGCCCAGTTTTTTCCATAAAAATGCCACAGCATCCAAACGAAAGATTCGCACACCGTAATCCAGATAGAGACGAATAATTCTGACGAACTCCAATAACACCGCCGGATTGCGAAAGTCAAAGTCAACCTGATCATGTCCAAACGTACACCAGACATACTTAACTCCCTGAGATGTGTCTACTTCTTTTAATAGCGGATTGGTTCGGGGTCTTACAACACCGCCCATATCATCTTCAGGTGTGGCGGTAAAAAAGTAGTCTGCGCCTGGATGCTTTCCCTGCTTGAAGTTTTCAAACCATACGCTTCGACTCGAGCAGTGATTGATTACCAGATCACTCATCAAATCATATTCTTTGGCAATACTGGCGATATCTTTCCATTCGCCGAGCGACTGATTCACCGAAGCATAGTTAATAACGGCAAATCCATCGTCAGAACTAAATTCGAAAAAGGGCAAAATATGCACCGCGGTAACACAATCTCTGCAATACTTATTTAAAAACTGACGCAACGTCACCAACGGAAACTCGTCCTCTTTCAGGATGCTGTCGCCGTAGGTGATCAGCACAATGTCTTCCTGATCCCAATGATTGCGATGCATGTCGGGCTCTACCGTCTGCGGTGATAAACCCATTTCCTCCAACAGCGAATCTGCCAGCGTCCCATAATTGGAAACGCCGTCAACCTCTTCGTATATCGCTTCTAAATGTTGAGCTAAACGTTGTTTGATATTGTATAAAGGGCTATCCACTGATTATGGTGAGTACATTTTGTTGTCTTGTTCCACCGCATCTTTCAGTCTTGAGAGAACATCCGGCATCGCACTAACTACCCGACTCCAACTTGGAATAAAAGGCGTTTCCATCGGGTTTTCTAAATAATGTCTACCCGCTTCCATTAAATTTTCTGCAAACATTTCAATTGCTTTTTCCTCAGCATGAACATCATGATCCAAGCCATTCATTCTGGCATCATTTCCATAGGTTTCGACAAAGTCCAAGGCAATACGAAAATAGGTTGCTTTAAGAGTGCGAAATGATTCTTGAGAGAACACCGTACCCTGCGTCGCCATTTTTCTGAATACTGCTTTTGCGATATCAAGAGACATTTTCGACAATCCAGTCTCTTTGCTTTGCAGCGAAATATCCTGATGTTTATGATCATAAGCATCAGCAATATCAACCTGGCAAATGCGGTTGTGTGCATAGTTTCTGTGCATCTCAGACAAAACACCAACTTCCAGCCCCCAGTCGCTGGGTATCCTAAGATCAAACAAAACGTTTCGCTTGAGGGAAAACTCCCCAGCGAGGGGATAACGAAAACTATCCATAAACTCCAGATAATCACTGGAGCCGCAAAGTTGTTTTAGGGATCGAATTAGCGGAGTCACAAACAGACGACTCACCCGACCATTCAGTTTTCCTTTGGCATACCGAGCATAGTAACCTTTGCAAAATACATAACTAAAGCTGGGGTTCGCGACTGGGTAGATGAGTCTTGCGAGCAGATCCCGTCGATAAGTCAAGATATCGCAATCATGTAACGCAATCGCTTCTGCGCGACCAGATGCCAGAATATAGCCAATGCAATACCAGACGTTGCGCCCCTTTCCCATCTCTTCAGGTGCGAGTCCCAATGCCTGCAAATCTTGATCTAGCGCTTTCAATCTTGGTCCGTCATTCCACAGAACCTGATGGTCTTGCGGCAATACGTCGAAAAACTTAAGCGCCTCTCGATACTCAACCTCGTTCGCTCTATCTAGACCAATGACGATTTGCGATAAGTACGGCACCTCCTTGAGTTCATTCACGATACTGGGCAATGCTTTAGTGCCCAGCTCGGAGAACAGTGAGGGGAGTATGAGGGCGAGCTGTTGCTGTCTACCAAAATTTTCAAGCTCTGTCTCTAACTCATGAAGCGAACGATTGCCCAAGTTGTGAAGAGTAGTTACTACTCCGTTTTGATGAAAATCTGACATACTCCTGCGAATAAAAAATGATTAAGCGTCACCCGTTTCCAGCTTTTCAATTAGATGTGAGACACCCTCAACCCAACCTTCCGGTGCTGGCTGGTTAGTGTAGACGATCTCTTTACCTGCACGCTGACTTATCTTGATTGTATTGCCCTTTGGGTTGTGAACCACCACAGCATGATCAGCGATCTCGAGCATGGAGATATCATTTTCGCTGTCACCGACAGCCACAGTTTGAACGGATTCTGTTTGAGCATAGTACTGACTTAACCATCTGACTGCTGCTCCTTTAGTCGAGCCGTCGCTGATATGCAAAAACCTCCCACCTCTCACAACACTTGCACCATTTTGAGACATAAACCCAATGAAGTCTGTGAGCCGCTTCTCATCCCCGGTCCAGGAGACGGGCTCGGTGAATTCCCGGTTCGTCGCCGAACGCGCTTGATCCAGGCTCAGCCCCGTGAGCTTCGCTATTTCCTCGACCTTGTAGTCTATAAACCCTTTAAAACATCCCGGGAAATGCGATTTAGCTTTTTCGAGTAGCTCTAACCACTGTACTCGCTTGCTGCCAAAAGGTTTCACATAGTATCCACTTTGTTCAGCCAGTGTCTCTTTCGGGGCATGAGCGTTTTCAACAGGTAGGTAAGCCGCCGCACCATTTTCGACCACAAACGGTTGGAAATGATTGAGCTCCTTTCGGAGCTGCTCCACTTCCGACCTGGTCTTGCTAGTAACGAAAATAACTCGAATGCCGTTTGCTTCTAGTGCTTTCAGATATTCCGAAGCCGCATTTAGTTGATAGCTGTCATGGTCCAGAAGGGAGCCATCCAAATCGGTATAAACGATGATCGCCATTGCGAGTGAGTCAAAACGTAGGTTGTGTCGCCCCGAATAGGCTCATCCAGGTTGAACATCCCATGTTAGCGGGTGACGACACAGTTTGAAATCGTTTTTATCCGACACTTTTGTGATCTCAATGTGAGTACAAATCGACTTACATGCGTTTTATACGGTGCGATCTGGAATATCCACACGTTTTCCTCGGGGTATTTCTGCCTGCTTATCATAAAAGGGAAGCTCTACCAGCTCTGCTCTTTGCAGGGACCCATCTTTGCAACCCACTTCGATTGTAGTCCCAGGGCCGTGGATAATATCGTCCATCAACGCATAGCCGACTCCAAAACCCAGATACGGTGACATCGCCCCAGCTGTAACCGTTCCGGCGGTTTTACCCTGGACCTTGACGGCTGCGGATATCAATGGCTCTCCCCCAGGGCACTTAATACCATGCAACTTCGGTTGTCTTGACGCGTTCGCCAGCGCGGCTTTGCCGATAAAGTCATCCTTGTCCTCATCCACAAAGCGGCCAAGGTTCACATCATACGGTGTGGTCTTGATATTAAAATCTGAGCCAGCGTTGAGTATGCCCGCTTCGATCCGTCGTATATTCATTGCGTCCAGACCAAAGATCTCCATGCCAAAGGGTTTTCCAGCAACGTCAAGATGAGCCCATAACGCTTCTGCATCATGGTGGGGCTCTGTGTAGAACTCCCAACCCAGTTCATTGGTATATCCCGTGCGGGTAATCACCACTTCCTGGCCGCCTAGCAACACCCGAGCTACTGCAAAATAACCAAATGGCTCAGGCATTCCTTTATCGCTCGCTGCTTCCAGAATTTTTAATGCATTAGGCCCCTGCACTTGTGACACAAATACATCCGGGTCGGTGATCGCAACATCTAATCCATGGCCATGTGCGCGCGCCCAACTGTAAAAATCACCATCCGCCTGGGCGTACCAGAATTTATCTTCCGCTAGACGCAACACGATTCCATCTACCAGTAATCCCCCATCCTCGTAACAGGCTATCCCATACGCACATCGATTAACCTTGACCCTGGTCATGTCTTTGGTAAACAACTTATTCAGTAGTTTCTCGGCATCAGGACCCTCAAATTGCAAAGGATATTCACCGGTATTTAATACCGCAGCTTCTCGGCGTAGTCGCCAGTAACCATCCTCCGTAGTGTGATCATCAAAACAACATGCCATATGTCTGCGGTTATAAACACAGTAATGCGGTCCTTTTGGTCGTTCAATCTCGTGATAGGGATGTCGGTTAAGGGAATAATCCCAACCAGCACCAGGCATACTCGTTACCAGATCTCTCGTTTTGCCGTCACTCGAACGCATTATTCTCTCCTCGATGATTATTTGCTTTAAGAAGACAGAGTAGTATTTAATTAAACTAAATAAAAACTGTGTTTCTCGATTTGGAAGCTAATCCAAAATTCCAATATACATTGAATTTTCGGAAATAAAAATTGAGATGTTCTAAACAATAATTTAGTTATTATTAATTTTATGTTGCAGCAATTTCCTTCTTTAAACTCGCTTCGAGCGTTTGAGGTTGTCTCCAGACATCTCAATTACCACGCTGCGGCGAAAGAGCTTAACGTTACACCTGCTGCAGTAAAACAATTGGTCAGTAAACTAGAAGATACCATTGGCATAAAGCTGATTGAACGCGCCGGCAAAGGATTGAAACTGACGGCTCGGGGTGAGGCAAGTTGCGCTGACCTTACCCTTGGGATGGAAAAGTTAGCGGCTTCAGTAGAAACGATGCGAGGGCAACGACCAAGGAATCGGCTCATTGTTACGGTGGAAACATCATTCGCCACGGCATGGCTCGTTCCGAAGCTTGAGCAGTTTCGACAACGCCATCCTGAAATCAGCGTCTTGATCGACTCTACACAAAACATTGTCGATCTCAGCCGTGAAGCTGTCGACATTGCCATTCGCTACGGAGTAGAAAATCACGGTTCTCTGATCGCACACCGCCTTTTTGATGATCTGATTTTTCCGGCTTGCAGTCCTGCGCTGATATCCAAATCTCCCGTTATTACCGATCTCCAGGATCTGAAACATGTTCCATTGATCCATTGGGACATGTCACATCTCGACTGGGTGCGTGAAACCAAAAGATGGTTTGCCTGGGATCGTTGGCTAACCCATGTTGGCGTGGAGGGTATTGCAACCAAAGGCGGCATTATTTTCAGCGACTATGGACTTGCGGTGCAGGCAGCAGTTGCTGGCCAGGGTATGCTGCTCGCGAGTTGGCCGATCCTAAGAGAACCGATTGAATCGGGTTTATTGGTCTGCCCATTTCAGGAAAAAGTGGCGACCGATATAGGATATGACCTGGCAATTACCCAAGACAATCAACATCGACCAGACGTCAAAGCATTTTCTGAATGGGTTTTTTCAACCATCGAGGATGAACAACGTCCGGTCAACCTGGGGTGAGCCGATACTGCAGTAAAAATTGCCAAGATTAAGTATGATGTTCGCATACCTGGATTGCGATATTAGAAAGGTCGAGTCGGATATCGAGATTGACTAGTGAAAACCCTTTACTCGAGACCCAAAGCTTCCTTTCTCTGATTTGCCCAGGTTCGAATCACCTGATCAATGGCCAGTCCAATAAACGCTACGCAAAGACCGAGCACCAGGCCGTTACCCACCCCGTTTTTCTCGGAAAGCGCGCCGAGAATAAGTTGACCAAGATCATCGGTTCCTATCATGGCGCCAATGATGACCATTGATAACGCAAACACTACAGTTTGATTGACCCCGAGGGCCATATGGGGAAAGGAGACCGGCAGCTCGATAGACAACCAGCGTTGCAATCGATTTACGCCAGACATTGAGCCCGCCTCATGAAGTGATTCCGGCACCGCATGCAAACCCTCCACGGTATAGCGCAGAGCCGGAATGGTTGCATACACCACAATCGCAATGAGAACAGATGTATCTGTCACACCAAATAACATCATCACTGGTATCAAGTAGATGAATGAGGGGAACGTCTGGAAAGTATCGCAATAGGTCAAAATGAACCGACTGGATTTTGGATGTTGTGCACACAATGTTCCAACCACAATCCCTAGAGTCATTGAAATCATGACGCTCACGGTAACAAGATAAGAGGTAATCAAGGCCCTGTCCCACCATTCCGTGAGAGCGATGAAGAGTAACAAGCCGCCAATGATCAAGGCCGAACGGATACCGCCGACGATATAGCCAATTCCCATGGTCAGCACGAAAGTTGCCGCAACCGGCATCGACAGATACGCGTTCTTCACCGGCAGGAGAACTTCAACAATCAGCCATTCGTTAAAACTCTTCAGCGAATAAAAAAACGTATCCCAAATCCAGTCCACCCCGGCTTGCCAGAAATTTTCTGTGGTAATGCCCTTGTTATGGGGAATTAGATAGAGGTAGTTAAACCCCTCTTTAAAAATTAATGACCCAATGCCTGCAAGAATTACTCCTCCAACAAACACCGCTCCGAACATAAGCGAGTATTTGTGTCGTTGTTTAAATGATAGGTCTGCAAAATAATCTGTTTGCTTGTTTGCCCAGGCCAGGGATAACCTGTCGAGCACAATCGCGATCAGCACAATGCAGACCCCAATCTCTAATGCGAGCCCGATACGCAGTCTGTTCAATGCGATGAGCAAATCATTGCCCAGACCTTTCGCGCCAATGAGCGATGCAATGACCACCATTGCCAGACACTGCATGATGACCTGGTTAACACCGATCAGGATGTCTCTTCTAGCTGTGGGAATAAGCACCTTGGTCAACAGCTGCCAATTGTTGCAGCCGCCCATTAACCCTGCCTCCCCCACTTCGGGCGGTACTTTTTTTAAGCCGAGCAATGTCAAACGTACCATCGGTGGTGTCGCGAAAATAATCGTCGCAATCGCTCCTGCATGATCGCCAATTCCAAAGAACACCATTACTGGAATCAGGTAGGAGAAGTGCGGCACGATTTGAGCCATGTTTAGCAGCGGGTTCAGAATCGACTCCACCAATCGACTCCTAAACGCCCAGACACCAAGCACCAAACCGAGGAATACCGAGACTGGAGCAGCGATCAATACAAACGAAAGGGTTTGCATAGATGGCTCCCATTGACCAAAAACAGCGATATATGTAAATGCCAGCCCGACAAACAAAGCCAGCCTGAACCCATTCAACGCATACCCCAGAATCGCCGCCCCACCTGCAACGATCGTCCATGGAAGTGCTGGCCACCTTGCCCACTGATTATCTGTTGCCCAGTCCCAACCCATAAACGCCACGATTGTCTTGACGCCACCAAGGAGAATCTCACGAATCAATTCGATCATAAAAAGAATAAAACCCGAAGACACACGGGTCACCTCTTTTAGTAGAGGTTTCTGCTCAAACTCTTCAATTTCAGGGTCGTAGACTTCGATTGGCATCCATTCAAACATCGCAAAGTCCACCGAATCATTAATAGCAAGAGGCAGATCTTTGATTAAAGGCGGCAACCGCCACAGGTAGTTTGAATCAGAGGGTGCGATGACCATGCATAGCACTACGAAAATGATCAGCAGTAAAATAAACTGCAGGTACTTTTTTTGTTTGAGCGCTTCAATCATGAATTTTGCTGATCAGGCGTATTTGCATGGCCACCAAACAAAATGCTGATAATTTTTGAAGCGTGTAATGCACCCACTATCTCACCAGCCTGATTGACCACACCAACCGGTTTGCCTGCAGTGAGCACCGCCTCAGCCACGGTTTCAATGATCGCATCCTGTGGCACTTTCAGGTCACTGATCTCTTCAGAAGGATCGTAAGGATCCATAACCGAATCAATTTTCAGCACCTTTTCTCTTGGAACCTCTTCTGTGAAATTTCTTACGTATTCCGTCGCAGGGTTCAATACTATATTCGCTGGAGTGTCCAGTTGTTCAATCACACCATCTTTCATAATCGCAATACGATCGGCTAGCCTGAGTGCTTCGTCAAAATCATGTGTCACAAACAGAATAGTTTTACTCAATACTCCCTGCAATCGTAAAAATTCGTCCTGCATCTCTTTGCGAATCAGCGGATCCAGGGCGGAAAACGGTTCATCCAAAAACCAGATATCGGGCTCAATCGCCAAGGAGCGTGCGATACCAACCCGTTGTTGTTGACCACCGGATAGCTGTCGCGGGAAATAATTTTCGCGACCAGATAGGCTGACCAAATCCACCATCTCTTTTGCGCGGGTAATACTTTCTTTGGTGCCAACGCCCTTTACCTGCAGGGGAAAGGCGATATTTTCCAAAACTGTCTTGTGCGGCAGCAGGGCGAAGCTCTGAAACACCATGCCCATCTTGTTCCGACGCAACTCAATCAGTTGCTTATTATTCATTTGAAGGATGTCTTCACCTTCAATGTATATGTTTCCCGCAGTTGCATCAGTCAATCTGGAAATACACCGAAGCAAAGTGGATTTTCCCGATCCTGACAATCCCATAATGATGAGCAACTCTCCCTGGTGCACCTCAAAATTGGCATTGTTAACGCCAACAATACAGCCTGCCTCCTGAAACTTCTGTGCATCCACCACACCACCGCTGCTCTCTAACATGCTCTTGGCCTGGTCACCAAATATTTTGTAAACCGAATCACAGCGAATTAAAGCGTCACTCGAATTTGCAGCGGATGTGGACATAACTATTCTTTTTGTGGAGGAGGTTTAACGCTAGCACAATTTCTGCAGCGATTAATATTTTATCTGTTGCAATGATAAAAAAACCCCCTGGTGCAAATCAACGCCAGGGGGCTTTCGCAACTAGTGCTAAACCCAGCTTCGGGTCGACACTTTTTGCTGCAGTTTTACTTGGTCCAAGGCATCCAGAGATCTTCGTTGTCTGCCAACCATTTTGCCGCTGCATCTTTGTGGTCCATTTTGTCAGTATCCACCAACGCTGCCATTTGACCAATCTGTTGAGTGGAGAACGACGCTTTGGAGAACGCGGTATATGCAGCCGGGTGAGTTTTCGGGAACTTGTAGTTCGCTGCTTTCTTCAACCAGCCTTTTGGTGATCCACATTTACCATCACCACCATCTGACTTTCGGCAGCCTTCATAATAAGGTGGGAATTCGATGAAGGTGAAACCATCGGCATCAGTGAAATTTGGCGTCCAGTTAAATACAACCGTGCCTCGGCCTTCTTTCTTCGCAGATGCCAACTCAGTCCACAATGCATCGGCACCACCAGCAAATTTCACAGTCCATTTGTCGGCCAAACCAAGTGCTTCCAGACGTTCGGGCATGAGATCACCGTGCCAGCTCTGTGGGCCTTCGAGCCAGCGGCCTTTGCCATCGGAGTCTGGGGTGGTGAAATTAGCATGACAATCTTTCAATGCTTCCCAATTAGGTAAGCCAGGACATAGGTCTTTTTCGATCACCCAAGTTGGTACACCCATCTCTTCCAGAGTAGTAGCAGAATGTGTTCCGGCATCAATTACGCCGCCTTTGGCCATCGCATTGTAAAAGGACTTGCCAAAAGTAGACTGCCAAACTTCGTGAGAGATCGTAACGTCACCATTGCGAATCGACTCGTATACAGCCTGGGAATCAGCGGGAACGTACTCGACGTTGTTACCCATTTTTTCGAACATACCACCGAGTACGTAGGCCATCACAATCTGGCTGGACCAGTTGTGAATGGGAATGACGATGGGTGAAGTACTGTCTGCTGCTTTGGCTACGCCAGTTGCAGAGAGCAGAGAGACACATCCGGCGACCATCATCGCGCGGACGGTTTTATTTTTAGATCGTTTCATAAGGTTTCTCCTGTTAGTGCTGGTTATGGTGTCAGCGACGAATATCGCATTAATATTTTCAGCGGGCCTGCCATAGTATAGAAATTCAAATGCCAGCGAAAGCACTTCGTATAGACCGATTTGATACCATAGGCGTTGACAACTCTGATCAAGGCAGCCTGCCAGTACAGGCGCTTTGGAGCTATATCCTACCTTTTTACTATCGCTACCTGGCCTACTTATAAACGACTCGCGATGCCACCCACACGAACATCCCGCCCATATTTAAACCAAATATAGACCAAAATCAAATGCAATACATTCACTCGATACCCTATCCCTGTAAGCCTGCCGCAGTTGCTAGTTGGAGAAGCAAGACTGAAGCGAATTATCCGCCTTATGCTGACGGGATTTCATCAAAACTATCTCTCCCAATTTCTCTATACGCCCCAGTTGTTCGCTAAGCTGTCTATCCAGCATTTCTATAACCAGCGAACTTCAATTAACCATTTACCTAGGGTATTGATTTGCGGAATACTCCTTCTGTTCTACTTTGACCCTACTCAATAAACATTTTTCTCTATGTCCTACCCCCTCCTCTCCTACCTAGGTCGTAAACAGTTGGTTTTGGTGCTATTTGTTGTCTGTGCACTCTTTCACTTCAACTCCGCTTCTGCTCAAGGTCTCCCCGTCACGCAAACCGACAAACAGGAGATAACCGTTGAAATTGTCGACCCACAAAGCAAAGAGGACGTCAGAAATCTCGTTTCTACTTTGAGTGATGACGCTGTGCGAGCGTTGTTGATCGAACGCCTTGATGCGGTCGCAGAATCCAGGGAAAACGCAGCGGCTAGCGAGGTTGGTGCGATCGGTGTTATCGAACAACGTTTTGAAAACTATTGGGGCTATGCAAAGGAATCGCTCCGTGATGTTGGTGATATCCCAGACATCTTCTCGAAGATTGGTCATACGATTCGCGCCTCCACAGAAGATGGATTTGGCAAGGCATTTCTCGTCATTCTCTTAGCGATCGGAGTGGGTGTTGCTGCCGAGAGAATGGTCACGCTATTTTTTCGCAAGAAGAAGCAAAAGCTCATTGACGCATCTTCGACTAAATTATGGGGCATTCTCAAAATCCTCTACACCAGATTGTCCTATGACATCTTAGGGGTGCTGGCATTTCTAGTGGCAAGTGCGATCACCGTGAATACCTTTATTGCTGATGGCACATTAATGAACCAGCTCGCCACCATATTCACTCGGGGTGTTTTTGCCGGACTGCTCGCCTTTGTTATTTGTCGATTCTTTTTTGCACCTTCAAGACCCGACCTCAGAATTTGTAATACTACTGATGAAAGGGCGCAATCACTTACCGTGAGCTTTTCGTTGACAGCACTGTTTATTGTCGCAATGCATAACACCTTTTATTTGTTTATCCAGGTTGGAGATCAAGACTACGGCGGCTATAACTATATGCGCACCCTGGGTTACTGGATGAATATTTCGATCTACATCGTTCCTGCATTCACCATCTGGTACAACCGAGAGGCTCTAACAGAAATTCTGATTGAGAATAAAAAACGAGTGAGTCTGGCAATTGGAGAGGTTGTCCCCGAGGATTTGAGCTGGTTTGCAGCCCACTGGCCCAAAATCGCGATCTTACTGATATTCAGTAAATACCTGCTGGTCGAATTGGTTGTTAATAACTCTGATGTAGCGGTCTACTCCACGGGGGCTGTTTACATCACTTTTATCGTTATTTTTCTCTGGCCGGGTATCGATGCCAATGTGTCATTATTCGTTGCCAAGGGCGTTCCCACTTCAGAAGAGGAAACGGAAGCAGCAGGAAAGGCAAGAAGAAACATGCAGCAGGGTTTGTTGCGCGTAGGTCGAGTTCTTGTTGTTGGTGTCGTGTTTTATGCTCTCGCGTCGCTTTGGGGGTTGAACTTGATGGATCTCGCCAATTCGGGGCTCGGGGCAAAAGCGGCAGGCACTTTAGTTGAATTTTTGTTTATCGTTTTGATTGCCTATATATCCTGGGAGTTAGTCTCCGCGTTTATTGGCTACTGGATGGCGGCCGAGGCAGGTAATGCTGAAGAAGGCGAAGACGGGGGTGGTGGGGAAATCGGCGGAGTCGGTCTATCTCGTGTGGCCACATTGCTGCCCATTATCAAAAAGACCGCACAGGTTTTGATCGTGATCGTTTCGATTATTATGTTGCTAGATAATTGGGGAGTAAATATCGGCCCCATTTTGGCTGGCGCTGGGGTGGTTGGTCTGGCAATCGGTTTTGGGGCACAGACACTGGTCAAGGACATTGTCTCCGGTCTCTTTTTTCTGGCAGATGATGCATTCAGAGTGGGTGAATATATCGATGTCGGCGGCACCATGGGCAATGTCGAAAAGATTTCACTTAGATCACTGCGATTACGCCACCACCGAGGACTGGTGCACACTATCCCTTACGGTGAAATTCCCAAACTAACCAACTTCAGTCGTGATTGGGTCATTATGAAGCTGCGGTTTCGAGTGCCGTTTGACACCGATATCAACAAGGTGAAGAAAATATTTAAAGGAATTGGTGCCGATCTATTACAAGACCCCATCTTAGGGGAGGACTTTCTCGAACCCTTCAAATCCCAGGGTGTTGCCGAGGTTGATGACAACGGTATCGTCGTGCGTGGTAAATTTATGGCCAAACCTGGCAAGCAGTTTATGATTCGTAAGGAAGTATACGTGCGCGTACAAAAAGCCTTTGATGAGGCCGGCATTCCATTTGCACGCAAGCAAGTCATGGTTCACATTCCCGGACTTGATAAAAACGAGCAGCTTGGCGAAGACGAGTTCAAGGAGATCGGTGCCGCGGCGGCGGAATCTGTGGAGGAACCGCTGGAAGAGTCAACTGATCCGAAAAAAACCCCAGGCTAAATTGCTGCTAGAAAGATCAGTTTCACTCTGATTTACCAGGCAATTTGTTTCTTCCAGATTGGGCAAACACTGTTATTTTCGAAGTGATAAATCTATTTCCGCTGCTTCATCTTTATTCGAAGATAAGGCAGCGGAAATTCGAAGCAGAATTATTCGACAGTAACAGATTTAGCCAGATTTCTAGGCTGATCCACATTTTTCCCCAAAAATTCTGCCGTATGATAAGCGAGTAATTGTAGAGGAACATTGAAGATAATCGGAGAAATAAAGCTGTCGCCACCCTCGAATTCGATCGTATTTTTTGCGCCTCTGCAAGTTTGACTGCTAATGTCATGATCGGCTAACAAGTAAACCTGCCCATGCCTTGCTTTTACCTCTTCAATATTTGAAGACAGTTTCTCGAGCAAATTATTTTCAGGACATAATACGACCACTGGCATACTTCCATCAACCAATGCGAGGGGTCCGTGTTTCAATTCTCCCGCGGCGTAGGCCTCTGCATGCACATAAGATATTTCTTTGAGCTTCAGCGCTCCCTCAACTGCAACCGGATAGTGATGGCCGCGGCCGAGAAATAACACACTTTTATGCCGTGAAATAGATCGCGCAACCTCCTTGATTTTCTCTTCTGTTTTCAAGGCTTCGTCCAGGGCGCTTGGAAGATTCAAAAGTGCATCCGCGATATTATGCAGAACTGCATCAGGAGTGTTTCTCAGCTCACCAATCTTGAGAACTAAAAGTGCTAACGCTGTGAGTTGTGTGGTTAGTGCCTTAGTTGAAGCAACCCCGACTTCCACACCCGCTTTCGTTAGAATTGCCGCTTCGCTTTCGCGAAACAAAGAACTGTTGTTTGTATTGCAAATCCCTAAAGAACCAAGATAAGGTGAATCATTGGCAAACCTCAGAGCAGCCAGGGTATCCGCCGTCTCGCCCGATTGAGAAATTGAGAGAAATAATGTCTTAGGTGGCACCACTGGATTGCGATATCTATATTCACTGGCAATCTCCACCTGACAAGGGATACCTGCTACTGACTCCAGCCAGTACTTCGCTACGTGGCCTGCATTTAGCGAGGTACCACAAGCCACAATATGGATATTTTCTACGCCGTCAAGGATCGCGCTGCTACCTTTGTCAAACAGTCGCTCCGATACCTTGCCATTCACTAGACGTCTTGCAAGAGTGGCGCGTACCGCTTCGGGCTGTTCAAAAATTTCCTTTTGCATAAAACTGTCAAAGTCCTTCTTTGTAGCGACACATTCGCTCTGGCCCAATCGTGTACCTGTGCGGCTGACCCTTTTACCTTTAGAATCGTAAAACTCACAGTTATCTGCAGAAACTTCGGCAATATCCCCCTCTTCCAAATAATACACAATCTGGTTTTTTTCTTGCAAAGCGATAACGTCCGACACCACCATAAACCCCTGCTCGCCCTGCGCAACTATAAGCGGGCTTCCTTTTCTTGCCGCAATTATTTTTCCTGGTTCGTTCGCAAAAGTAATGGCAACGGCATA
Source organism: Acidiferrobacterales bacterium (assembly GCA_019633985.1). Lineage (GTDB taxonomy): Bacteria > Pseudomonadota > Gammaproteobacteria > Arenicellales > Poriferihabitantaceae > VYFG01. The sequence goes on along the minus strand of JAHQWE010000017.1, from coordinate 21,476 downwards.
AGAACCTTCCAGATGGCTAATCGCCTTACGGCACGCTTCAAAGAAACTATTCCCCGCGCTGAGGTATAAATCAACCAGGTGTGGGATCGTTTCGGAGTCGGTTTCAGACGCAAATCGATAACCACAGTTCACCAACAATTGTTTGAGTTCTGCACTATTCTCGATAATGCCGTTATGCACTACAGCAATAGCATTCCCTGAAACATGAGGATGCGCGTTTTCCCGGTTAGGCTTTCCATGGGTCGCCCATCGGGTGTGTCCTATCGCGCAGTTTCCGCTGACCGGATTTTTCACCAGACTATTTTGCAAAGCAGAAATCTTCCCTGGTTCTTTTCGAATCATCACTTCCTCAGCATTTTGCGCAGCAATACCTGCTGAATCATATCCACGATATTCCAGTGTTCGAAGTCCGTCAACAATGAGATTCACTACTTCATTTTGTGCAGTTGCACCAACAATTCCACACATAACTATTCTCCATCTCCATTGTTTTCTCTTGTCTGCATATCGGCGCTCAGACTTTCGACCAGCGACTTACAAACCACGAATAGCTGATTCACCATAACATCGAAATCTGCATCTGTGCCGTGAAACGGATCTGGAATGACATTGAGTTCTGAATCTGGCGAATACTCTGTGATCATCGTTACTTTGCCCATGTACTGAGCGGGGCAAACTTTGGAAACGAATTCAAGATTTCTCTGATCCATTACAATGATGTGATCAAATTCTCGAAAGTCTGAAACACCTAGTTGCCTGCACTTTAAACCTGAGATATCTAAACCTGCGTCTCCGAGAGCACGAATCGCTCTTGGATCTGGCGCTTTGCCAATATGAAAGTCATGTGTACCTGCTGAATCTGATTCAAAGGCCATGCTTTTTTTGTCAATTGCAGCCAAGAAGTCGAAAATTCCCTGTGCACTTGGCGACCTGCAGATATTTCCATAGCAAACGAACAGTACTTTTTTGGGTTCAGCAGACTGCTCCATTGCAACTGGTTGGTTAAAATTGGAAATATATGGATTGTTGTTGATAACTTGCTCAGAATTCATGGGAAATACCTAATGTAAATGTTGTCTCGTTAGTAAAAAAATTGTTTAAATATTTTGCAGAGATGGCTGTGTTGCCACTCACAAAGTGGTGGACGTTAGCGAACACTGAACTCGCGCTGCTCGTTTCAGTTCTGCTGGTGCTACCGCCTAATTGAAAGTAATTTTTCTTGCCATAGCTCTTCGTTAACGAGATTGAAAGCGCAGTGCTGGTGCCATCCTTTTCGTTCTCGTTATAAAAGAGTTGCACCATCGGGGCATACGAAGTGGAATTGTTGAATACATAACCCGCATATCCCAATGTGTTCTCAACAGAACCTGAGGAGTAAGAAGGAATCACTCCGGCAAGAATCGTATTGTCTATAGTATCCTTGAGGGTAAGTTCAAGTTGTAACTTGAGTCTCGTGGAGTCTCCAGTCAGCGACTGTCTTGCGCCAGAATAATAGAGTGACGATTTTGCGTTGATGCGGTAGGATCCTGACAGGCCGAACGAATTTTTTATCGACTGGTTATCCGGTATGCTATTCAAATTCGGTGTAATGACAGGCTGCTCGTAAATAAAGTGTTCAAACCCCCACCGAAACCGGTAGCTCTCGGCTGATGTGTAAGAAATGCGAAGCGATCCCAGCGTTTCCTTTCCAGCGGACTGAACTGAGCCATAACTCAGGTCCAGCTTTCTGGCTTTGACGTTATCCAGCATTGTCAAGCCATCCATAGCGGATACATTACTGCTCTCTTTCCGCAGGATTTGCTCAAAGTGCTCTCGCGCCTCGTTCAGCTCATAGTTAGATATCAAGGCGAACCCCAAACCAGTTTTAATCGCTTTGTTTTCTGGCTCGTTTTTGAGCATTTCACGATAGATTTCAAGAGACTGTTCAATCTGCCCCATCCAGTGCAGCATTCTGGCTTTACCGAGTTTTGCTGGAGTCAGACTCTGGTTATCGGACAGCGTCTTATAGATAGCCAGCGCGCGCCGTAGTTCGCCTTTCCACTCCAACGTAACGGCCAGATCCAGTTGATAAATTTCGTTTCTTGGATCAGCCATAGTCGCCGACTTGAAAAATTGTTCTGCTTTATCCAACTCCTTTGCATTTCGGGCAATCAGTCCTAGATAAAAGTTGCTCTCTGCAATATTTTCTTCAGCGTTAAGACACTGAATAAATTTTTCATTAGCGGCCTCAAATTGCTGGTTGATAAAACTCTCGATTGCATCATGAGAATTGCATTGCGCCGCGGTTATCTCGCCGTAGCTTAAACATGTAGCTGCTAACGCTGCCGTAAGTATTTTTGATGACATATTCATTGGTAATCTCGTCAATAAAAAATGACTTACGCGCCAATGGCAGGTGCTGCCAACTGGTTGTGAAATTCAGAAGCCGGCAGATAGGTTTCTTTCCAGCTTCTCACCATCGCAATAGTTTTATATTCCATATCGGTGGGAAGCGTTTCTCCACGAATTTCACGAATACACAACTCCGGCATATTGACACCAGATGCAACGGTGAGCGGCATCGTTCCCGGGAAACGCGGATTGATCTCGAGCAACCGTGGTTGCCCGTATTCATCCATTTTGAGCTGAACATTGGCTACATATCTAATGCCCAGATGGGTAGCAATTTTTGCTGCCATGTCACTGATTTTTTCATCAACCAGTGTCTGACTAATTACAGCGATCCCGGAATCTACCTTGATTCGCTCCCTCACAACCTTCGCAATCGCCTTCCCGCTTTTATTAACAAAAACATCAACGGAGAACTCTTTTCCCGGAAGATAACCCTGGAGTAAGAACGTTCCATCGCGGGGAATTACATTCAGATCCGCCGGCGTTTTGATTAAGGCGATATCACGGGAACCGCTACCGCTCCTTGGTTTCGCTATGAGAGGGAAAGAAAGAGAATCAATATCGGTTTGGTCATCCAACAATTGAAATGGCACCAGGGGTACCACGTCTTTCAACACCTGCATCAACTGGTATTTGTCATAGCAGTCTCGCAGTGTTGATGTAGGTGATGTGATCAGCGTGACACCCGCTTCTTCAAACTTGCCTCTTTGAGACGCCAGCGGTGCGAGTTCGCAGTCCACGGTTGGAATCAACACATCTATCTCGTTTTCGATACAAAGGGAAAGCACGTATTCAGGAAACTCTTTGCTGTTTCCAGCTGGAACAATCGCACGACGCTCAGCTGGAACTAGATATAGACCTGTAGAATGCTTATCCATATCAGCCATAAAGATATTGATATCGTTCATTTGAGAAGTCGCATTCAAGAAAGCAATTGCCGCAGAACCCCCTGCGCCTGTAAGTAATATATTCATAGTTTTGTTCGATTTAGTCGTTTAAGTAGTTCTAATAACTTCCAGTGGCTCAACAAGTCCAAAACCTGCGTAGCGCCCCCAATATTCCGCTGTGGAAGTAATAAGTGATTCCTTCAAATACCGACATTTAGTTGTTTGTGTCCGGTAGCAGGAAATAAGATCTTTCTTTTCAGTTATCGATTTGCTGATATCAACAAAACGAGAAGGCATAAAGTGAATGTTCGAAGAAGGACTTTGATAGCTTTGCAACTCCTTTACTGAGCGAGCTGAAACAATTGTGGCTCGGTAACAATTTCGGTGATCCTGATGCGAATCATTTTTAGAATGTGTATAAACGATGTCTGGTTCGAATTCTTGAATTACCCTGGAAATCGTTTCAATCGTTTCTGCACCTTCTGAGATATTGGTGTCTTCCAGATCGCCCATAAATAATTTTGCTTGAAGTATTGCGGCTGCGTTCATTGACTCTTTAATTCTCAGCGCCGTATCACCACCACATTTACCGCTGGATAAAGTGAGAATTCCAATTTCATCACCGTTGTTTCTGTGGTTTACCAATATCCCACCGCAGCCAATTTCGACGTCGTCAGGATGAGCTCCAATAGCCAGCACTTTCTGCTTTGGTGAAACAGCACTACTGCTAACGATCTTTCGCAGATGCTCTCGCACTTTCGATAACAATTTCTCTTTATTTACCGGTTTACTTAAAAATCCATCGATATTGGTATCCAAAGCGCGCAATGTAACGTCGGTGCTCAAACTACCAGTCATCAGCAAAACACCACATGCCTGATATTTTTCTTTGATTAATTGTGCGTAGTCGATTCCGTCCAGGTCTGGCAGAAATATGTCAGAGACAATCAAATCCCACTCTTGCTTAAGAAGCGCGATCGCTTCACCCCCAGAATCTGTCGTTTTTACGTTCGTATAACCCGAATCTTTTAACCAACGCTCTAAAATTAAGAGAATGTCTTGGTCGTCATCGACTATTAAAATTTTGTTGTTCACAGTTTGCCCCCGTAATTTGATGGGGGTATTCTGATTTTTCAGGTGATTCCCAACAAGACTTCAAAAGACCAGTTTGAACGAGCAAAAGATACCTGGCATACACCATGGGACAGGGAATCAAGTGAGTGCGACTTTCAACCTATCCTTTCGGTCAGGTGAGATGACTGAACGGTCAGGTGAAATGGGAAGGACTCGCTGGTAGGATTGTCGTTCACTCACAGACTTTTTTTCGATGAAGGGTATTATTTTTTCGAGTTTTTTGGATTTCGTAGAACTACAACTTGGTGAAGACTTCCTGGACGAGATGATTGACGCTTCCAATCTAGAAACAAATGGCGCTTATACCAATGTTGGTACCTATCCTGTCGAAGAGCTCGTTGCAATGCTTCAGTACATCCTCGGGAAACACGATCTGGATAAGAACCAGTTACTCAAGGATTTTGGCGGCCATACATTTTCCCACCTAACCAAAAACTACAAACATTTGGTAGTGGATTTTGTAGATGCGTTTGACTGCATCTACAACGTTGATCAGACTATCCACCAGAATGTACTGAAACTCTATCCAGACGCAGAGTTACCTAATATGAATGCGACGTTTCTAGATGAAGGGAAGAAATTGCATTTAGTATACGAGTCAAGTCGACCGTTTATGTATGTTGCCTATGGTCTCCTGGACGGCTGTGTAAAGTACTACAATGACAATGTAGCGATCGAAATGCGTGACCTCTCCAATGGTGCAGGCACCCACGCAGAGTTTTATTTAATTCGAGATGATTGACCGCCCCGACAAATACCGAAGAAAGTTCGAAAGAGAACGCGCGGCGCGTGTCGAAGCAGAGCGATTATTAGAAAGAATCTCTGAGGAACTCTATCAATCGCTGCTGGAAACAAAAGATAGCCAGGATATGCTTCAAAGTGCCATGTCCAGCATGGCTGATGGCTTTCTTCTGTTGAATGCGAATGATGAAATCATTGTCGCTAATGAACAAATTCGAAAAATTTACTCCAACAGACAGCACATATTCGAAACTGGAAAATCGATTGTAGAGGGTTTTCAAGAGCTGGTTTCTCATCCTGATTACATTACTGTGAAGTCAGGATCAAAGCCTGAAGCCTATTTTGAAATCGAGTATGCTGATGAAACCATTGTCTCCGTCAGTATAGCCTCCACCCCTGAAGGTCATCTTGCCTCAACCCATCGCGATATTACGGCGTTAAAGAAGTCGGAAGTCGAGAAGAGAGATCTCCTAATAGATTTGATGCGTTCCCAGCGTATGGAAGCAATTGGAAGAATGTCTGGAATGATTGCACATGACTTCAATAATATTATTGCTGCGATTCAGGGATTCGCCGGTTTTCTCCAGGAAGACTTACCAGAGGATCCAGCACTGCATGACATGGTGCACCGAATTATTTCAGCCACTTCCAGAGCCCAAGATTTAATCAAGCAAATCCTGGAGTATGGAAATCAGCAGCAGGCTTCCGTGCATCAGGTCTCGCTGATACCGGTGATTGATGACTGTGTCGAAATGCTGCTACCCACGCTGGAAACCAGGATTGATGTGGATGTTGACGCACCGGAAAAACCAACTTGGATCGAAGGAAACGAAAGTCGATTAGGTCAGTTATTCACCAACTTACTGACCAACTCAGCTCGGGCGATCAAGGAAGATTCCGGATCGATTAAGGTTACCGTTGAGGTATTTGAAGGACTTGATCTCAACCAATATCATCCTGCAGGATCGGAAATCGATCCTGAGATAAACTATGCAATTGCCGTCTTGGGAAACCTGAACTATTCTGGAAATTGCGTGGTAGTCAATGTGATCGACACCGGCTGCGGTATGACGCAAACTGAATGTGATCGCATATTTGAGATGTATTTCACTACCAGGGAAAATGCAATACACGGCGGCGTTGGCATGTCGAGTGTGGCGGAGGTGGTGACCGAATACGAAGGTGGAATAAAAGTCAGTTCGAAAAAGGGCTCTGGCACAGCAGTGACTGTGGTATTTCCATTGCTGAACAAACCCCAGTTCGCCTCCAACCAAGCGGTGTTAGATAGTAAAGCTACTACAACCCATGTGCTCGACGTGTTGCTCATAGATGATGATACCAGCGTCGGTGATATGGCTAAAACAATGTTGGAAAGATCGGGAATATCAGTGGAATACCTGTCCTCTTCAAAACAAGCTGTTGACCACATTTCAGAAAACCCCAGTCGCTGGAAATTGATTATCAGCGATCAGATCATGCCTGACTTAAAAGGCACAGACCTTTATTTGGAGATCCGAAATCGTGAGATTAACCTACCATTTATCATCTGTTCAGGAAAAATAGACACCGAAAGCGAGATGGTGATCAGAGCGTTAAAGATTGATGTAATACCCAAGCCTATTGACAAGCAGTTCATGCTAGAAAAAATCCAGCCATACTTGTGATATCCGCTCCATTGACTGGGGTATTTGTGTTTCAGAGCAGGGAAAAATGCATGTTAGTATTTGTCCGTCTGAAGCCCTTATACGAAGCTGTTGAAAATAGTTATTGCTGATGATCACGATTTGGTCAGGGACGCCCTCATCACCCTGATTGAAAGAGATGATCCCAACTCAGAAGTTTTCGGCGCAAGCGATTTTGATGGCGCTCGCGAATTGATCGATCAACAGTCCGATGTTGATGTCTTGCTGCTCGACGTAATTATGCCCGGAATGGCAAATATGACTTCGGTGCGTACGATACGTGACAAATACCCCAAGATTCCAGTTGTACTGATGTCAGGTCACATTAGTCAAGGGGATGTAGAACGGGGTTTTGAAATGGGCGCGCGCGGATTCATCCCGAAAACAATGAATGGGAAAACACTACTCTCCGTTCTTCACCTGGTAGTCTCAGGAGCAAGATATATTCCAGACCTGGTACTCGAAGAAAGCTCGGATTCGAAACCAGCGCCAGCGCAAGCCTCCAATCTCTCCGCAAGGGAGCTGGATGTACTGAATGAACTTGTTAAAGGTCTGTCGAACAAGGTGATCGCTAAGAATCTCGGTGTCGAAGAGACCACCGTAAAACTACATTTACGTTCACTGTTCAAGAAATTAGAAGTGAAGAATCGGACGGAGGCAGTTATTGCTGCGATAGAGCAAGGAATTATCTCTGAAAGTTAATTCGTTCCATTTAGCCTGCGAACTGAATAAGAAAAACCTGTCACGCTCCTTCATCTTTGGCTGAATCAGGGAATTTCAGTTTAAAGGTAAGTGCCCCACCTGTTTCTGGATTGGTGTAGTAACGAAATTCCACGTATTCATCACGATGCTTCCAGGAATCCAGCTCAAAACTGAAAGAAGACAGGCCATAAAACTCTACGATCTCAAAAAAGAAGCGCACCTCCTGGCTTGGATAATGAAGCACCTCGAGAACCAACTTTTGCTGATCCGCACCAAGATGGTAGTAAACGCCTTTAAAACGCACGATGTCGCCATCGACCCGCTCTTTTTCTTGGACTTCGAGGGTATACCCTCGGTTCGCCATCACTTTCACCGTTTCCAACGCGTACTCAGGTGACATTTCCATATTGAGCCTCTTACAACGAACTAACTAAACGAGAGAGAAAAACCTGGATCCAGTATCCACTGTCGCAATATCAACCCAATTACGACTAATTCCAACACAATCACAATGCGATAAAGAAGCTGCTTTTCATTTTCCAGATCGATTGCGATTTCCAGTTGAAACCGTTCCTTATCTTGGTCGGCACTAACGACCGGGCGCACCCGTCGAGTCAGATGCTGCTGCGATCCAATCTGGATTCGATCAAAACTACCATCTGAGACCAAATCCTCAATGAGTTCTCGAACTCCCTTTTCAGACAACCCATCGGGGCAACCAGTCAGAGAAAGAATCAGCCCAGCGTTATCAGGACAGGGGTCTGGCGCATCGGCCAACAACCAGTTGGCGAGATCGTGTCGAGCCTGTCGTTGATCTTCATCGACAACGATTTTCAAAAACTGGGTATTCGGCTTCTCAACCATTCTTTACTACCTCAACTTCACTGCCAAAACCAACGTGACTAGCACCACGAACAGTAAGATCGAAATGCGCCGAAGCCATCGAGTTTTTTTCAACTCTTTTCTCAGATTGCTTCTGAATGACTCAACGCATGTTTTTGAAGTACTGGTGCTAATGATGAGGGTAAGCGACTACTGAGATGTTGCCGCAGGACGGTTTGATTATTGGCGCAATTATATCAGCTTACAAACGCGGTACGTTACCTGATATCTGGTACTGGTATGTTAATTCACCTTACCTGTTTTTACAGTTTTATCCCACTTCATTTCAGCTCCTTGTGCTTCCTTAACATAAGCGCCAAAGGTCACTGCACAAAGGAATGCCCCGTAGCCTCCGATATGCAAAAAAACCGGGCCAAGCCAGCTAAAGTATCTCGATTGCTCAAATTTAATTGCCATGAAAGATACCAGCATGGAGAGCGAAAGCCAGGAATAAAGAAAAAGAGTAAAAATGGTTTGCGGCAATCCACTAAGTTCAACGCCCAGATAATTAGCCGGCACTTCAACCAAAGGTGGCCAAAGAGAGTATGAAATAACACCCAGTGAAACTAACCCAGGGAACAGTATTCCCTCCATATAACACTTGTCAGCAGATTCCTTGTCAACCACGAAGGAGCACATCGTCACCACCAGATAGACTACACCTGCAATGATCCAGAGCCCTTCAAACGCGGCCCATGACCAGGGTTCATTAAGAAAATAAAGTGCGATTAGACCCGCGGATGCTGTGATCTGAAATACTGGCATCAAAAATATTGAAAACCACATCAGAAACATGGAAAATGATCCAAGGCCCTGATGCTCGTCTCGGTTTAACCAGAGCTTTGCGAATACTCCGGATATCTGCACATTTCCACGACTCCAACGCAAACGCTGTTTCCAAAGACCTAGTAGGCTATCCGGCTCCTCGGCCATCACGATAGCATTCGGTTCGAACAGAACTCTCCTGCCGGCTAGTTGAGAGAGGAAAGTGGTGAAAGTATCTTCGGCCAGGGTGTCACTAAATATTTTACCTCCAATTTCCTGCAGGTTCGCCCTGGTATGTAACTGAGCCCCACCGGAAAGACAGATTAGAAACCCCAACACATTTTGCGCACGGCGGGCCGCGCCGGTGGCAGTGATGTACTCAAACGTGACATAACGCTGCACATAGTTTGGAGACCGGCTACCCTCTTTAATGTACGCGGTTACCGCCCCCACGGTGGGGTCGGACAGATGACGGGCCATCTTTCGTAATGCATCATCGCGATAAAGCACATCTGCATCCATGATAAGTACGGCCTCGCTCCAGCTGCTCTTCCAGAGAACGTCTAGGCCGTAGTTCAAGGTATGCGCCTTTCCTTCTCCGCCGGATACACGCCGTATGTGATAAACCTGCCCGGGATACTCCTTGCTTTTTTCGATAACGATCTCTGGCGTCGAATCCGACGAAGCGTCATCGATCACGTAAACTCGTAAGCTTTCCGGGGGATAGTCCAAGCGGATCAAGCGATCTATGGTGGTTCCAATGACAGCGTCTTCATTCCACGCGGGAATCAAAATTGAAACCCGAGGTAAATAATCTTTGGTATCTTCCAGATGCGTTGCAAATGCAGAAAACGGTAACAAGAGATACTGATACAAACCTGCCAGTACGGGGACTACACCTAAGAATACAAAAAAGGTGCAAATAACGACCAATGTATGATGTATCAGATCCGGCACTAGAAGAAAATTAGGCGAAAAATAGGGCAGAGAAGAAGCCGCAGGCGTTCAGCTTGCAATGCGGCTTCTTCAAAGGATACACCTAATTTCGGAATATAGGTAATGAAACGAATTGATATTACTCGTCCGTTTTATTTTAATGGGACACCGATTCCAACTCACTCTATGCAAAGCTTTGAAACCGGCTCCACATTCGAGAACATTAAAAATTGAAGGAAAGACCAACAGTTGCAACATCCACATCAAGATCTTCGACTTCATATCTCTCGACTTCCGCACGGAGGGAAATGCTCTGACTGATGTTGTATTCGACACCCAACCCATAAAAAGCATCTGAATCACTATCGCTGGATATCTGGCCAGATGCCGCTCCGGTGACATCGGCATCCCACTCGTGGCCACCAACTTTTCCGAACAAAGCAATGTGATTGGAAACAGGCAGTTTCCCGACAATAGCCGCACTCAACCCATCGATTTCAGTGCTACTGCTCCCATCGTTGATGTCACCAAAGTCATAGTAAGCGCCCTCGATAGCAAGATAGTCATTCAACTGATATCCCCCGAATAGTTTGCTGCCAGTATCATCTTCATCAAAGCCTCTCTCATCGATAAACGCTTGTGAGACTCCCGCACCAATGTAAAAGCCTTCGGCGATAGTGGGAACAGTGATGGCAACCGCTGAAATCGCGGCGAGGCTAATAACGACTTGTTTAAACTGATTTGCTTTCATGATGTATTTCCTGAATTAAAGGTTCAGCACAAATATTTGTGTTACTTCTTTGATGCCGGAAATATTCTTTTAGTTACACTATTTTCAAATTGCTTTGTATATGGATCGATATCACTGTGCAAAAAAAATCCAGAATGGGTTGAATCATTCTGGATTTCTATTTTCCACTAGAAGAGAAAGAACGTTACTTCTTGCTAGCCTGCATAATCGCCTCAACCAGGTTATCCGGCATTTTTTCACAGCTATCTTTATAATCATCCGCGTACGCCGTCTTACCCAAGCGAATCGCGTTCCGATAGTTCACCATAAAGTTAAAACAGTCCGGACAATAATCAATATGCGCATCAAATGTGTCCCGCTGCAAATCAGATAGTTTATTATCCAGATAATCATCAATGAATGACTCCATCTCCTGACAAGTCATCTCAGTGGGGTCGATTGCTGAGTTCTTATTCTTCATTTATGATCTTGTTCGATTCGTTTTTTTAATAATTTACGCGCTCGGTGTAAGCCTGTCTTGACCGACGCAACCGAGATGCTAAGCAAATTCGCGGTTTCTTCGGTGCTATATCCTTCGATGTCACGGAGCAATAAAAGGTTACGTGAAAGTTCAGGCATTTGCTCAATATACTTTCGAACAGTTTTTCTTGTCTCATTGTTAATCGCTTGATCTTCAACGGACTCACCAATCTCAGGTTCAGATTCGATGCGTTTTCCACGTTCATCAAATAGACTGGCACTATCATCTACCAATTCTTCCATTCGACGCCCTTGCGCTCGGATTTTCATCAAAGCGGAGTTTACTGCGATTCGGTGGAGCCAGCTTTTGATCGATGATCGCCCTTCAAACTGGCCCACTGAACGCAGAGCCTGAAGAAACGTATCCTGAACGCTATCCTGCACATCCGCTTCACTCTGTAAATAGCGTCGTGTGATAGTCATAAGATAACCACCGTACTCTCTTATCAGCAGCTCGAAACTGGCGCCATCTCCCTGTCGCAGCTTATCCAGTAGTACCAGCTCGTCGGGTTGCGGAGTCTGCGAATGAGGCGAATCGATAGTCGACCCTGACTGTAGTTGTGGGGAGTTTGTTGACGGTAATGACACAGATTTCAGTAGACGGGTAAGTTTTCAAATTGACTGAGAAAGTCGCGACCTCATCTAAGACTGTATAGTGCAAAAAAAGTGCCCGCACTGAAAGCGATAAAATCGCAAGTCTGATGAAATTGCTGACTGGGAAGCAACCTCACGAAAAAATAATTAAAAAGGGTGTAACCTTTTTTGGGTTCTAGCATCTAAGTCACACGTAGTCGGAATTTGCCGACTTTTTCAATTTTTATGAGGTTGTCATGCCAAACACATTCATTCGTCAATTTTCTCTTGGATTTCTACTATTCGCATCCATTCTTTTCTTTCCATTTCAGAGTTTTGCCGATACTCAGCTTCAGGGTTCTTTCGTCGGAGCGAGTGATCACGTTACCACCGGCACAGTGAGCGTGATCAAAGAAAATAATGAGTATTTCGTTGTCTTAGGACCTGATTTCTCTCTTGATGGCGCACCCGATCCGAAAGTCGGGTTCGGAACTTCGGGAAACTACGATATTCAATCTCAACTTGGACATTTGAATTCCAACACCGGAGAACAAAAATACAAAATTCCAGCAGACCTGAATATTGAATCGTATAATGAAATATATATCTGGTGCGAAAAGTTCAGTGTTCCACTCGGTGTTGCGAAAATCAGATAGCTTTACTAGTACATTGCATTCCGATCAAGTATCAGAATGCAATGTACGCACTGGAAAGTGTGTGAGAGGTGGGAGCAACCATCTAAGCTTGAGACTCAGGCACTTGCATGATCAGGGACCACCCTGGCACCACCTCAACCCTCTCACTTACTGTTGTCAGATTTCCTGGTAAATGCCGTGACCGGATAAAGTGTTTGTCCCAGATAGGTAGAGGGAAGTTTTCTGGTGGTCCCATAGTCAGCGGGCCAGTGCTTACCTGGCATGTGCATTGTCCTGAATAGCCAATCAAACAACACCAGATGCGCTGAATAGTTGGTATCGATCGCCGGTTTTTCAGAACTGTGATGCCAGTGATGAAATTGAGGGGTGACAAAAATGTACCTCAATGGTCCAAATGAAAAACTGATATTACAGTGAATCAAGATCGCCTGTAACGCGGCAAAAGTCACGTATATATTCAACGTAACAGGGTCAACGCCAAGCAAATAAAGTGGCACCATCACCATGGCCCGCTCGGAAAAAACCTGGATAAAGTGGCCTCGCGATCCTGCAAGCCAGTCCAGGTTTTCAATGGAATGATGAACTGCGTGGACCGGCCAAAGGATTTTGACTTCGTGATAAAGACGGTGCTCCCAGTAAAGCACGAAATCAGCGCAGATAATCGTTAACACGACTTTCGCAGCAAGTGGCATGGAATTTACGCTGGCCTGGAGAGACGGATTCAGTGCCCAATCAAAATGGCTGATATGGTAGTTGGCGTAAATCAAGATAGCGGAGATCGCCAGGTGATTGAAGCAGAAATACCACAAATCAAGGCCCCATTGCGGCCTCAATATCACTTGATTTCGATACTTCGGAAATAGTTTTTCCAGTGTCATAAAGATAAATACTGACCCAAGGAACGCAAGGATCATCCAGTCCACGCCCAGTGATAACGGTCTCGGTTCGACAGGACCAACCGGAACCGTGTACCCACCCAATGCAAATGCGATGAGGGTTAGAGTGATGCCGGCGATGCCGAGCCTCCTGTATTTGCCAAAAAGGAATGTCAGGGCACCAAAAAACAAAGCAAAATACATGGCGTACTTCAAGACTTTTTGCAGCACCACACCATCGTACACCTGGCGAAGTTCAGTGGTCGTCAAATAGGATGGATACAGAAATGCGAGAACGCCGAGCAAACTCATGGCGCCCAGAAAAACAGCGCTGTAGCCACTGATCTTACCTTCACCAATTCTAAACTCCCTGTTTGGGTCTAGTGGAACGTCCCGTTCCTTATAATTGTATGGTCCTTGCATGCATGTTTCTCGGATGGGTCCACGCCCAGTTTAATCGATATTGATGTCTGGCGGGATGTGAATTGTCCCTAGAGATTTTAAAGTAACTCCACTGAGGAAGCTCAACGCCACCTCAAAAAATGGCATGCAGAAAGTCGCAATACCTAGTCCTAAGTATCATCGTTCAATACGTCACGAATACACAACATAGAGCGGACATTTTTAATCCCGGGAATCTTGTATATCTTGCGTTTCAGAAAATCCTCAAACTCTCTGGTGTCTCTAAAGGCAATCTTGATTAGAAAATCAAATTCCGCAGCGCAAAGATGTGCCTCGAGAACCTCTGGCATGCCACGGATCATTTTTTCGGCGCTGGAAAAGCTCTTGTCATCATGCCGATCCATAGAAACCTGCACGATCATGATTTCTTTCTTACCCAGGGCCTTTTGGCTGATCACCGCCTGATAGCCCGAAATAACACCGCTACTTTCCAGGTTTCTCACTCTGGTCCAGCAAGGTGATTGAGATAGCCCCACGCGCCGGGCTAACTCAGCATTGCTGATTCTTCCGTCATTTTGGAGTTCCTGAATAATTTTTCTATCAGTCCTGTCGAGTTGGTAGGCAGTCACTATTTATAGCCTCTATAAATGAATCTTCTTTAAACATGAATAATAACAAAAGATTCATTTGCTATTTCGCGAAATAGTCAAAAATTAGGAAGATAATTTGGCAAAACAACGGATAATATTTGCGGGCAAATAACCCTCCGTCCTAGACAATTTTAAGCGCATAAAAGTAACAACAATGACCGCCCAATTTTATGACCACCTTTCCGAAGCCTTAGAAAACCTGAACCATCAGGGATTGTATAAAACCGAGCGCCCTATCATTTCACCCCAGGGTAATCGCGTCAGGATTGCCGCCAATCGCCTAAGGCCTGGGGGCGTGGTGAATCTCTGTGCCAATAATTACCTGGGCCTTGCCGACCACCCCAAAATCATTGCTGCCGCCAAGAAAGGTCTGGATCAATACGGTTACGGCATGGCCTCTGTGAGGTTCATTTGTGGCACCCAGGATATTCACCAACAGCTTGAAAAACGCCTGGCCAACTTTCTTGGTAAAGACGATGCCATTCTTTTCGCCGCCTGCTTTGATGCCAATAGCGGATTGTTTGAACCCCTGCTGGGTCCTGATGACGCCATCGTTTCTGATTCACTCAATCATGCTTCCATCATTGACGGCATCCGACTTTGTAAAGCGAAGCGATATCGCTATCAGAGTGCTGATATGACCGATTTGGAGCAACAGCTTCAAACGGTGCGAACAAACGGCGCACGTACCATCATGATTGCAACGGATGGCGTATTTTCAATGGACGGATATCTGGCAAAGCTGCCGGAAATTACGCGCCTAGCCAGACGGTATGATGCATTGGTGATGGTTGACGACTGTCATGCAACCGGTTTTATGGGGCCGCGAGGAGCAGGAACGCCATCTCATTTTGACGTCAACGTAGATATTTTAACAGGGACATTGGGTAAAGCATTGGGCGGCGCGATCGGCGGATATATAGCTGGCCCGCAAGCGGTGGTAGATACGTTACGGCAAAAGGCACGGCCGTATTTGTTTTCTAATTCTCTACCGCCGATGGTGGTCACCGCCGCTCTCACGGCACTAGACATCGTAGAAACGGGCGATGCATTAAGATCACAGCTCTTTGAAAATGCCCGCTATTGGCGAGACGGGTTAACCCAACTTGGTTTCGATCTTCGGCTCGGAGAACATCCGATAGTTCCTGTGATGTTGGGTGAAGCCAAACTCGCGCAGCAGATGGCAGCGCACCTTTTTGAATTGGGTGTTTACGTCTCCGGATTTTTCTATCCAGTCGTTCCCAAGGGACAAGCCCGCATCCGCACCCAAATGAGCGCAGGACTCAACCAGGGTGATTTGGATTTTGCTCTGAATGCTTTCGAGAAAGCAGGCAAGCAAGCCGGAGTTTTATCGTGAATCTGTCGATGCAGGCACTGGTAAAATCCAGGCCGGAACCAGGAATTTGGATGGCGCAGCAGCCTGTTCCACGCATTGGGCCGGATGACGTTCTAATACGCATTCGTAAAACCGCAATTTGCGGCACTGATCTGCATATATGGAAGTGGGATCAATGGGCCCAAAAAACCATTCCTGTGCCCCTCATCACCGGGCACGAATTTAGCGGTGAGATTGTTGAAACTGGGTCTGCGGTGACAGATCTTTCCGTTGGTCAGCGCTGCTCAGGTGAAGGGCACCTGATAGGCAAGTCTTCACGACAGTCTCGCGCGGGAAAGTTCCACCTTGATCCGGAAACTCGCGGTATTGGCGTGAATGAGCCGGGCGCATTTGCCGAGTACCTTCGCCTGCCAGCCTTTAATGTTGTGCTTCTACCTGATGAAATAGACGATGAGATCGGCTCGATACTAGATCCGCTGGGTAATGCGGTGCACACAGCTCTCAGCTTCAATCTAGTTGGTGAAGATGTGCTGATTACAGGTGCAGGGTCCATTGGCATTATGGCCGCGGCAGTCGCACGCCATGTCGGAGCGAGGCATATCGTGATTACCGACATTAATAACGAGCGCCTGGCATTGGCGGCGAAAGTAGCAGATGTACGTACGATGAATCCAAACGAGGAATGCCTGAAAGACGTCACGTCGCAACTTGGTATGAAACAAGGCTTTGACGTAGGGTTGGAAATGTCCGGAAACCAGCAAGCGCTTGATCAAATGATTGATGGGCTGGTTATGGGAGGGCGTATTGCGCTTCTGGGGGTACCACCAGGAAGCTCGATCATCGACTGGTCGCGTATCGTATTTAAAGCCATCACGATCAAAGGCGTCTACGGTCGCGAAATATTCGAGACCTGGTACAAAATGATTGCCCTAATTCAAAACGGCCTGGATGTACGAGGCGTCATTACCCATCGATTATCCGCTCACGATTACCAGCTGGGGTTTGAAAAGATGCTTGAGGGTAGCAGCGGAAAAGTAGTTTTGAACTGGAATTGATTCCCAACCTCCGAAGGTGTAACTCCAATTTGGCGATAACCCCAAATTCCGATTTTAACCGTAGTGTAGAATTTCACTATTCTGTTTTTCTGTTGTGAATCAGAGGGACGAACGCTGTTATCAAAACGATGTTGAACGCAGTAGTGACCCACAGAAACTCCATCTGGATAAGCCAGAATATATAACCCTATCAAGTTCAGTGGTTCATGATTATTTTGACCTGGAATATTCAGATGGCAAAGGGCGTTGATAACGTCACCAGCATCGAGCGTATTGCCGACGTTATCAAGCAGATGGGCGAAAGCGATATTATTTGCTGCCAGGAGGTGGTCCAGGAATTCGCGGAGGACGGAGTACCCCTTGTCGATCAGCCCATGGAACTCGCCTCTCATTTTCCAGCGTATCGCTGCGAGTACGGTCCGGCAATTGATCGTACCCTTAACGGAAAGCGGATTCGCTTCGGCAATATCATATTGAGCAAACTACCTGTTCTAAGCATCGCCCACCATCAGTTGCCTCAACCCGCTGACCCGAAAACAAAGAATATGGCGCGGCAGGCGATCGAGATAGTGGTTTGCAAGGGCAATCAGACTTATCGTGTAGTGACCACCCATCTAGAATATTTCTCCGGCCTACAACGAAGCGCCCATGTGCATCATTTGCGAGATATCTATAGCCAATGTTGTGACCGAGCGCTGGCACCATCGCTCAATGATGGCCCCGGTTTCTACCAAGCTCCCCCAGAAACAGACCACAGCATCTTTTGTGGCGATTTCAATCTCACACCGTTTTCAGATCAGTATCGGATGATGCTAGGAGAAAGTCATACTCACCGTTTACTGGATGCATGGCAAATACAAAACCAGAACCAGCCGCACCCTCCTACTTGCGGTATTTTTGACCATGCCCAATGGCCGGAAGGCCCTCATTGCCGAGACTATTTCTTTATTTCGCCACAATTGGAACACGCGATTCAAGATCTGTCTGTAAATACCCAATCCAATGCGTCTGATCATCAACCGCTAAGATTGGTGCTTCAAGCTTAGTAAGGCGGATAACTGCAATCAAAAATCTATCGAATGCCCGCTCGCATAAAGCTTTGCACAAATTGCCGCTGAAATAGCAAAAAGGCGATCAGAAGCGGGCCCGAAGTCATCAAGGTAGCGGCATTAATCACCGACCATTCCAGACCAGCATCTATTGCCGAAAACACACTCAACCCCACTGTAACCGGTCGGGTTTCCACAGAGTTAGTGATAATGAGCGGCCAAAGAAAGTTGTTCCAGTGATGGCTCACTGAAACCAGTCCATAGGCCAGATACGTGGGTTTCGCAAGGGGGATATAAACGTTCCAAAGCAAACTTAAGAAAGACGCCCCTTCCACTCGGGCTGCTTCATCCAGCTCTTTGGGAATGGTCATAAAAGTCTGTCTCAGGAGAAAAATACCAAAACCTGAAGCGATATAGGGTAAGCCGATCGCCACAATGGTATCTACTAACCCAAGCGCCCGGATGGTTTTGTAGTTTTCAACAATCAATATATCGGGCATCACCAGGAGCTGTAGAAGCACCAGTGTAAACAGAATACTGCTGCCAGGAAATTTGAATCGAGCAAACGCAAACGCCGCTAACGTACATAGAATAAACTGGCAGATCAGGATCAGCGTTACCAGTATCACGGTGTTGAAAAAGTATCTGGCAAAGGGAGCCGCTTCCCAAGCTTTAACAAAATTGTCCAACGTCAGAGGTGCGGTAAGGACAAATCGAGTTTCATAGGCCGCCGGATGGAAGGCAGTCCAAATTGCGTAGAGCAGCGGCAGTGCCCAGAGGAACGCAAGTACCCACATCGCAAAGGTGTTGAGTACAGTATCAAAGTCCGGCATTAAGCGCCTGCCAGGGTGATGCCACTTCGGCCTGGTGATATTCGTTTGCATGATATTCCGGCTACCGATAGTGAATTTTGCGATCGAACAAAAAGAACTGCCCGATGGCCAATACCGACAACAGCAATAACATCACCACTGTCAGAGTCGCCGCATAGCCCGTTTGCCAATATTGGAAGGCGGTCTCATAAATATAGAATAACAGTAGACTACTCGCGTTATCTGGGCCACCTTCTGTCATTACAAAGATATGATCTACCAGGCGAAAAGAATTAATCACCGCGTTCACAGAAACAAACAGCGTGGTAGGCATTAGCAGGGGAATAACTACTTTGCGTAGATAATAAAAGTTGCCCGCCCCTTCGATATCTGCTGCTTCTTTTAACACAGGAGGAATTGATTGCAGGGCGGCTAGGTAGAAGATCATAAAGAAACCTGCTTCTTTCCAGATTGCCACCACGATCATGGCGCCCAGCACAGTATCAGGGTTACCCAAAAGATTGATTGCCGGCAAGCCAAATAAACCGCTGCGCAACTGATCGATTAAGCCGAAACCCGGGGTGTAGAAAAACAACCAGATATTTGCCACCGCAATCAACGGCAACACTGTTGGAGCAAAGTAGGCGACACGGGCCATGGTCTTGCCTTTCAGCTGGCTGTTGACCCATAGCGCCATTGCCAGTGCAAGAGCGACGGATATCGGAATAGTACCAACCGCAAACCAGAAGTTGTTTTCGAGAACTTTCCAGAACACTTCATCCTGAAGTAGCGTCTGATAGTTTTCAGGGCCAATAAATTTGGCGGGCCTTCTCCCTTTTGGTGTAGAGAAGAAACTGCTGATAATAGTATTGAGCGCCGGATAATGGGTAAAGGCAAACAGAAACAGTAAGGCTGGGCTGAGAAACAGCCACCCGTAAACCCACTCTCGACGGTGCAACATATTTATACGTTTATGGATGCGGCAGGCAATTCGCCCACCGCATCATTAAAGCGATCAGACTACCTCCTATCGATAATCCTTCAGGATCACATCTGCTTTCTTTTGGGCTTCTGACAGCGCATCTGCCGGGGTTTTCGTTCCCGTAATTGCCGCGGCCAGTGCATCATTGAAAATAGCGGTTACTCGCTGGTTTTCATAGGTTGATAGTTCCGCTACCGCAAATTCCAGCTGATCACGCGCCACCAAGGCAGGAGGAAAATCAGCCGTATAGGCTTGCATTTCAGTTGTTTCCCAGGTTTCAGCCCGAGGTGCGACATACCCAGTTGCAATAGTCCACTTTGCAGATTGCTTCGGCGCAGTAATCCACTTCACAAAATCAAAGGCCGCTTGTTTCTGTTCGTCGCTTGCTTCGCGAAAGATAAAAAAGTTACCGCCACCAGTTGGGGCTCCTCTTCGTTTGTTTGCAGGTAGCAGGCCTACACCAAAATCAAACGGGGCGTTGTTGCGAACGTTCGTCAAGTTACCTGTCGAGGTCCACATCATCGCTGTTTGCCCTTCAAAGAAAGCTTTCGGCGTTGCTCCCCATTCGATAATACCCGGTGCCATGACGCCATGCTTACCGCTTAGATCAACCAGATATTCCAGCGCTTCCACGACTTTTGGATCATCGAAGTTAGTTTGATTGCCATCACTATTCGCAAGAATGACATCGTTCTGCGTGGACAACCCCTGGAACAACCAGTATGGAAAGCCAGAGGAAGGAATCCGCACACCCCAGCGAGTGACGTTTCCATCTGCGTCTTTCTTCACCAACTTCTTGCCAAACTCAATCGTCTCTTCCCAGGTTGTCGGCGGGGTATTCGGATCCAGCCCAACTTCAGCAAACGCTTCCTTATTCCAGTACAACACCGGTGTGGAACGCTGGAAGGGAATGCCGTATGTTTTACCGCCAGTCTGGCTGTTTTCCATAAACGCAGGATAGAAACCCTCTACCCAGGCCTTATCCTCATCACTTTGCATCAGGTCGTCAAACGGAATAATGACGTCCTCATCGATCAGAGTAAACATATCTACCGATAAAATCACCGAAAGCTGTGGTGGCTTTCCACCCCGTGCGGCAGTCAGTGCTTTGGTTACTGTTTCTTTGTAAGAGCCTGCATAAACGGCATCAATGTTGACACCGCTATTGGCAGCGACGTATTCATCAGTCAATGCCTGAATGGTGTCCGCCGCTTTACCGCCCACCGCTACAGGAAAATAAAATTCCAGATCAACCGCGGATGCAGTTGATGCGGTGCCAAAAAGCAAGGCTGAGGTTATTAGGATAGTAGAGATTAAATTCTTTGGTTTCATAGCTTCTCCGGCAGTCAGATGTCATAACGTTTTTCTTATCCGGCCATATAGTGGCCGGTACATTTTTTCCATCTTACCGCACGAAAAAGACAGCTTTATGAACTGCCAATGCTGGAAGCGAGGCTATTGAACGCGATTCGAATTAAGCAGCCTGCATTCGTTTCCCATTGCCTGCATTAAACAGCGCGGCCCGGGATAAATCCCATGAAAGTGAAATCTCATCATCCGATATTAGCTCAGAAGATCCTGGCACCCGGGCGAGAAACGTACTCTCACCCAAAGCGCAGTCGACTAACATATCAGCGCCCAGATACTCCACTCCGCGCACCTTACATCGCACGCCGTCACTGTCAGAAACGACAAT
>JAHQWE010000129.1 GCA_019633985.1 Acidiferrobacterales bacterium | reverse complement strand
GTTTAGCCATTCCTTTTTTTGCTTGAGGAGGGATTCATTCGCTTGACTGAATCTGTTCTTGTGAGGCACCACTCGTGGTAAAAAAAGCCGTGGCTAGAACAACAATGAACCGGTGCATTCATATCTTCATTCGGAGTCTCTCTTAATACACAGCTTAGATAATTATTGATTATGGAAAAGAGCTAAATGGGATCAGATCTTGCCTTTTACCGCTTCAATAAATGTCTGCTTTGAGCATTCTACAGCGATTGTCCGTTTTTTATCGGATCTTGGTGTTTGTTTGTCAAATCAAGCTCCAACATTAATAAACTAAGCGAAGGAGCCGCGTTTCCTTTTTACGGAGGCACCTAAAAGCAATGGTGCAAAAGCAATTCAGCCTGCTACATTTAAATCATCATAGCTGTACCACTGGGATGGATCGAGCACATCAATTGGTCGTAAGCTGTCGCCAATAATTGAAACCATAAAATCATTGATTCGATGTCCTGCCGGGCCTTCTCCTACCTGGGGTCGGTAATCTCTGCTGTTATTCATCATCCATGCTTCCCATATGCGGTCGACGTTGCAGTGATTCAAATAAAATATGGGATCGTTGGGTGAAGAGCCTGGACCCATATCGCCACCTACCCAAACATGTACCCGATTATGCAGGGCAGGGCCGTTATGCCAGCCTTCCAGAATATTTCTGTGTTGCTCGGTGTTGTTGTCCCAGTTGGGTTCGTCATAGGCAAGTGCATCCAACGCTTCTTGCACTTCAGATTTCCTTGGTAATCTGCGCGCCGACGCGTTACTCGCCTGCCTTTGAATTGGCCTTGGATTATCAGAGAGAATACTGTTTTGACTAAAGTTAAACAGTCGAACTTGCATATCTCCGACGGGACCCAGGGTTACTGCTCCCCGTGATTCACCAACGCCGTTCGCACTCCAAAGAGTGGTGGTGTGTTGTTGTGATGTGGGTAGTTCACCATCCTCAGCCCAATCCCAATACGGTAAACCAAAATCAACATCGTTTAACACACGTTGAAGATGAATCTCTAGCTGGATCAGATACATACGATGCCATGGCAGAAAGATTGGACCGCTATGGGCAGCGTTACCGACAGACAGAGGTACACTCATCGCTACAATATGCCAAAGTACAAAGATATCGTAGGTAGACAGCGGTTGCTGTCGACCCTGCATTTGAATTTGCGGGAAGTTAGCTTGTAAGAAGTTAAAAACATCCTGGGCCGTTACCCCGGGAAACTCCTGATCGAGCAATCGCACTCCCTGCAGATACTGATCACGGGACACAGCGCTGGTTACAATGTTTCTTCGAATAGCCGTCATATCATTCTCCGTGATTATGATGTTTGCGTGATTTCCTTTTCTTTGTCTTTCCTAGTTCATTCGGCGGCTTTTTGACATCCATGACGTCAACTACACTTTTCAACATCCGAATTGCGGAAGTAAACGCATACTGCGGCAAATTGTGACAATGCACTTTGCCATCATTCATGACTGCAGCGTGTATTTTTAACGGCTTTCCGTCAACGTAAAACTTGTAAGTGGTTTCAACCTTGATCTCCTTTCCTTTGTATTCATCCACACGAACAGATTTGGCTGCTCCATGACCTGAATGATGCGTCTGGCCTTTGGGGATCTTTACCTTGCGTTTTCCCTTAATATATTTAGTTAGATTGATATGCGCCGTATTGTCCTTCTTCATATCCCTTGCCTCTCCACTGCCTTGACTCTGTTTTGATGCCGTTGCGAATATATGCAGTGCAAATATTCGCTAAATCTCTGCTCACCATGCGCTAACGACAAACACTCTACAAGATAGCTGTCGTTAAGTAAGTGAAATAATTCACATTAGCTAGGGGTTATGCGAAGAACTTCTCGCACGCATTGAATTTTACAGAAGCAGTTCTTTTCACGAGACTTTGAAAAACAAGATGGCATTCGCATATCGAGAACAATCGTAGATTGGTTTGCCTCATAGCGAGCAAGTTGCCCCTTCGCCTTGCGATATTTTGCTCTGTACATCATGCCAAGTGGTGCTGACCGAGGAGTAAAGCGCGTCGCTTTTTTTCATAGTGTGATAGATCGGGTCAATCAGTTCCAGTGCATGAGCTGAGCAACCTCGCTCAAGAAGAAGATGGGCAAGATTGTTTGAAGCGACGGGATTTCCTCTGTCCATGGCTAGTAGGGTGCGGAACGCTTCCTCAGCAGTAGTAGTGTCACCCAATCGGTAAGCGGTGTTGCCTAATCCCGCCAGAACCACCAGGGAGTCGGGCCAGCGGATTCTTGCCGCATGATATGCACGATGCGCTAGTAATTGATGTTGAGTTTGTTCCAGTTCGGTCAGTGTCGAGAGGTAGCGCGCCTGATCAATAGAATTGATCATTTCATGTTCTCGCAACAATACGACCGCCCAGTTTCCTGCCCAGTCCCAGGTTTGTTTAAATCGCCAGTTTCGATAGTCCTTACGATAGGTTGTGCCGGATCGCAACACAACGCGATTGTCTTCGTAGTCATATCCAACCAATACCGCGTAGTGCCAATAAGGTTTGCCACGGGTTCCCAGGTTTTGTAGCACAATCACTGGTTTCCCTAGTTCTAAAGTTTGTATTAGGTTTGCGAAATTGGGTGGAAGTATTACCGGAATAAACCCTTCCTGGCGCGCTGCAGCGAGTAACTCTGGTTGTAAGCTACCTTGAATGTCTGGTACATACATCGACCTTGCGAGGGTATCCGCCTCAACCGAGTGCTGCTCTGCTCCCAGCACCGTCGCTAGCGCGGCCGGCCCACAATGATATTCCGTTTGTGGAATGAAGGGAGTGTGCGCAAGCTCGATTGCGCTATGGCTGCCGGGTGATTCTGGGCCGGACTGTATTGAAGAGCAACCGCAGATCACTGCTGATATCAGCAGAAAAAGTATTAGCGATTTGTTGCAGCCATTTGGTGTGGCATTACTTTCTTGCAAGATCTATTCCTGTGCTCGCGCCCAATTGAGCGCAATCATTTTTGCAATACTGTCGCCTCGTACAAAAAATCATACTGTATTTTTACTGAGTTAGTAGAAGAATAATTAAATTCGATTAAATACATTGGTTACCCCAAGTATCTCTAGAACAAGCAGTACGATAAATACAATACCTAGTACTTCAACGACCCCTTGACCAGCAGGTAATTGATCGATTTCGTTTTGAATGGTCTGTAGCTCAGTGTGACTGAGAGAAGCAGCGCGTCGTTCGGCATCGGAAATACTCACCCCACGATCTATCAGCACTTGACTGACCAACTGACGCAACGCACGTTGTTCAGTATTGTCATGGATGACAGTATTCGAATGCAGAAGGGAGTCGGTCCCAATCATTGCTGCCATCACTGGCTGGCCAACACTCGAAACGAAAAACAGGAATAGGGTCAGACGGGTTATAGTTTTCATTATTTAATCTGTGAGCGATAAAGAATTCTCAGTGTCTGACCAAACACTGCAATGGTCAATTTGTCGCTAATGAGTGACACTCTATTTTTATGATCGAACATCGAGCTCTGATGCCATGCTATTAGTTGCCAGCAATCGCATCGAACGCAGTTTATCCAGTGGATTTTGTCGCTACCAAAGCTTCAATCTGGGGATTTGATTTGTGCAAATTTGATCAGTCCCATTCCTCGTCCCGCTGAACGATCGAAGACACAATAAAAATTATTCATGAAGGGGAGGCCAAGAATAGTTTGATTATCTGATTCAGAGTCAATTGCACAATAGGCGGCACCGTCTTCGGTACAATTTATTTGCCAGTAAGTTTTTGGCAGCATTTTCAACTCGACGTCGCCTTTTTCTCCTTCCATGGTGAAGTAGATATTGGGCCACTTCTCAAGGTCTTTTTCAGAGTACTTGATGTCATCGGTATCTTGAGACTGTTGAATGATCTGTGGAAAGCTTGGGTCGATCTGTTTGAATTTCGCCATCACCTTATGGAAGAGCCAGGTGGGAAAGCACAGAGTGCTGGTACCGCTGTCTACAATAGAGTTGGAGTTCAGTTCGCTATTTTTGGTTGGCGGTTTAATTGGAATGGAAGCCGTATTACCTATCCGTACCGCTTTGAGGTTGGTATTGTAGTAACCATCATGCTTGATCTTTACGTTTTGAAACTCTCCGGTATATAGTTCCTTGTATTCTTCGCCACCTCCCAACACGCAATAGCCAGTGTTGAGTGGGTCTTTAGCGAGGGGTATTTGCCCATAGTTCCATTGAGAACGTAAGGCGTAGAAGGCAAATTTGTTTGGTTCGATGTGTCTTCTTGCAAGTTGGGCAAAATACGGAGCAATTGTGGTGGTCGGATTGTCGTCATACTTGCTAGCATCAAATTTTGGCCAGGTGGGTTTGTTATATTCACTTGCGGTATCTAGTTCCTGATAAGCCAGCCCAAGTATCCCCTGCATATTGGGTTGAAACATGTTTTTTTCGCCGGTAATTACCGCGACATTGGCGCCACTGAGCTGGCGCCTTGAAGTTTCATGTTTCACCACTACCCGTGTTTTTATTACTGCCCCTTGCCAGTAACTACCGTCAGCATACGCCGTGTACTGAGCGAGATTGGTGGTCTTCATTGTTTTGTCCTTGTTCGGCTTATAGTGTTTCGTGCTGATAGCCAGATTGCTGCTGCCGGTATCAAGGAAGACGTTAACCAAAGTGCCCTCGCTGCCAATATACAATGGTGCAGTAAAGCAACCTCCCGCATACTGATTGGTGGTTTTAATTTTTATGGATTTTTTAATCATTGTTTTGATTTTTGTGCTGGAATTCTTCGATTATCATATTGAAAATAGATTATCGTTAGACGGTGAATGTCGCTCAACCCCGATGTTATTTAATCTTGCAGACAATTAGCTTCAAACTCGGTTACGCCAACCAATTGTAAACTCTGATACCTGTTTTGCTATGTTATTACTTTGCTGGATTCGGTGTTGAGGTCATATAAAATGATGAAGCTATTTTTTCGTAAAGCAAAAGTAGTCGTATTTTTTGCCGCTTGGTTCCTGCCCATTGTCGAACCGGCGATCGCGCAGTTACCCCTTGCTGATGTACATATTCATTACAACTGGGATCAAAAAGAGCTAATCAGCGCTGAGGAAATCGTTCAGAAACTCAAAAAATCTAACATTGCTTTTGCTGTAGCGACGAGCACGCCCACTGAACTCGCTTTGGAATTGAAGCGAGTGGGCGGGGATCTGATTATTCCATTCTTTTCGCCTTATACCCATGAGATGGGGCGGCATGATTGGCATCTCGACCCCAATACGGTGGCGTTGGCGAAGGAAGGCTTAAGCAGTCAACGCTATGTTGGTATCGGAGAAGTGCATTTTATGTCTGGCTTTCGACCACATACTGACAATGCTGTTTTTCGTCAGCTTTTAAACCTGGCGAAAACTTATTCCGTTCCAGTTCTGATTCATATCGATTCTGGGAATGAGCGGGCTTTTCTTAGGGTTTGTCGACAACACCCGGACGTTACTTTTCTGTTCGCCCATGCGGGTGGCAATCTGCATGCGCGGCATATCCAACCCATTGTTGAGCAGTGCAAAAACGTGCTGGTCGAACTCTCGGCGCGTGACCCCTGGCGATATGGTGGCCTTACCGATCACGATCACCAGCTTCTGCCGTCATGGCGAAAACTGATTATTCAGTTTCCAGATCGATTTGTAACCGGCACCGACCCTGTATGGCGTGTGACACGCACCCAATCATGGGATCAATCTGATGAGGGATGGGATCACTTCGAAAAACTACTGACCTACCATCATCGATGGATCGACGGTCTGCCGGAGGCAGTAGCTAAAAAAATTCGGGTTGATAATGCGAGACGACTATTCAATCGATAGATCTCATTCGCGAGCGAATATGCCGCGGCAGATCCGGTTTGCTCTATGACCCTTAGGAACCCAGGCCTCAACCCCAGAGTTTCCGCAAAAGTCGAGAACGGGCAGCTTTAACCAAAAATAACCAATGGGTGTGTAGCAACCCTTCGCAATATCCCTGCCGGCTGAGCACCCAGACTTTTGCAGAGGCTACTTAGGTGAAGAGTGAGACAGGCGTATAACCTTGACGGGGTCGTTGAATACATCTGCCGTCCAACCGAATTGACTCTTTTTAATACTAATCTGACAGTGTTTCGAGAAGATATTTCAAATAAATGTCAAAAATGTATATATTTTCGGCACTAAAGTATTGGACTGAAAATCGCTTATGCGGTCACCATACACTTTTGGTGCAAAGTGCACCAACCTATAAGCACCATTTGGTGCACAGAGCGGCGAACCCAAGAGAAGAAAACGAGGAATCGAATGAAAACACTTTATAAGAGCGTACTGGCTGCCACCCTGGGCGCGACAACTGCTTTTTCGGCATGGGCTGGTGACTTGACGATAGCCACTGTCAACAACGGTCATATGATTGAAATGCAAAAACTCACGCCGGAATTTGAAGCAGCCAATCCGGGTATCAAATTGAACTGGGTGACGCTGGAAGAGGGCGTACTGCGTCAGCGGGTGACCACTGATATTTCTACCAAGGGTGGTCAGTTTGATGTGATGACAATTGGTATGTATGAAGCGCCGATCTGGGGGAAGAACGGTTGGCTGGTTCCACTTGAATTTGGAGCAGAATATGATGTCGACGATATCCTACCGGCGATGCGAGGTGGTTTGAGCTACGAGGGCAAACTATATGCCGCTCCGTTTTATGGCGAAAGCTCGATGATTATGTATCGGAAGGATTTGCTGGACGCCGCTGGTATGGAAATGCCTGATAATCCGAGTTGGGGGCACATCGCAGATGCCGCAGCGGCGATGACCGATAAGGACAATGGTGTCTACGGAATATGTCTGCGTGGCAAGCCCGGTTGGGGCGACAACATGGCCTTTATTACCACCATGGCAAATTCATTTGGCGCCAAGTGGTTCAATGAAGACTGGACACCTGATCTCGACAGCCCTGCCTGGCATCATGCTGTTAGCTATTACGTAGACCTGCTCTCTAAATATGGACCTCCGGGGTCAGAAGCGAATTCCTTTAACGAGATTCTGGCACTAATGAATGAGGGCAAGTGCGGGATGTGGATTGACGCAACCATCGCCGCCTCATTTGTCACCGATCCAAAGCAGTCGAAAGTCGCGGATAAGATGGCGTTCGCCCAGTCCCCAGTGGCAGTAACCAACCGCGGGGCGAATTGGTTATGGGCATGGTCATTGGCTATTCCAGCGGGTACCAAACAGTCAGAAGATGCGAAAAAATTTATTGAATGGGCGACATCTAAGTCGTACATTGAACTGGTGGCGTCAAAAAATGGATGGGGATCTGTTCCGACGGGTACGCGTCAATCTACTTATGACAATCCGAAATTTCAGGAAGCGGCCACATTTGATGAAGCGGAGTTAAAGGCCATTTTATCTGCTGATCCCTCAAATTCGACGCAGGATAAAACGCCCTATGTCGGCGTGCAGTTCGCAGCTATTCCGGAGTTTCAGGCTATCGGTATTGCGGTTGGTCAACAAATGACTTCGGCATTGGCAGGGAAGGTGTCGGTCAAAGAGGCGCTGGAAAATGCGCAGAAGGCGGCTGACAGAGAAATGCGAAAGGCAGGATACTACTAAATCAAACGGGTCTTATACTCGCACATGGCTTCTGAAGGAAAAATCCGGTGGATCCGTAGCCGGATTTTTCTTCTCAGAGCGATACACTGATGAATCCCACGCTGTCGAGATGGCTTCAAGCGCCGAGCATCGTCGTGCTCTTGCTGTGGATGATTGTTCCACTGTCGATGACGATCTATTTTTCCACAATTCGCTATCATCTTCTTTACCCTGATCGTTCCGGATTTGTCGGGCTTTCCAACTACGAATTTTTTTACACCGATCCTTCCTTTTGGCCTGCAATCGTTAACACCCTGATATTGGTGGGTTCAGTACTGGTGATATCTGTCGTTCTTGGCCTCGCCATCGCTTTGTTGATTGACCGTAACTTCAAAGGTCGCGGCATTGTGAGGGTCATGTTGATATCGCCTTTCTTTATCATGCCGACAGTGAACGCCCTGCTGTGGAAGAACATGATTATGAACCCGATCTATGGGCTTTCAGCAGTCGCCGCAATGGCTGTTGGTGCTGAGCCGGTCGACTGGTTGTCCGAGTATCCTTTGTGGTCAATTATTGTCATGGTCAGCTGGCAGTGGACCCCATTTGCGATTCTTATATTTATCACTTCACTGCAAAGCCAGGATCAGGAGCAAAAAGAAGCCGCGCTACTGGACGGGGCGGGTTTTTGGGCGCGCTTTTTCTATTTGACTTTGCCACATCTGGCGCAACCAATCGCCATTGTGGTGATGATCCAAATGATCTTCCACTTGTCTATTTTCGCAGAGATATTTGTGACAACAGGTGGTGGACCTGGTAACGAATCGACCAATCTAGCATTTCTGATATTTGCGCAAGCGCTTCAGGGTTTTGACGTTGGTGTAGCGTCGGCCGGAGGGGTGTTTGCCATTATTCTTGCCAATATTGTCGCCATCTTTCTGGTGAGACTGGTTGGTAAAAGTCTGGCGGCCTCATGATGACCGATAAGAAAAGAGCGCAACTGATCGACCGCGTTTGTGTACTGTTCGCATGGGTTATCGCCTGTCTCTTTTTCTTTCCCATATTCTGGATGGTGCTCACCAGTTTTAAATCGGAATTACAGGCTATTTCGGTTCCGCCGATGCTGGTGTTTGAGCCTACGATTGAGAACTACGTATTAATTGAAGAGCGTACCGACTATTTTAAGTTCGCGAAAAATTCTCTAATCACGAGCTTTGGCGGTACCTTCCTAGCGATGTTGATCGCTATACCGTCCGCTTACGCCATGGCATTCAGCCCTGGAAAGTCCACCAAGAATATTTTGCTCTGGATGTTATCCACCAAAATGCTACCAGCAGTCGGTGTGCTGATGCCGATCTATCTGATTTGCCAAAAGCTGGGTTTGCTCGATTCAAAAATCGCATTGATTGTTATCTACGCGCTGATCAATTTACCGATCATTATGCTGATATTGTTTAACTACTTTCGTGAAATTCCTCGGGAAATTCTTGAAGCGAGTCAGATGGATGGGGCCTCTACTTTTAACGAGATCACCAAAATTGTGATGCCGCTGGCTTGGGGCGGGATTGCCTCCACTGCATTACTCTCTATCGTATTGCTGTGGAACGAAGCGTTCTGGTCGATCAACTTGACCTCGTCTGATGCAGCGACGCTGGTGGCGTTGGTCGCTTCGTTTTCGAGTCCGGAAGGATTGTTCTGGGCCAAACTTTCAGCGGTATCAACCCTGGCCTGTGCACCGATTGTGGTGTTTGGATGGTTGACTCAAAAGCAGTTGGTGCAGGGTATGACCTTCGGAGCGGTAAAGTAATGGTTTTACAAATTCAACGTGATCCGAAGAGTCAATCGCATTTTCGCGTTGCGCGTAAATGGAGTTAGTCTGATTGTGTCTATTATTCAGCCGGAATTTGAATATGTTGATCGGGCCACCGAAACTATCCGCTACCTAGAACATGGATGGCCGACAGAGTTGTGCCGTTGGCATAGCCATGAAGAATACGAGCTCCACCTCATTGTCGCGACGCGAGGCAAGGCATTTGTAGGCGACTATATTGGTGAGTTTAAACCGGGTTCTCTGTTTCTAACCGGACCGAATCTCCCGCATAACTGGATTACAGACGAATTGTCTCATCCCGACGCGGTTGATGTGAGGGACATGATGGTTCAATTCAATCAGGAAAGTCTTGACCATCTTTGCAACGCGTTCCCGGAATTTAATGAAATGAATGCGATGTTTGAACTGGCACGCACGGGGATCGAGTTTCTCGGGTTCAATCCAAGTTTCGCCCGCGGTCATTTAGAGAATATACGCGACACGAAAGGCGCTGAGCGGATTGTGGCTTTGCTCCGATTTTTGCTTCGAATCAACGAGCACGCTGAGAAAAAACCACTCTCGGTTGCCACCATGTCACTGTAAGACGGAACTTCAAGACATGCACGCATTGCCGAGGTTGTTGACCACATCACCAAGCACTTCAACGAAGAATTTTCCCTGGCACAGGCGGCAGAGATAGCCGGGATGAGCACCACGACCTTTTCCAGAAATTTTCAACGGGTGACCGGTAATAAATTTGTAGAGTTTGGTAATCGTATCCGAATCAGTCAGGCTTGTTCCAGACTGTATTCAACCGATGAACAGGTATCTACAATATGCTTTGAAGTTGGTTTCAAAAATATCGCTAACTTTAATAGACAGTTTTTCAAGATGAAGGGAATGACCCCGACCGACTATCGTGAACTCGCTCAAAGCGAACTGTTGTCAAAGGGAGTGGTGAGAGAATGAATCTAGCCAATACTCGAGATGTGAGCGAGGTGCTGTATCAAACCAGCTACCAACGGGAGGCATGTAAAGTAGGGGTTGTACATCTCGGTTATGGCGCATTTCATCGCACCCATCAGGCGGTCTACTTTGATGACTATATGGAGCAGACAGGTGATCTTAACTGGGGCATTGCTGCTGTCAATTTACGGGCATCAGAGGTGGAGTCTTTTGCTAAATCTAGCTTGGCGACTGAAGGCTATCTGATTAAAACTACGACGCATGACGGGTCGCGAAATATGCGCCTGGTGCGATCACATCTGGACTTCATAGATTGGTCGGTTAATCCGGTAAGTGCTGAGCAACTGGTCGCTGATCCCGATGTACAAATTATCACTGTGACCGTAACAGAAAGTGGGTATTACCTAACTGGTGATGGCAATCTGGATACATCATGTGCAGAAATTTCTGCAGAGATTCAGGGTGGAGAAGTCACTTCGGTGTATGGCTATCTGGCAAAGGCGCTAGCAAGGAGATTTGAATCAACGGATCGACCACTCAGTATTTTGTGTTGTGACAATATTCGTTCCAATGGTGACATGTTACGCCATAATTTCAAAACGTATCTTGATGTGACCAATCAGGAGAAGTTAAAACATTGGGTTTCAGACAGAGTCAGTTTTCCCTGCTCGATGGTGGATCGGATTACTCCACGTGCCACTGCCGACTTGTATACAGAGGTCTTTGATCTTTTCGGTGATAGAAAACTTGACCCTGTGCATGCCGAGACTTTTTCTCAGTGGGTGGTAGAAGATAGATTTGCAGGTAGGGCGCCAGATCTACGCAAGGTTGGTGTAGAGATTGTCGAAGACGTTGACCCATTTGAGGAGACAAAAATTCGTGTCCTCAATGGAGGTCATACGGCGCTAGCATACTTCGGCGCGCTGGCTGGCTACCAGACTTTTGACGAAGCCATCCACGATACCAGATTGCGCAATCTTTTTGATCTTTACCAACAAAGAGAAGTATTGCCAGGGCTTACAGTTGATTTGCCTTTTGATAAAGAAGCTTATTTGGCTAAAGTTACAGAGCGTTTTGGAAACAGAGCGATAGCAGATCAGCTAGAAAGAATTTGTATGGATGGTTACTCAAAGATGCAGCTCTATATTCGCCCTACTCTTGCCTCCTGTTTGAAACAATCCATTGAACCTGTATATGGGTATGATTGCATCGCGAGCTGGTATCACTTTGCACGGCGTTATCAAGCAGGGGCGATACCCGTAAATTATCACGAACCTTATTGGGATCAGCTGAGCCCCCTACTTGAACAAGGACGAGAAGAAGACTTCGCTAAGCATTCATCTCTCTGGGGTGATTTACCTCAAGCGTATCCCAGATTTGTTCCAGGTATTCTACAAGCAATACGGAAAATAGAAAAATTATGGCCGGCCTGACAATTCGAGATGTTAAAAAATCCTACGACAAGGTTGATGTGATACATGGAGTCGACCTGGAAGTTGAGGACGGTGATTTTGTTGTTTTTGTTGGTCCATCAGGGTGCGGGAAGTCGACTCTGTTACGGATGATAGCGGGCCTGGAACAAATAACGGCAGGTGAAATATCGATTGGGGATCGCGTTGTTAATGAAGTCGCGCCATCGAAACGCGGTGTTGCAATGGTGTTCCAGACTTATGCGTTATACCCCCATATGACCGTTTATAACAATATGGCGTTTGGCTTAAAACAGGCTAAGACGCCAAGAGATGAAATTGATCGCCGGGTACGGGAAGCGGCCAAAATCTTGCATATCGAAGAGTATCTCGCTCGCACTCCCCGTGCATTGTCTGGTGGTCAACGTCAGCGGGTTGCCATAGGTCGCGCTATTGTTCGAGAGCCACAGGTGTTTCTGTTCGACGAACCGCTGTCTAATCTGGACGCGGCTTTGCGCGGTCAGACTCGTTTGGAAATAGCGCGCTTGCATGAAAGGTTGAAGACAACGATGGTATACGTCACGCATGACCAGGTCGAAGCGATGACTCTTGCCGATAAGATTGTGGTCTTGCGTGATGGGCGTGTTGAACAATACGGTACACCGATGGAGTTGTATTCCAATCCACAAAACAGGTTTGTTGCGGGATTTATCGGTAGCCCCAGTATGAATTTCTTTGAAGGAGTTAAGACAGAGATTGGTCTAAGTATCGGTGGTAAGGCAGATGTAAAATGTGATTCATTGGATTCGGAGAAACCTGTGGTGGGCATCAGACCGGAGCATCTCTCAATATGCGATGAACAAGACTCGATTGTTTCTGGGGAGCTGGAGGTTGTTGAGCGGTTGGGTGATCACGTTTTAGCGTACCTGATAAGTGAACGTGCTGACTCTTTTGTTGTTAAGTTAAATAGTTTGAATGATTTTCAAAAAGGAGATGAAATTCACTTCAAGGTGAGTGAAAGTAACGTGCACTGTTTTGATGGCAGGACGGGTGTCTCTCTGCTATGAACAATTTGTGCACGAGAACATTGCTGTCCCGTTAAGTGTAAGAAATGAAAAACTTGGGTCTTTAACATTTTGGTAAAATAGAGTTGTTCCTAACCCATCGAACGAAAACAAAAACCAAGCGCTATTCACCTAATCCACAACCCCAATGATCTGCTGCTACAAAAGAGTTTGTGATATGTCCCCAGGAACGATGGATATCTCCTGGTGTCGGGACCTTATCTACCATTTGTAAGTTTATGTAACCGACCAAATGGTCATCTTGGGCGCTTGCGACTGTCATCATCCAACGACCAGATTCCAATGCTCTTCTGAGCCATTCCTCGCATTGGGTTAAAAAGGCGTTTTACAATTGTGCGAGGTGTTCACTGGCACGAGAATCCCAGCGAAGTTGTACCAACTCTGTCACATCTTCCTGGTGTACTTTGCGAATCATGTAGGTCGAAGGCATTGTTTTTAAGAGATTGTCTGTTTCCGAACTAACAAGCTTCTTTTCGATACCTGGAGATTCTAAAGAGAAACTTTTTTCCCCTATCAATGATACCTGTACTAAATCTCAGGAAGCGTTTCCTTTTCTAGCTCGAGTATCAACCAGTCTCTGAACTTGATACTCGCGGGGTTGGTAAGGGCGCCTTCTGCCCAGACGAGATGGTATCCCAGCCCGTTCAATCGAATCGGGAATGGTTCTACCAGCAATCCCAAGTCGATTTCTTCAGCGAGCAATCGATTGGCTAATACCAGGCCGTGACCATCAATCGCGGATTGCACTCTAACGTTGGAATCTAGAATGATTGGACCGCACTCACCCTGCAATTCCGGAACGTTTGCGAGTTTTAACCAATCAGCCCATCGATCAACGCCCGTTTGATCGTATAGCAGCATTTGGCTCGAAATATCTGCGGTTGTGTTTAACCCCTGGTTTCCCTTCAGCAGTTTCGGGGAACACAACGCCACCATGGGTGAAGTAAAGAGCGCTTCCGATTGGCTGTCCGGCCACTTACCATCACCCCACCGTATAGCCAGGTCGACTGCGTCGACAGAAAAATCGGGGTCGCTGACCGAGTGCTGGAGTCTCAGCGTAATTTCCGGGTGTTGAATGATGAACGTTCCCACTCGGCGAGATAGCCAGCGAGTGACAAAGAATGTGCTGACTGAAACGGTGAGGACGTCAGGTTTATTCGCCGGAACAATCTGCTGAATCTTTTCATTGAGCTCACGAAACAGGCGATGCGTGATCTGATAGAGCTGTTCGCCTTCCGCGGTGAGGGTTACCTGGCGAACCTTCCGTTGAAACAATGACACAGCCAGTTTTTCTTCCAGGCTGCGAATTTGATAACTGATCGCCCCCTGGGTCACGGAAATTTCGCTGGCTGCTTTGGTAAAACTACCGTGTCGAGCTGCGGCTTCGAATGCGCGGAGTGATTTCAGGGGCGGTAGTTGATGAAACATAAATTAAAATACTTAATCTATAGCTGAATTTATTTGCATTGTATAGGGGTATTCACTCTTGGTATAAATCAAATTAAGCGATCTATAGGTTCGATTGTAACGGTAATCCAGTTCCAGTTTTAAAGATGACAGATCCCATAAAGACAAAAACCCCTGGCAAGTCACGTTGGCACTTCCAGCCTGACGTGCCCGTCCAAACGTCCCCTTTGTTCTCGCGTCCTTTCCGCCCTGCAGAGGTGTTTAAATGGTTTTTTAAGGGGTGGTTCCCGCTGACTGAAAATATGGTGGTGCTTGCGCTGGCAGTTTTGTCATGGATTTTGTTCCATCCAACGCTCGAGCAAACCAAGGTATTCGACATTGACTGGATTGCGCTTATCTTCATCCGTAATCTGTGTCTAATTTTGTTGGTTGCTGGTGGTCTGCATCTCTATTTCTATGTGTTTCGCATACAGGCGAATGAGAGGCACTACGACGCGCGGCCGTTACCTAAGAACAATCGCGTTTATACGTTCAATAGTCAGGTAAGGGACAATATGTTTTGGACCTGCGCAAGCGGGGTCACTATTTGGACTGCCTACGAAACTCTGATGATGTGGGCGATGGCAAATGGATATGTCTCATTGCTGACCTGGTCGGAGCATGCTGGGTGGATCGTGTTGCTGCTCTTCCTGATTCCAATTTGGGAAACACTTTATTTTTATCTGGTACATCGAATGCTGCATTGGCCGTGGATGTATAAATACGTTCACTACCTGCACCATCGCAATACCAATATCGGGCCCTGGTCCGGTCTTTCGATGCACCCCGTGGAGCACATCATCTATCTTGGTTCTGTCTTGATTCACTGGATCGTTCCGGCAAATCCGCTCATCATTATTTATCACCTGCAACACTACACGTTGACTGCAGCTACTACCCACACTGGTTACCAGGGTATTACGATTGGAAACAAGCTACGAATCGCCCTCGGCACCTTCCATCATCAAATTCATCATCGATTTTATGAGTGCAACTACGGTGGTCTTGAAATTCCGATGGATAAGTGGGCAGGCTCTTTTAATGACGGCACTGAAGACTCGCATCGAGCTTTCTTAAAGCGCCGACAAAATATTTAGAAACAGCAATGGCAAAACTCACCGTAAAAGATGTGCAGGATTTGAAAGGCGTAAGGCAAATCGCTTTTGTACAAGTCGCGCGCGCTGAAGAGGCGATCGCTGCTTCTGAAGCAGGAATGGATATGATCGGTACAGCGTTTCGCCCCGCCACCTGCCACTACCCGGGGCTTGTTCCCAATTCACACTTTCAATTCGGTTTACCCTGGGGCCAACATGCTTGTGCTGAAGAAGCGTTGCGAACGGCGATGGAAGCGATGCAGGCCGGTGCCCAGTCAATTTACTGCGGTATGAGCGCCTCCATCGTTGAGGTGTTGGCGCGAGAAGGTGTTCCCGTCATTGCGCATATTGGTTTGGTGCCGCCCAAGGCGACCTGGGTAGGCGGCACGCGCGCGGTTGGACGAGACGCTGAACAGGCTGCAAACGTGTTTCACGCTGCGAAGGACTTTGAGGCAGCAGGCGCTTTTGCGCTGGAACTGGAGGTAGTGCCGCAAAAGCTGGCTGCTTATATAACCAAGCAAACAACGTTAACCACTATTTCCCTGGGCTCGGGTCCGGATTGTGATGCCACTTACTTGTTTTCCGCTGATTTACTGGGAGAGAACACCGGGCATATTCCGCGGCACGCAAAAGTCTATCGGAATTTTGCCGCGGAACGAGCGAGGCTGCAGAATGAGCGTATCGCGGCGTATAAAGAATATATCGATGATGTGCAGGATAGACGTTATCCCCAGCCAGGCAATACGGTTTCTATGGAAGAAAAGGAATTTCAGCGATTCTTAGATAGCGTGAGAAAATAGTGTTGCATTTGAAATCATTCTTCACTCTTCATTCTGCATAGAAACTAAAGCTCGGGATCCTAAGCCCACCATAACAAACTGTCTCTCTTCTAACTATCCAATAGCAGAGCT
>JAHQWE010000128.1 GCA_019633985.1 Acidiferrobacterales bacterium | reverse complement strand
CGTGCACTGCAACAACGAACATTTCAGCGAACCGATGCTGGTCACTCACCGTGGTCTTAGCGGCCCCGCCATGCTGCAAATATCAAGCTTCTGGCACCCCGGAGATAAGATAAGGATCAACCTTCTTCCGAGCGTATCTGTTTTTGATAGGCTACACGAGCATCGCAAAACAAAACCACAGAGCCATATCCGCCATTTTCTCGAAGATTTCTTGCCGAAAAGGTTTGCAAAAGCTTTCTGCGAACTCCAACAGTGGAACAAACCATTCCAGTATTGCCGCAATGAAGACTTAGAGGCGATAGCTGACGTTCTAAGTCATTGGGAAGTGCGACCCGCAGGAACGGAAGGATACAAAACAGCCGAAGTTACCTTGGGCGGAGTGGACACTCGTGACCTTTCATCAAAAACGATGTCAGCAAGCAATCAGCCAGGGCTTTTTTTCATTGGCGAAGTGCTGGATGTGACTGGTCATCTGGGCGGTCATAATTTCCAATGGGCTTGGGCTTCTGGAGTAGCCGCTGGACAACATGCCTGAATGGTTTTTGGCATTTGAAATTCAATCGACCAGAGCGGAAGAACAGACGACCTGGAGTCAACGGCTAAGTGAGCAGATCCTTAGGTGAGCACTGTAGATGATCTGCTAGCAGGTAGATTTTTTCGATAGTGATATTCACTTCTCCTCTCTCAATCTTCCCCACATAACTTCGATCAATTCCCGTTTCATGAGCGAGTCGTTCCTGAGAAAACCCTTTTGATTTTCGAATCGCCCGCAGATTCCGGCCAAACGCCTCACAAACTGGTGAGCCCATTTCTTGCCCTCACAAAAGGCAAGACTATGGTTTCTTGAGGCATGGCGAGCCACGGCATATACTACCCATTTTCAAGGTCGACCAGAGCGACCTAGAGACCAACTGGACCGCCCTATGAAAAAAACACAGCGACTGCACGTCGACAAGATCCTGATCGAACTCCTGAGACGGCAGCCAGATACTCCTTTTTCCAATACCAGCATTCGGGATATGTATCTTCTTCAAATACCCGAAGTTCAGCGGCCAAGCCGCAACCAAGTTCGCAAGCACATATACAGAGAACTTCTACGCCTTGAAAAGGCAAAAGTTATCGATCGCTACGAGGGATCGACTGGCCGCGGATGCAAATTTATCTACCGTTCAAACAACCAAGACGTTTCCCTGGAAGCCAAGCCTTCTCCATTTAGGGCTGCATATGGGCACGTTGAATCGTCGATGGATGGTGATACACAGCGGGCGTTGCAGGAGGACCTTTCTAAAAGGAAGGTCGAATTGATTGCCAGTATTGGTGAAGCCGAGGAATACCAACGCCTGTATCAAAAATACCCTGCACTTCGAAGCGCCGTGAAGGAGCAGTACCTAGAGTCTCGCGAGAGAAGCACGAAGCTTCTTGGCCAACTCCGTGCTGTAGAGTCGGTCATCACGAAAATTGGGTCTCCCGCATGATCCAATTGCGCGTTTGGCAGAGCGAGTGCGTCGGTCAGGCACTCAAGGCGTTTGAGTACCAAACCCACTTTCTATGTCACGCGACGCCAGCGGCAGGCAAAACCGTCATGGTTGCTTCGGTGGCCAAGGCCCTTCTGGAACGCAATAAAATTGATTTCGTCCTATGCTTCTCCCCTTCACGGACAGTGTCGCAAAGCGTCGCCTCGACATTTAGCCAAATCCTTGGGCGAAGCTTCAATGGCCAGATTGGAGCCGCAGGCGGTTCTTACACCTATCAGTCGATGAACACGCTTCCCAGAGAGCTATGGCAAGTACTGGGTGAGCACAGAGTCTTAGTGGTTTTGGACGAGATTCATCACTGCTCCGGTAGCAGTTGCGACGAACTCACAATTGGCAACAGTTGGGGACGAACAATTCTCGATAGGATTCAAGGGAAGGCCTCCCTCACAATGGCGCTATCAGGAACACCTTGGAGGAGTGACGACAACCCAATCGTACTTTCTCGCTACACGCAGCCTGACGGAGAGCTCCATTGCGATTACGAATACGGTTTGGAGCGGGCGGTTATCGACGGCGTTTGTCGAGCCCCAAAAATCGTGCTGATTGATAATCGGGAAATCAGCCTGAGGTCATCGGAACTCGGCCTTAAAACCTACTCCAGCATTCGGGAAACAATCAGTCAGGGTCATATTACTTATCCTGACTTTCTGTTTCGGGACGAAGTGATCGACCATACACTCTCGGAAGCATCCAAAAAATTATTAGAGATCCGGAAGCAGGCTCCCTGCGCTGCTGGTCTCGTCGTAGCTGCGACAGCTGCACATGCAGAGCAGATTGCAGTTCGGCTTACGACGCGCGGAGAAAGGCCTGTTGTTGTCACTTACAACACGCCCGACGCCCATCAAATTATTTCAAACTTCAATACATCATCTGATCGATGGATCATTTCTGTGGGTATGATCAGTGAAGGAACTGACATCCCGAGATTGCAAGTTTGCTGTCACCTCAGCAGGATTCGAACAGAACTCCATTTTCGGCAAGTTCTTGGCAGAATACTCCGGCGTCAAACAGGGGAGCCCTCTGACATTGGTGGCTGGCTCTACGTCCTTGCAGAACCCAGTTTGACAGAGTTCGCACGCAGAATTGGTGACGACCTACCAAGGCAACATGTGGTTTCATTTTCACCAAGATCATCAAAACAAAGCACGGACGAAACTAAAACGTCTGAAGTGCTCCAGAAAGAGGATTACACGACGGAGTGGGAACTCGATATCGATAATACGGGCACATGGGATGTTGCACCGGAACATAACGGCGCTAGGGAAACCATTGATCTATGTGTGAGCAATCAATACTGGAGTGAGGTTTTGTCCCTATTCGGGGAGAGGGTATCTGGAGGGGCCATATAGGCTGTATTCAGCTTAGGTGGTTCATCGATTTCGAGTGCCGCCCCAACATTGCGGGGACTTCTGCAAAGTACTAACACCCAAAAACGTAAGGCTTCAGATGGGTTCTCTGAATAATCACTCACCGCTTCTCGTCGTTGATTTAGAGGCGACCTGCTGGGAAAGTCGAAAGGCCCCCTCCAGTCAGCCACAAAGCATTCATAACATGGAGATCATCGAGTTTGGATGTGCGCTGGCCACTCGTGACGGAACGCTACTGGACAGCAAGTCTTTTCTGGTGCGCCCCGTGCGCCATCCCCATCTGAGCAATTTTTGCAGAGAACTGACAGGCATTAGTCAGACTATGGTGGATACAGCACCCGGATTTACGGAGGTATGTCAGGAGATCGATGCATGGTTGGGATGTCTCGCCAAGGAGTTCATCTGGTGTAGCTGGGGTAATTATGACCGATTCCATATTCAGGCGGAGAGTGAACAATACGGATCGCCACCGGGTTTTCTGAACTACCCACATCTGAACCTCAAACGAATTTGGCGTAGGACAACGGGTCAGAAGAAAAAGAACGGGCTAGCCCATGCCCTGGCATTTCACGAGCTCGAATTCGAAGGGCAACATCACCGAGGTGTTGATGATGCACGCAACATCGTCCGGCTATTGCCCTTCATGGACTGGTCACTCGAAACCGGGCTGACGAACCTGTAGCTGAGTAATTGGATGCACTGAATCGGTTAAGTTCGCTGGATCAAGAGCTGGGGCTTCGATACGACTGATCCAACATTCTAGG
Organism: Acidiferrobacterales bacterium; assembly: GCA_019633985.1. Lineage (GTDB taxonomy): Bacteria > Pseudomonadota > Gammaproteobacteria > Arenicellales > Poriferihabitantaceae > VYFG01. The sequence goes on along the minus strand of JAHQWE010000128.1, from coordinate 1,748 downwards.
AAGAGCAATGAGACTTGTATGCATTTCTGACACTCACAGTCTGCACCGCCGAATACCACAGGTGCCAGATGGCGATGTTTTGATTCATGCCGGAGATTGTCTTGGAGCCGGCACCCTGGATAACGTGGAAGATCTAAACGAATGGCTTGGCACTTTGCCCCACAGGCACAAAGTTGTGATTGCAGGCAACCATGATTGGGCATTTCAGGAAATACCTGATCTCGCTGTCGAAGCGCTGACAAATGCGATCTATCTTGAGGACAGCGGTGTCATCATCGACGGCGTTCGATTTTGGGGCTCACCCTGGACACCCACGTTCATGGACTGGGCGTTTATGTTGGATCGTGGCCAGTCACTTTATAAAAAGTGGCAGCAAATCCCCGACAATACCGATGTACTGATAACCCATGGGCCACCAAAGGGTATCGGGGACAAAGTGAACCTCGGCTTCAAATGCCAAAACGTGGGATGTGTTGATCTTTTGAATCGGCTCAACCAGCTTAAACTTAAAGCACACATTTTTGGTCATATCCACGAAGGCTACGGCGAGCACCGTCACGGCGAGGCGACGTCAATCAATGCAAGCACCTGCACCGAACGATATGCGCCCACCAACCCACCGATCGTCCTCGACCTTTGACAAGCCTGGAGACGAGAAATGACTGCAAAAGAACTGGTCAAACGATTGAAGAGCCTGCCACCGAAGACCCCGGTGCTGGTTGATGGTTACGAAACAGGGTTTGACGAGAGACCGGTGATGTAGGAGGTAGACATTATTCCCTATCTTTCGGGGGCTGGCCCCGTTCTTCCATGAAGTCGTCGGTTATGCCTTCACTAGAATCAAAGTATTCGTCCCATACGGGATCAGTTGGCCGCTCAGCACTTCACTGATCCTTTGAGTCGTTCTAGAGGGGTAAGCTCCTCGGGAAGCGATTTAGCCAGCTCGTCGGCGTGCGCCGTATGAGGGTCGAGATCGTGGAATAGTTCCTGTTCAGTCATGCGCTTAATCGTCATTGCCAAACCCCATATTCTATGATTCCTAACATTATAATCCTCTTACAAATTTCCACTACAAACAGGAAGAGGTGCAATCAATGAGCCGCTTCAGTACCAAGGCGACCGTATTTATGCATGGCAGGCTTGCAGGTCATATGGAACGTATTGGAAGCCGCGTTCGGTTTCAGTACGACGCTCAATACCTAAAATTCGGTAGTGCCCTCAGCATGAGCTTACCCCTTCGTTCTGAGCCTTATGAGTCAGAGGGGTTGCCTCCCTATTTTAGCGGTCTTTGCTCTGAGGGCTGGCTGAAGCGAATACAGGCCTTCGAGCAACGCATTGACCCCGAAGACAGCTTCACTTTGCTAATCAATAACGGGAAAGATTTGGCAGGAGCTGTGACGATCGAGCCGTCTGCGTATACCCTATGCGGCCCGATCTAAATTTTTATTGCAAATTCAGGCGCTTACTAGTTTAGTACCAATTAGTAACGCGAATTACTAATTGGTACTAAGTGTTCGCCTCATAGGTTGGACTTCCTCCGATACACATGACAAGCCCCAGCCTCAAACGGAGGCCGTTTTAAAACCGTCTGTGGAAACGGGGTAGAGCCCACGTGCATCGGACCAGTTGCTTGCACCGCTCTCCCAAGCCCAGGCGAGCGGCACCACGTGTTTTGTCCCCTCAAAAGGGTAACCATAGGCTGAGTCGCCGTTGGGTGATATCGGAACAAGCTATTTGGTAGTAGCTAT
>JAHQWE010000127.1 GCA_019633985.1 Acidiferrobacterales bacterium | reverse complement strand
GTCTTTGTGAACCGCTTGCAAGACCCGTTCAATCATACTCAGCGATGTGCCACCATCTGCGCATCCCATATCTGCCATAGTAAATTGGGTGGTTGACGCGTCGCATTTTAGGGAATGCACAGCCTGGAGAACGCGATCAGCTGCAATATCAATCACGTCTTTTGCGCCAATGGTGGCCAGTGAATAAAGCCCGCCTTCGGACATCGTAATATTGTCTGCCTGCTGAGTCATAGTGATTTCTGTTAATAGGGGAGGGGTTAGGGTACAAGTAAAGCAGCATATTTTAAATGTGCGTCTTCTCCAACTGTGCGACGTCTTTCCAATAGGTCTAAACAGCGAGTCGTTAAACTTGCCGAGCGGTAGACAAAATGTGCGATCAAAGACAATCGGCAAAGCTGTTGATCGGTTAACTTGTCCATCCCCCGAAAGTCGCGTAAAAATATGCCGTCTCCATCCATGACCTGACCAAAATCTGTGCTTTTCTGGCCAACAGGTAACCTGTTGTTTTCTGTATGTAGAGGGTATTTATGCAAATCATAAAAGCCGTAAAACAAAAATCCGTACTGGCCTAATATTTGCATTTGGTCACCAATGAGTGGCTGATTGTGATAGAGCGGTATCAGTGCAAGTTCGGTATGTACGATCAACGTTGCTTGTAATTTAGTTCCAACGTTTTCAAAGACCATCATTTCTCCACCCTGGATATCCATTTTGAACAGATCGATCCTCTGAATTTCGTCGATGTCGCTTAGCTTGACAGTTTGCATTGGTAAGCTTTTTAATACATTGGTGGCGGCAGCAAAGCTGTCAAAGTGTTGATGGATAGAGGGGTCGGGCTTCAGCGAAGAAACAAAACCCCGATGATGGGTGATATGGAGTTCTCTCTTTGCGCCATCGCCTAGCGCGTAGGGCAGATATCTCTCGGTTTCAGATTGTCGTTGATCAAGTCTGGCGAATTGCTCGGGGTTGGGTTCGAAGCCGGTGACTCTGGCAAGGCCTCTCTGTAATAAAGGTTGATATGGAGAGGGTCCACCTAACAAACTGGCTCCGATGTCCACGATTTCAATTTTTGCTTCGAGGGGTATGTGGGTAACCAGCCAGTCGTCACTGACAGTTCGGTTTTTTGACATGGATATGTAAAGATTGCGCTACCTGACTCTAACGTCTGAGCGGGTTTAAGGATAATGCTGCCGATCGACAGGAATAGGTGCTGTGAAAACTGGAGCAGCTTTTCTAGCATTCACCTGACCATACTTATACAATTCTATCGACATCGCACTCGCTTGTATCAGAATTAATGGGAAATTTTACAATGGGCCCGCACCGCGAATCTCTACTGGAGATGGCGCGGGCGATCGGCGCTAATACCTTTGTCGAAACCGGGACATATAAGGGTAAAACCACCCGTTGGGCGGCCGCGAATTTTGACTCCGTCCACACTGTCGAGCGGGCGAAGCCATTTTACGATCGTTATCACCAGGAACTGGAGCAATTGGGGAACATCACCACTCACTTCGGTGATTCCCGTGACGCACTTCCGTCAATATTAAATCAGTTAAACGGCTCTCCAGCGGTGTATTGGCTTGATAGCCACTGGATGGGAGGTGTTACCGCTGGTGAGGATGACGAATGCCCGTTGATGGATGAATTGGCGGTTCTTTGCTCCCATACCAATAACATTATTATGATTGATGATGCGCGTTATTTTCTATGTGCGCCTCCTCGGTTTCATGACGCTAAGCATTGGCCTACCATGTTTGATATTGCGTCAATGTATAAGGATGTTTTTAATGATGTATTCGTGCAGATATTTCATGACATTATATTTATTGTTCCCAATCGAGAGCGAATTGTTGAAGTGTTGATTCAGCACGCATGTGATCATGCTGATTCACTTCTGAAACAAACCTGATTCGGTAGAGTCATGAGTCAAAAGATGTTTATAGCGCGAAAGCGAGGCGGCTTTTGCAATAACCTGAAGTGTTATTTGTCCTCAATGCGGTATGCCGAAGCGGCCAACAGTCGTCTGCTTACAGAGTGTGCTGACCTCAATATGGTCTTTGAGGGTGTGACGATGGTTCCCGAAGGTACAGATACCGCGCAACTTCCTGGGCTTTCTGACTGGCGTCTTCATGTGTTTCCTGAGGACAGACTTGAAGAAGGATTTGCTACTTCAAAGTTAGCAATTGGATATGGCGGTACCCAAGGGGATGGAAAGAATATCGACTTTGAATACGCGCGTATACCTTCATCACTTCAAACAACTTACCTTGCACTGATTGAGAGTTTGAAAATTAGAGCACCTCTGCAGAAATTTGTTGATCAATTTTCTTCTGCGTACTTTGATGCGAACACCGCATCTGTACACATGCGGACCTGGATGACAGATAGCTGGGACAAAGCTCCCAGGCGACATGCACATTTTTTTAAATTCGAAAACTACGTTAAGGCAATTGAAGAGCGACAGCCACACAAGGTGTTCCTGTCTTCGGACAATGCCTCTTATGCCGCACAGTTGAAAGATCGATTTGGCGAGGCTTTGATTATGCTTCCTGAAGATCATTCATTTAACCGTACCGAAGAGGCTTTTGTGAGTCTATTATTGTTGTCTCGCAACCCCGTTTTGTTTGGTTCGAATGTCAGCACGTTTACTGAGATGGCATGGTGGTATAGTGGGTGCCAGTCGCAAGTGGTTTTGCTGTGAACATAATCGGCCTATGAAAAACCCTAATCTTGAAAACAATCTGAAGACTACCTACACGGAGTCTTTCTTCTCGCAGCACGACCCTTCATTTTATCCAGAGCTGGCAAAAGCGATTCTTCAGGTATGTGATGGGGAAATTCAATCTTCACTGGATGTAGGGTGTGGCCACGGATTTCTGGTAGAGGCTTTGCGAGAGCAAGGTGTTGATGCCTATGGGCTAGAAGGGTCTGAGTCCGCCAGAGCGCTGTGGCCAGAATCGCATACGCAGAAATATACCGTGATGGATATTGAAGGTGAGCAGGGTGCGGAATTGGTTGCAGTCTCCCAATTGGTCACTTCATTTGAAGTGGCGGAGCATCTCTCCGCTAGCTCTGCAGCAAAGTTTATTCAACTTGTGACAACACATAAGCCGCGATACATCGTTTTTGGCGCAGCAACCCCGTACCAAGACCTTGACAAAAACCCGACACATGTCAACGAGCAGTCATTTCAATACTGGATTGATCGGTTTGCCGAAGGAGAGTACGAGCTGCATTTGCTTAAAACGATTCAGCTTAAACAAGACCTGTTTGAACGCAAACGTACACATGGTGTGAAGTGGTGGTATCCCAAGAATGCGATGGTATTTGTTCCTCAGGGAATCACTCAGGCGGAGTCGGACTACGACCAGCAGTTAGTTCAAATCAAACCTGATCTGCTTACCTGGAGAGTTCGATCAAAAAACCCAGTTTTTAACTTGATGGCAGATCGGGATTATTATGAATATTTGCGTATCGTTGAAAGAGGAATACGCGAAGCCTCTGGAAGATTGAAAACCTGAGTGACAGGTTGGTTTTAATTTCATGACGCAGAAAAAAATAGCGTTTTGCTTCCAAACTTACGGCGACATACATCAAGGAGCCGCCTGGAAGAAATTCTTCGCAGGAAACCAGGAACGCTTCAATCTGTATGTCCATAATAAGTTACCAATGCAGGACAGCTACTTCTCTGATCACATCATCGACAATGTCATTGAGACGCGTTATGGCAGTATTACTCAGTTAAAAGCCAGCATTAATTTGTTTGAGGCGGCCTGGGAGAATCCAGAAAATGCGTTTTTGATTCTTGTGTCGGGTAGTTGCGTACCGTTACAAACCTTTGACGCGATTTATCGAGAAATTGTATCGCTGGATGCCACTCTGTTTAAGTTGCTCAATCCACAGCTAGGGCGGTTAAAATTTATGCTGGACAAAGCGAAATTTAATTCGGAAACCTTTAAAACCCAGTCCACCTGGATGGTGATGAAACGCGAGGATTTACCGGTAATTCTGAAAAACGACATGACCGACACCGTATTTGGACCGCGTGTATTTGGCGTAGATCACCATTACTACATCAATCTGTTTGGATTGTTCGATATGGAGTACAAGGAGTACCCTGTAACCTGGGATAATTGGGCAGAACCGGATGTGCGCAAAAACCCGTACCACTATGGTCCCAAAACCTATGAGACATTGGATGAGGCAACCATCGCGACCGCCAGATCAGAAGGAAGTTTTTTTATGCGCAAGGTTTCTGAAAACTGCGTGTTGAGCGACGAGTTTGTGAACAGCATTTCCTAACGAAGCTCTGGTTCTGTCACGTTGTAGTCAAGCTGTTTTAACGCTATTTTGAAGCCATCATCAATCCATCAGCGATCCTCCCAAACTACTATCAAGCTAGTTGAATCAGTACTAATATAAATAACACAACAACTGCAACAGGAATTAACACTCCCGCCCAGTCTTTGGGTTTGTCTTCCGCTTCCTTCATTGCGCCTTTAATACGCGGAAAGCCCAATAGCATGATTACAACGATAATGGCACCGAGTGCAATTTGTTCCCAGGTTTGCATATTGTCTTGTCTATTCTGTTAGGTATTTTCGCCGGAATCACCTTCCGAGTGAATTCGAAACTGGTTAAGGTTTATTCCCAGTTCAATATCTGTTTTTAAGGTGAACAAGGTCAAGCCCATTTCAGCATCTTCCCGACCGTTAAAAATTTTAGAGCCAATCTTACCTTTCATCTCAACCGACGCTTCCATCATTTTTTTGAGGCTTCCAAATTCATTGACAAGCCTCGCGGCAGTCCGCACGCCCACTCCAGCAATGCCAGGTATTGAAAGACCGGAATCTCCAGCAAGCGCCAGCAGAAGTGGCAGATCCGCAGGCTCAACACCAAACCGTTTATAAATAATCTCGCGGTCTAGATCTCTTTGACCAAAATGGTCATAGACGCGGATATTCGAGTTTAACAGCTGGCAGTGATTGCGGTCGGTAGACAGAATAATGGCGTGCCCCTCGTTATTGGCGATCTTGGCAGCCAT
>JAHQWE010000016.1 GCA_019633985.1 Acidiferrobacterales bacterium | reverse complement strand
GTCGTTCAGACTTTCAACCGCGACCTCGCTCAAAATTTGATCAATGAGCGTAAGCTGATATCTGCCGGCCGATTAAACCAGCCTGTGATCAAGAAGGTGTTCACAGAGTATATGAATATCAATCCAAATATTGAAATTTACCTGTTGAATGCCACGGGAAAAATTGTCTCGTTCTCTGCCCCTTCTGAATCGGTCAAGCTTGACCAAGTGTCTTTAGAGCCAATCCATACCTTTTTGGAAAACGAACAATACGAGCCGGTCGTGGGTGATGATCCAAGAAATCCGGGTCGCCGAAAAGCATTTTCTGTAGCGCCGATTAATACGCAAGAGGGGATGTATGGTTACCTCTATGTGGTGCTTCGCGGTAATGACTACGATTCGGTAGAGCGGGCGCTAGAGCAACGCTATTTGATTCAACTCGGTGTTCAGGTGTTGGTGATGAGTCTACTGGTTGGCCTGATTGCGGGATTGCTGGTGCTATGGAGAGTCACGCGTCCGCTGCGCAAGCTGACCCAGGCGATAAACCAACAGCGTCAGCAATCAGAAATTCTACCCATACATTCGACTAAATCGATGGGAGACGAGCTGCAGTATTTGCAGCACTCCTATTTGGAAATGACTCAACGGATCAAACAGCAGTTTGCTCGACTGGAACAGATTGATGAGCATCGCCGAGATTTGGTGGCAAACATTTCTCATGATCTACGCACCCCACTTGCTGCGGTAATAGGCTATCTGGAGGTATTAAAAGATAAATCAGGAACCGTCAGTGCTGAACAGCAAATGGCGTATCTGGACGTCGCGTTTAAAAACGCGCAGAGGCTGAGTCAGCTTATTGATGATTTGTTTGAACTCGCCCGACTGGAAGCGGGTGGTATGAAACTTCACATGGAGCCATTTTCAATTCTCCAGGTGGCACGAACGGTCATTGCACAGCAACTTCCCAGTGCGCAACGCCGGTCAATAGGGCTGGAGCTGCGATCGCAAGAAGCACTGCCCCTCGCCTCCGGTGATCTCAGCCTGATTCAACGGGTGTTGGAAAATCTCGTCGCTAACGCGATTCAGCACAATGAGAGTGATACAAAAGTCGTTGTCAAACTGAAAACGAGGGATGGGGCCATTCAGATTGCCGTCTGTGATGAAGGAGAAGCGATTCCTGATGAGCTGTTTGAAATTCTTTTAAACCGTTTTAAACAAGGTTTTACCAAGGATGAAAGTCGACCTGGCGCCGGGCTAGGGTTGTCTATTGCCAAACAGATCCTGTTGTTACATGGTAGCCAGATTGAACTGAATAATTTTTCTAAAAAGGGGAAAGCCCTGAGTTTTTGGCTTGCAGGTGCCGGAGATGAAATCCCTGAGTCATAATTTTAGAATTTTGCCTCAGCTGGGTTTTCTGACACTGCTAAATTGACTGGAATTTTGTTATTGTCGCGCCTCCCCGATCAGAAACAAGTCGGTTAACTTCCACCTTGATTTCTGCGATCTGAATCCCCTGACGCGAGCATGTGGCATTGCTGAACAGACTTCTCTCCAAGATCAAATTGCCCGCGATGGTGGTTGGATTGATTGTCTGCGCGTTATATAGCCATTTCTATGTCTTCAAGGCGTATCTGGAAATTGATATTGAGACAGATAGTCGACTTAGAACTGTTCTTAGAGTGTATTGGGCCGAAGAGGGTGAAGTCTATTCCCAATCGTCGAGTTCCATTGAGCGAATGACCAGTGGACGGCAGGTTTACTCTACTTTTCTTGGGAATCTTTCTAAAACCAATCGAATCCGAATTGATCCTATTGAATACGCCGGCAAGGTGATTGTTCGTGGGTTGCGAATATCTCAACCGGGATTCAAGCCAATAGAGCTATCTCCCCAAGAGCTCAAAGAGACATTAGTGCCTGTGCAGCAAATCGCTGATATTCAGGAGCTATCCGACGGAATTGTGTTCAACACGACAGGTTCGGACGGGCAGTTTGAACTTACAGTTTCAGTAGATCGATCAGAGCCGTATCTTGCTCGTTGGACGCTCATTATTGCGCTGATATTGCTATTCTGCATCGTCGTTGGTCATGTCTCGACGCGCTTCGGCAAGGATCATGGATGGGTGGTCATTTGTCTGTTTGCAGCACTCATATTGACCGTAATTATGTCGTCACTATCGAGGTTTAATACGCATCCTGACGAATACGTGCACTGGCAGGCGGTGAAGTATTACAGCCAGCACCTTCTACCGCCTCCCCTTGATTCTCCTGCGATTGCAGAGAGCTATAGCGCCTACGGCTATTCTCGGCTGGCTAATTTTGAGGTGTTTTATCAATTTGCCGGCTATGCGGTTTCTCTCTTGCCCGATCTCAAAATTCCAGATTATCTAAAAGGGCGGTTGATCAATTGTCTGCTGTTCCTAGCATTGGTGATTCTCGCAGCGCGCAATAAGGATTTCAGGATCGTCGCAATTCCTCTGCTGGTTTCGGCGCAGACCTGGTATCTGTTTTCCTATTTGAATTCAGACGCATTTGGATTATTTGTCGCGATGCTGGTTGCCTATCAGGCGGTGAGTCGCACAAGCTTGTTAAATCGTGTGTTGTCAGAACCACATCTACGACACAAATGGTTGGTAACAATCACAATTGGGTTGTTGCTTGGTCTGTTGCTGGTGGTCAAAACCAACTATTACTTCTTCGCGTTGCTGGTTGGATTGTATTTTCTTTGGCGTCTTGCTCTCGGAGAGTTCACGAACCGCCGACTGTTTTGGTTTCGAGCCGTCGCCATTGGCATAGTCGCACTGACCCCGTACGGCACAAGGTTAGCAATGGACATGCATGCGAATGGTTTCAGTGGGAGCGAACGGTCGGCCCTAAGAATTGCGATGAACGAAAAATATGCTGAACCGCAGTTTAAGCCCAGCACCCCGCTTGCAGATAAGCATATATATCTTTCTCTGAAAGACCGCGGTGTTTCAGTGAAGCGCATGTTGCACAGAGAGCTTTGGCATACCAAATCACTGTACAGCGCCCTCGGCGGCTTCGGTTACACGCAGTATTTCTCAACGGAAAAGTTTTATGGTGGTGTGGTCACACTTTGCATGCTGCTGATCGGCGTGATTCTGATTTCCATTCTGCTGCGTGGCCCGCCTTCGACCCATGTGTTATTTGCGATGACAGGAGTCGTTACTCTCACCTTGCTGGTGGCTCTTTTTTGGTACTCGTGGGCTGTCTCCTTTCAGCCCCAGGGAAGATATTTTGCGGCGATGTTACCGATGTTCAGTATCCTGTTATTTGAGGTGCGTCGTTATCTTTTCCCAAAAATATTTGAAGCGCTGGTGTTAGCGCTTTTTCTGATGGCTGCGAACGTCTTCCTGTTCGTGGGATTGACCCGTATTGAAAAAATAGACAGTGTGGCTAATGTCTTTATTTGACTTTCTTCGACGACATGCCGCCGGGCTGATCGTGGGCCTCATACTCTCGGGCCTGTATGTGAACCAGTTTATGGCCAAAACATACATTGAAATAGATCTCAAGACTTATATTAATCATAAAGCACCGGTGCAGGTTTTTTGGGCAGATGAGGGAGAGCCGTTCAGCAAAGATCGTGTGAAGACACAATGGATATTCCACCAGGATAACGTGCTGAGAATGCGGGTAGGTGATTTGAGTGGAAATGCCCGTTTACGGATCGACCCACTTCGCTACCGAGGGCATGTTCGAATCAATTCTTTGTTTGTGGATCATAGTGGCTATAAGCCAGAATGGTTTAAGAGCGCAAGAACCCTTGCGGCCTTGAAGCCGGTAAATGACATCTCCAGCGCGGTGTTGGAGGAGGACGGTCTGGTGATCACCACTAGCGGACCAGATAGCCAACTGGTCATGGATATGGCGTTGGAAAAACTTCCGGGTATTCAGTGGCACCATTGGATCAACCTGGCGTTGATAATGGTTGCCGGGATTATCGTGGTGCCATGGCTGGTTGCCGGATTCTCAACAATGACATACGTTCCTGCAGGACTGTTTCTGGTTTTGCTCATGGCGGTTGCAATGGCTACGATGAGCAAGCCGACTGTGCATCCGGATGAAAAAACACACTTTAAGTCAATCAAATACTACCAGCATCATAATCTGCCTCCAGCGGTAGACGCTCCTGAGATGGTTTATACCTACAGCGAATATGGCAATTCGAGATTGGTGGGAAATGAAGTGTATTACCCCTTGGCGGGATTTTACGTCAGGTTGCTGGAAGATCTTAAACTGCCGATGGTCGTCACATCGAGATCGTTTTCGATACTGATGTTGATGATCGTCCTGTTGTGCGCGATATATAGTCTTACTTTTCGAGTGATCGCGACCCCGTTGCTCATGACATCCCAGGCCTGGTATCACTATAGCTATGCCAATTCGGATATGTTCGCCATCACAGTGTGCCTGCTGATTGCCTGGATGTCTGTCGCAGAGCGTAGCCCCCTCAACCGTTTTTTGCTGGAGGAAAAACCCAGGTTCTTTTGGCTGAAAATGACTGGGCTTGGGGTGGTTTTAGGTTCGCTGCTGTTTCTGAAAATCAATTACTATGTTTTTGCACTTTTTGTCGCGGTGTATTACTTTTGGCGATTAGGGAAGGGTGACTTCGAACGCCCCGCTCAGGTACTTGCACGAGGCGCCCTGATTACCTTAATGGGGCTCTCTTTGCTTGGCGTAAAGTATGTTTATGATGGCGTCATTAATGATTGGGACCGCGCAGAAAGGGTCTATCAAATGTGGGATAAATATGCCGATCACCATTACAAACCAAGTACACCACTTGAGGAAAAGCATCCCGAAATGTACTTACGGGAACGTGGTAAAAATCTGGGAGAGATGTTTACCGAATTCTTCTGGGGTGGGAAGACATTTCTCACCAGCTTCGGCGGGTATGGTTTTACGCAGTTCTTTGCCAAGCCGGGCTACTATGATTGGCTGAAGCGCCTGCTGTTTTTGACCATTGCGGTTGTATGCGGAGCCGTGTTGCTTCGTGGGCCGACCAGTTTGCGCGTATTTCTCTTTATAACCATTGCCTTTGTGCTGCTGGCGATTGGAATTTCACTGACCGCTTCCTGGATTCGCGTTCTGCAACCACAGGGGAGATATCTTGCGGCAATTTTACCCATGGTGGGCATGTTCTACTTTCACGCTCGGTCGTGCTTACCGGAGAGGATTTGGCACGGAATGGTCTTATCTTTATTTGTGATGGCGACGTATTCGTTCTTATTCGTCGGCCTCGCGGATATTCAAAAGATTAATTTTTAGCCAGCGAAGAAGAAATTATATTCGCGATGCGATGTTCTATCTGTCGATTCGAGCGAGCAAGATGATGACTCTGGTTTAAATGCTCGTTCGTCAGTTTTATACCCCGAAAAACCGCCAATTGGACTTGGGTTTCGCGATGATCTTCCAGGCTGTTCAAGTAGATCCACTCCTGGGCTTAGGCCACTACGAAATGAAATGCTGCTGATGCAATCAAGCGACGACGGCAAAGGTTCCTGATACCTGCTGTTAGCCGCGACGAATTGAGGATCCTTGGAATGTGACGTCAATGGCATACACGACTTTTTCACGACATTCGATTTCTCCGGTCTCCAGATCGAACCGATGGGGAACTTCTCGAATGGTTTTATCTACCACGGCGTTGAATCCGCGTTCTGAAAAAATGTCAATTAGCATGGCCATCGCCCCTGGCTTGGCAAACAGGGTATCTTCAGAGCGGATGCTCGCTCTTCCGGAAAGAGCATGCCGCTGAATGATCGGCATAAAAACTGTTTTCACACTTTCAATGACCCGGGAAAACAGTTCTTCATCTGAAATAGCATAACTATCAAGACGTTTGACCAAATCCTGGCGCGCATGCACTGTAATTTCTTGCGCTAGTGGCAGCGGATTGAGCTGGTTGTATGTTTTTTGCTCCAGTTCGAGTGAGCTTTGGTAGGCCAGCTCCTGAAGAATATTTTCTTCGACTTCCCGAATAGGGCCTTCGGCATTAATGAAATGGTAGTGATAGATTTCCTGCAAAGACTGAAGGGCGTCCCAGGTTTGTTCTTTAAAAACCCGGTATCGATGCTCCGCATGCTCCATATCCAGGTCGGTGGCGCGGAGCTCGATACGCTCTCCCATACCGGTTTCTTCCACCTTTTTGTTATGCGCCTCAACTTCGACCCCTCGATGCAGTTGTCGCTCAACACTGGTGTTTTTGGTAACAAACAGCACCATTGCATGTACCACTGGCCTTCGAAAATTGAGCGCAGCGGGGGTGCCGATGTTTTCCAAATGTAGCTGATTGAGTTGATCTACCAATAGTTTTAGACACTCTACCTGCACCCGCGTACGTGGAAACCCGTCAAGCAGCGCACCATCTCGGTACTGGGGATCGAGCAGTTCCCTGAAAATCAGGCCAACCACCATGGTGTCTCCAACCAGTTTGCCAGCGTCCTTTAATTTGGTTGCTTCTGGGGAAGTCAGTAATTCACTGACCACGATTGGTGGGCAGGTGAGTCCCCTGGCAGCCATGATAAAGCGGGTTTGTGTTCCCTTCCCGGCTCCTGGCGCACCACCCAATAAGAGAAGTTCTTTGGGAAAGCACATATTGTCACGTCCGTATTCCTCCAAAAGGCTGTTCCAAACGCTGTTGAAAATGACATTCGGGTCTTTGATTTCTAAATCTGGATTAGGCATTAGATTGACAGGAGGGGACTGATTTTAGAAGTAGGGTAGCTCTGAGATGAAGCTTGAACGGGTATTGTAATATGAATACGTTAGCAGCTTGAATCATCGTTTAGTCGCACTATTCTCAGTAATCCGAAAGCGACAGAACATTGTTTGTATATGTTCCCGAAGACGATCGACTTGCGGCTTGATAAGACCCGTCAACGTTTTCAGAAAACCTGTGGATTTTTGGGCTGATTTTTTAGCCTCAGAGAGTGATACAAACTCGGTTTTGCTTTTGCAAGCAGGAAGCAAGAATAGGGAAGGATTCCTAACAATTGGTTCACATTTCTTTTTCGATTAATTTGTTAAAGTGAAGATTCCGAAATGAACTGGAAAAAAACATGAATTCTGAACAGACGGTTAACCGACGCAAATTTGTTAAATTAACTCTCGGGTCGGCGATTGCCGCACCCTTGCTGGCCGGACGACTTGCGCAAGCTGGTGGGCATTTACCCAAACTTGAAGAATCTGATCCCCAGGCGGTTGCGCTTAAATACAAGCATGATGCCGCCGCAGTGGATGCCGATAACTTTAAGGCTGGCTCAAATTGCGCAAATTGTTCTCTTTTCCAGGGGAAAGAAGGCAACGAATGGGGACCCTGCGGCATTTTTCCCGGTAAGGAAGTAGCGGCAGCCGGCTGGTGCAGTGCCTACAATCCCAAAGCTTGATTCCATCCAATCGATGCGTCGAATAAAGCGGGGGAATCCCCGCTTTATTGATTCAGGGAGTATTAAGTTCTGTTTGTTATAACTCTCCTATACCAATGTATACGAGATAGTCCGGAATGAGAGATACGGAACGATCCAAACGACAAAAATTCAAGCGAATGGCGGCAGGAAGCATCGCTGCGGCTACCGCTACTGCGGTCATGGCGGGGCAGCCCGGGCAGGGGTCTCTCGGTCTGGAATCTTCTGGAATTACCGTCAAAGTTTGTGACGAACCCAATGGAAAAATGGTGCTGCTTAGTAATTCCAGCGATGTTGCGCGGACGCTGGTCGCGATCCAGCCGTTCAAGATCTATACGAGGGAGGGAGCGATTGACCTGCGTCAGTTGTTTGAACAAGGCGCGGTTAAAATTAATGAACATTCGACACAGTCTTTCCAAGTCGTGGACTCTGGTGTCACCAATCGTCACGCCAACTGGAGAGCACTAGTGCCGACAAACAAAGCGCGCGCGCCAGCGGCGAAACTCCAACCAGTCGATGTTGTATCCAGTGTGACGGGAGAAACCCATCACAATCGAACCAGAAAGCATCTCGCTCTATTTGCCTGATAGTTCATTTGGCGGTGTTTTTTCGCTCTCCCTCGCAAAGACTATGGTAATCTGTTGTTCCGATTAACTACTGCAAGGAGGTGATCCCAATGTCTAGTGTTTTGAATTTGGACGGGTACGTCCTGAACAGTGGATCCGCAGCCTAACCCGCTGATTGATCGCTGATCAAATGAGGCTGACCCGTCAGCCAGAACACGAGGGCTACCCCGGCCATTCCGCGGTAGCCCTTTTCTTTTTAGGCAGAAATCTTCGGGTGAATCGGACTTTTTATGACGATCTGGCAGAGCGTGTCAGTCTCGTTGAATTGCTCGTTGAATTGGGTGCCTTATCGGCTGACCAAACCATACGCGAAGAGTGTTCAGGGAAGACCAATCCAGACGGAATAGGCTATTTAACCCCATTTCGCCTTTTCTTTCGTTTAAGTCATTATCTCAACACTCAAACGGTAGAATGAAAACACAACCATTATCCATTACTTTGGCAACGATTATCGTAATCGTAACAGTCGGATGTACGCAACAATCATCATATCGTTCTGACCCACAGCTTTCAGATCAAACAGGGTTGAACGAGCATGAGATCGTCAATGAAACAAGACAGACAAAGAGAAAGAAAGCCCTCACCAAAAAACAAACGACCGAAATACCCGGGTTAGCGGAAAACTTGGGCGTGGCACACAAAACCGAAGAAGTGGCTGCGAGCCCAGCCTACCAATTTCGAAGTAACGCGGACAGTGTGGCTTCCCGACTACCGCAACCTCAGGTCAGGGTTGTGACGGAACCCACCGATCGCGAAAACTATCTCAAAATATCCGAAGGAAAAGTGAAGTTGGCTCGCGCTGAGCCAGTTTCCACTTTTAGTGTCGATGTGGATACCGCGGCTTACAGCAATATACGAAGGATGCTTCTGCAGGAAGGGCGCTTGCCTCCGAGAGATGCGGTGCGAATTGAAGAGCTCGTCAACTACTTTCAATATGATTATCCCGATGCGAAATCGGTGGAAGTGCCCTTTTCAGTTTCCACTGAAGTTGCACCGGCGCCCTGGAACCCTGGAAAGCACTTGCTGCAAATTGGTTTGGAGGGATATCAACCCGAATCTGATCAGAGACCCGACGCCAATCTCGTGTTCTTAATCGACGTGTCGGGTAGTATGCAGGATAAAAATAAGCTGCCCTTAGTGAAACGCTCTTTGAAACTGTTGGTGAATAAAATGGAGCAGAGGGACCGTATCGCGCTAGTGGTATACGCTGGAGGTGCTGGTACGGTGTTGGAATCAACGCCAGGAAACCGGAAGAGGGAAATAAACAGAGCGATAGATGGGCTCCATGCCGGAGGTAGTACCAATGGTAGCGCTGGAATACGCCTGGCGTACGACATCGCCTCTGAGAACTTTGTAGATGGTGGTATCAATCGTGTCATTATTGCGAGTGATGGTGATATGAATGTGGGTACAGTTAGCATGGAAGCCCTCAAGGATCTGATTAAACAAAACCGAGAAAGCGGTGTGAGTCTGACTACCCTAGGTTTTGGCACTGGCAATTACAACTATTCGCTGATGGAACAGATGGCCGATGTGGGTAACGGTAATGCGGCCTATATAGATGGCATTCGCGAAGCGCAAAAAGTATTGGTCGACGAGATGCAATCTACATTGTTGACAATTGCTAAGGACGTCAAGATTCAAGTGGAATTCAACCCGGCGCAAGTGAAAGAGTATCGTTTAATTGGCTATGAAAACCGGTTGTTAAATAAGGAGGATTTCCGCAATGATAAGGTGGATGCCGGGGATATTGGTGCTGGCCATACCGTGACCGCATTGTACGAGCTGGTGCTCGCTGGAAGCGATCAAGGTCTGGTTCCCGAATTCCGGTATTCACAAAACCGGAATAAGAGTGCGCTCGAAGGAACAACCGGGGAGAAAGCTTCTGAGCTGGCCTATGTGCGCTTGCGATTCAAAGATCCGGAGGAAAATAGTGGGAGAGAAATAGCGGCACCTGTCGCACTGGGATCTATACAGTCTTCCCTTGCTGAGGCTAGTCAAAATCTCAGGTTTTCTGCCGCAGTTGCCGGGTTTGGGCAAATTCTCAGGGGTGGTAGGTTCACTGCACAATGGGGGCTCGATGAGGCGATTCAGCTGGCAAAGGGTGCCAGAGGAGAAGATCCCTATGGATACCGCAGCGAATTTGTGAGTATGGCGAAGTTGGCGAAAGGGTACTCGCCCAAGCCGACCAATCGGAAGGGTTAGCCGAGGTTCACAGCGGAATGCGTACGCTGATAAAGCAATTTAAGAGTGATGAGTCCCTGATGCGAGATTATCAGCAGGGGGACTCAGTTGCTTTTGATGTTTTATACCAGCGACACAAAGACAAACTCTTTAATTATGTCTATCGTAGTTGTCAGAACCCGGATGTGGTGGAAGATATCGCGCACGATACCTGGATGGCGATTATCCGATCAGCTAAGAACTACCAACCGTCAGCAAAATTTACAACCTATCTGTATCGCATTGCGAGAAACAAGGTGATTGATCACTGGAGAAAACCCAAGGCGACAGAAGCCATCGAGATTGAGCCAGATGACGTGTCCCGTTCCAGCCTGGTTCACGGTCAGCCAAACTATGGAATGGAGCAGCTACAATTAGTAAGCGCCCTAATGAAAGCCTTACAGCAGCTTCCCCAGGAACAAAGAGAAGCGTTTCTTCTAAAGGAAGAGGGATTCAGCCAGAATGAAATTGCGGATATCACAGACTCTAAACCCGAAACGGTGAAGAGTCGTGTACGTTATGCGCGCAGGCAGCTTCAACTAGAATTAGGGGCGGCGATATGAGTGACGAAAACAAACGTATACTTTCCAATCAGTACCGACAGTTGCCTCGAATCGAATCTCCCGATCATCTTGACCAAAAGATATTGCAGGAAGCGCGGAAGTGTACTGCCGACAACAAGATAAAACGCAGTTACGGTTGGACGCCAGCTCTCGCTGCGGCTTGTCTTGTCGGGGTTGCCTTCTATATTGCCACTCCAAACTACGATGTAGATTCGTATCGTGCTCCGGAGCCCAATGTGGCTGTCTCTTTCGAAGCGATTGAAGAACGATCCCAAGCTGCTGACTTAGTGGCTGAATCGGAGGTCATGACTCCGAACAGCGCCGCTCCAGCATCCAGTTCGCCTAGT
>JAHQWE010000126.1 GCA_019633985.1 Acidiferrobacterales bacterium | reverse complement strand
GCATCAGGTTCGTCAACGATGAGATCGGGAAGCTTCGAGGCTTGCTTCAATAGAAACAGATAAAACAGACCACAACCTACCGCCACAATAGTAAACGCTGACTCAGGTGCTGCTACTTTGATCCAGCCTAGGCCGAAGTAGACAAATGCACCTAGCAGACCGATGCCGATAAAGCCACCTAGAAACCCCATTAGCTTTTGTTGAAACGTATTGCTAGAGGGTGGCTTTGGCAAACCCTTCAACTTTAGCTTCATGGCTTCCAGATGCACGATATAAAACAATGCGATGTAGGAGACCAGGGCAGGAACCAGGGCGTGTTTTAAAATATCCTGATAACTGATACCGGTAAATTCCGCGATTAAAAATGCAGCGGCGCCCATCACGGGAGGTGTGAGCTGTCCGTTTGTGGACGAAGCCACCTCTACCGCACCTGCTTTCTCTGGCGTAAATCCAGTTCGTTTCATTAACGGAATTGTAAATGTGCCAGTGGTAACGGTATTCGCGATGGAAGACCCGGAGTACATGCCACTCAGCGCAGAAGCCACAACGGCTGCCTTTGCTGGGCCACCACGAAGATGCCCGAGAAGTGCGAATGCGATTTTGATAAAGAAGTTTCCGGCACCCGCTTTTTCAAGTATTGATCCGAACAATACGAAGAGGAATATCAGTGTGGCCGATACACCGAGGGCGACACCAAAGACCCCTTCGTTCTGCATCCAGAAATGCCACATTGCTTTACCATAGGAAGCACCTTTCCACTGTATCGCTTCAGGCATCCAGTCAGAATGGCCGAAGAAGACATAGGAAACAAATACCGACGCGACGATCAGCAACGGCAGACCCAGTGATCGGTAGACAGTAACACCGAGAATAATCAGCCCCATCGTTGAAATGGCTAGATCTCCTGTCGTGGGCAGTCCGGCACGGTCCGCAATTTCGTTACGCAAAAATACGATGTACAAACAAGAAATTACGCCACCCAGGGCAAGCAACCAGTCATACCAGGGGATGCGGTCTCTCGGGCTGGATTTGAACAGAGGAAACGCGAGCGTAGCGAGAAAAATACCAAACGCTAGGTGGATTAATCTGGCGTTCGAGTTGGTCACTATCAGGCTAATGCCTGTGACATCGGATAGCCAGAACGGCAGATTGGAGGCTATGTAAACTTGGAAAACCGCCCAGACAAAACAGGTCACGGCAATCAGTTTTCCTTCCCAGCCAATTGGATCGCGGCCGCCAGATTCTATTGCAGCAAATTCTTCCAGGCTTACATCATTATTATCTTTGGCCATTCTTGCCTCTCATTTTTTATCGTGTTGGTACGTTGGTGCTTTTTTCTTGGGCAAACCTTGCCCTGTCAGCTTAATTTAATTGCAAAGTTCTCTCGAAGTTGGTCAGTTAAATTACACCTTATGACCGTTATCCAAATAGGATTAAGTCGTTGTTCTGAGGTGGTTGCTATCGTTGAATCACTTCGAGAGATCTTTGCAATTAAAATAATGTGCTTCGCCGAACAGGGTCGGCGAAGCACATCGCATTGGATTACATCCAGCCGCGTTCTTTGTAGTACTTCGCAGCACCGTCATGCAGAGGCGCCGACAGAGAATCAGAAATCATTTCTGATTCTTTCAGATTGGCGAATGCAGGATGCAGCTTTTTGAAATCTTCGAAGTTCTCAAAAACCGCCTTGACTACGACATAAACAACTTCTTCCGGTACTGCGGCACTCGAGACAAATGTCGCCCCAACACCAAAAGTCTTGATGTCAGCTTCATTGTTGTACATGCCGGCAGGGATCGAAGCGGTACGGTAGTAAGGGTTGTCAGCAACCAGCTTATCAATCGCTGGGCCCTCAACGTTTACCAGATGCGCGTCACAGGTTGCGAGCGATTCCTGAGTCAATGCGGAAGGGTGACCAACAAGCCAGAAATAAGCGTCAATTTTACCGTCACAAACGGCAGCACCGGTCTCGGCAGACTTCATTTCAGCTGCCAGTTTGAGATCGCTACGCTCCCAGCCAAGTGCGCCTTCAATGACTTCCCAGGTTCCACGTGTACCAGAACCAGGGTTACCGATGTTCATACGCTTACCTTTTACGTCAGTTAGCGTATTGATACCTGAGGCATCGCTTGCAATAACTGTAACCGGCTCAGGGTGAACAGAGAAAACTGCTCGCAGGTCTTTAAATGGACCGGCCTCTTCAAACTTTGAGGTGCCATTGTAAGCATGGTATTGCCAGTCAGACTGGGCAACACCGAACTCCAACTCACCGGCTTTCACCGTATTGATGTTATAAATTGATCCACCGGTTGATTCCGCGGAACAGCGAATACCATGTTCTTTTCGATTTTTGTTTACCAGTCGGCAGATTGCTCCACCTGTGGGATAGTAGACACCTGTGACACCACCGGTACCAATGGAAATAAACTGCTGTTCAGCAGCGGTGGCGGTGCCCGCAAATGCAAACGTACCCGCTAAAGTGGCTGCTAGTAAAGTAGCAATAGGTTTCTTCATTATATTCATTCTCCTGAATAAGTTTATCTTAGTTTTAAATCGGGTCTGGATCTTGGATTGAACCATCCCATCGAGTTCATGTGAATATTTTCACCGCGAATCGATTAGAACGCGCATTGCGAGGGGCAGCGCCCTGACAATAGCTGAACTTGCTGATAGGTTACCTCAAACTCATGCCGAATGCATATAATGGGCAGGGACGAAAATTTCTTCTCTGTATTTTCGTTCGAGCCTAATCCCTGAACAGTTTGATAAAGCACCAACCATGTCCCGTATTTTTCACCGTAGTCTGCATAGAGACTTACCCGTAGCCGTTGGAGGAGAAGGCATTTTTCTCATTGATAAAGCGGGAAAGCGTTACCTAGATGCCTGCTGCGGCGCCGCTGTTTCCTGTTTGGGGCATAACAATCCTGTGATTGTGGAGGCCACGAAGGCCCAGCTGGATCAGTTACCGTATGCGCATACAGGATTTTTCACTACCGACGTGGCGGAAGAATTAGCCGAATTTTTGATTGCCAAAAGCGGTGGCGCATTCGCCAAAACTTATTTTCTTTCGGGCGGTTCAGAAGCCATTGAAACAGCGATGAAAATGGCGAGGCAGTATTTTGTAGAGATAGGAGAGCCAGAGAGAGAATTTTTTATCTCAAGAAGGCAGAGCTATCACGGGAATACGATCAGCGCTTTGTCTGTTGGGGGCAATATGTGGCGACGCCAGGTTTACGAACCCATCCTCAGTCGTGCGAGTCATATCGCGCCGTGTTTCGCCTATCGAAATCAGCGCGCTCATGAGTCGTCAGAAGAATACGGATTACGTGTGGCCAATGAGCTGGAAGAACAGATTTTGTCCCTGGGCGACAAAAAAGTGATCGCGTTTATCGCAGAGACGGTCGTTGGCGCCACTTCGGGTGCGGTTACTGCGGTGCCGGGATACTTCAAGCGCGTTCGAGAGATTTGTGATCAATACGGCGTGCTGCTGATACTGGATGAAATCATGTCCGGGATGGGTCGAACCGGTAAGCGTTATGCTTTTGATGACGAAGGAATACAACCTGATCTAGCCTGCATTGCCAAAGGTCTTGGTGGCGGATATCAGGCTATCTCCGCGGCTCTTGTGAGCAAGAAAGTGTTCGATGCGATTCATCAGGGAAGTGGAAGTTTTCAGCATGGCCATACCTATATCGGGCATCCGACTGCCGCGGCGGCATCTCTTGCTGTGCAACACTATATTGATCAACATCACTTACTCAACAATGTGATGACGCGCAGCGATCAGCTTTTTCGGGAGCTCCGCGCTGAGTTTGTAGATCATCCGTTTGTGGGAGATATCCGAGGTCGTGGTTTATTCATTGGAATGGAACTAGTAGAAAACCGGGAAACAAAATTGCCTTTTGACCCTTCAACAAAACTTGACCTGTTAATCAAATCGGCGGGTATGGACAACGGGATCATGTTGTATCCTAATGCCGGAACGATAGACGGTCATTCTGGGCATCATATTTTGCTGGCACCACCTTTTATCTGCTCTGAAAGTGAGATAAGTGACATCGTCGCTCGGCTAGTGCAGACACTGAACGCTGTGTTTAAACAGTTGAAACCAGGTGTTTGAATGCGTTCGTCTTGGACGAGAACGAAGAGGTGGAGGGAGGTCCACCGGGGCGGTCAGGTGACCGCCGAGCGCAGTTGATATTCCGGTCGTTGCCAGAGTTTTTCTCTCAGAACCTGTTCAAGGTGATCAACCGCGGCGACTATATCGTTGCTATCTAAATACATTGGGGTGATGCCAAAGCGCATCACATCGGGTGCTCTAAAATCACCGATGACGTTTTGATCAATTAATGCTCGGATTGTGGCGTAGCCATGTTCGAAACGGAAAGAAACTTGAGAACCTCGGTTTTGCGCCAGCCGGGGGCTGCAGAGTGCCACTTGCGGGCAGCGTGACTCCACTTGTCTGATGAATAGCTCAGACAGCTCGATAGAATGCTTCCTCACGATTTCCATATCAACGCCATCCCATGCTTCCAGTGCGGCTTCCAATGCCACGAGTTGTATGATCGAAGGGGTGCCTACGCGCATCTTCTCGATAGATGGGGCAGGGCGATAGTCGGTATCGAAGGAGAACGGTTGTTCATGGCCCAACCAACCTTTCAGTACGGTGTTAGCTGTTTCGATTAGATCAGGACGTACATAGATAAAAGCAGGTGCCCCTGGCCCGCCATTGAGATATTTATAGGTACATCCTACAGCGAACTCGGCCTTACTTTTTTGCAGTTGAACGGGAAGAGCCCCAGCGCTATGGGCCAAATCCCAAAGCATCACCGCCCCAGCTCGATGCGCCGCATGGGTCAGCTCTGTGAGATCGTGTAATCTGCCCGTTCTATAGTCAACTTGAGTAAGCATGACGACCGCGACATTTTGATCAATGGCAAGGGCAACGTCATCGGGTTCAACTAATTTGAGCTGGTATTTATTTCCGAGGAGTTCGATCAAGCCTTCTGCGATATACAGATCCGAAGGAAAATTACCGGTGTCAGACAAAATGACATTGCGACCTGGACGCAATGCCACCGCCGCAGCGAGCGCTTGAAATACCTTGATCGAAAGAGTCTCTCCCATCACAATTGAACCGCTGGGAGCGCCCACGAGTTTTGCGATCTTGTCTCCAATGCGAGTGGGAAGAGACATCCAATCGGCGTCGTTCCACGCTTTAATCAGCAGGCTTCCCCATTCATCTTTAAGTACTTGTTCAACCCGACCTGAGACCATTTTGGGCAGGGGACCAAGCGAGTTGCCATCCAAGTAGATCATGTCTCGGGGTAGCGCAAAAAGCTCTTTTCTGTACAAAGCGTTGGTCATAACCGTGGTGGGTTGCAAAGTTTCGATTGTGACAGGCAATAGACTGCGATTACACCGTGTTTCCTGGTTGAAATTTGACAAGGGAACGCCGTCGATACCATCGCTGGTATTCAGGGCGATTGGCAATTAACATTCTGATTGTTTTCTTTTGGGTCCTCGTTCATATGCAAAAACAGCGTTCTTGGCGTTTCACTCACACCCTATCCCGTCGACCTGCCAATAGCGTGAAAGATGGTTTAAGTGCTGCCGGGCAAGCCGATCCGGTTCCGGAGTTGTTTAAGGAAGAACATCATCAGTATTTGAAAGCGCTTGAGCGGTCTGGGGTACTTACAACGGTTTTACCTTC
>JAHQWE010000125.1 GCA_019633985.1 Acidiferrobacterales bacterium | reverse complement strand
CAATGCAAAGGCGATCAGCGCACCGAGCAGCGCAGCGATACCACTTGTGATTGCCGACACAAGTGTTACCTCAGTTACCATAGCGCGTGTCCGCCAGCCATCGCGCGCACCAATCGCCGATAAGGTTGCCAAATCTTCACGCCGCGCATGCATCCATGCGGCGACCCCGTTAGCGACGCCAAGCCCGCCAACCAGAAGTGTGGCAACAGCGATTAACAGTAAAACCGCAGCGACTTCATTCAATCGTTCTGAAACACGATCATTGCGATCTTCAACTGTATTAACTTCTGCGCTGTTTTCAGGAAACGCGTTTCGCCATGCATTAATAAATTTCTCGGTATCACCGTAGACCCCTTTAATCGGATCGATTCCAGCGCCTTCCAAACGCACTCGATATTCATAGTCGATAAGACTGCCCGGCCCGATGAGCCCTGTTGCATCAAGCGTAGATTGCGATACCAGTACCGGTGGACCACGAACATCGGCGGTGAATGAACGATCGGGCTGGCCTTGTATTAGCGCTCGCACAGTGAGGGCGGTGTTTGCAACAGTCATTGTGTCACCGACTTGCAGCTCCAAATCGATCGCCAAAGCTGGATCGATGGCGGCACCGAATTCAGCCGTGGCTTCCTGCAATGACATTGGTGGGTCAAAACTAACCTGCCCATATAAGGGGTAGTTTTCGTCAACACTCTGCAGTTCGATAACCGTAAAGTTGTCAGAATCAGTTCCCAACATTGTTCGGAGCTCAGTTAATCTGGATACGGTCCCACGTTTGGCTATCCAATCCAGTGCCTCTGTCTCAAGTGGTACACGCACATCAAATTCCACATCGCCACCGAAGAGCTGACGCTCTTCATTCGCTATGCCATCACGTATAAGTGACAATAATCCGGTACACGCTGAAATTAATAACACGCCAAGAAACAGACTGGCTGCCAGTAAATGCAGTGGTCGCGAGTGCCGATTACCGATTAGGTCTCGCCATAGAAATGCAAGCACGTTAGAAATTACCCCCAAGCAAAGTGGCGTACTGAAGACTAGACATCATACTGCTCAGCTGGATGCAACTGCCCCTCATGCAATCGCACCCGCCGCTGACAGCGCCCTGCAAGTGATGGATCGTGAGTGACTAACACCAAGGTAGCATCATTTTCCTGGTTTAGTTCAAATAAGAGATCAGCAATTGTATCCCCCGTCTGATTATCAAGATTACCCGTAGGCTCATCAGCGACCACTAAACTGGGGCGTTGTATTAGTGCGCGTGCTATAGCAACACGTTGACGCTCTCCACCCGACATAGCATTTGGATAATGATCTTTACGATGCCCCAAACCAACTCGGTCCAGAAGCGATGCAGCGTGATCACGGGCTCCACGCTCTCCGGCAATATCCATTGGCAGAGCCACATTCTCGCAGGCGCTTAAGCTAGGGATAAGATGAAAGTTCTGAAAAACGATTCCAATACGGTCACGTCGAAGATCTGCGCGCGCATCACTGGACAAAGTATCCAGCGGGGTATCGTCAAACACAATCGAGCCGCTGTCGGGTGACTCGAGCCCGGTCATCACCAATAGTAAAGAGGTTTTACCAGACCCCGATGGACCCATGATGGCAAGGCTCTCACCGCTGCCAATCTCCAGCGATGCATCCTCAAGTACGGGAATCGTCCGGTCGCCGGCGGTATAAGCCAGATGAATATTTTCCAACCTAATCATGCTTCGTTAGATACCAACATTGAATGGGGTCCTTTGGAATGGCAATATAAGAAATACAGGGCGTGTTCAAACATCCAGATGCTACGATTCCGCTATTGATTCGCTAATACGAAAAACATGTCCATCCGGATGCCTTATGTGTAGTTCCCTCACACCCCAGGGCATATCTTCAGGATCGAGAGTGATTTCGATATCTTTGCCTAAACAATGCGCATGAATCTCATCTACACTATCAACCCAAATCGACATCCAAACACCTTTGTCTTGTTCTTCATCGTTTACCGAGTCGAATGTTTTCGCATTCGCACCTTTTCCGCGACCTCCCTGCCCTCCTTCGCAAAGAAAAATACTTACCTCCCCAGAGGTAACACAAGCAAAAGAAGGCGGTTCGCCCCAGTCCCACAGCGTTTCCCATCCAAGCCGCTTAAACCACAGGAAGCTATCCGCCAGATTTGAAACATTTAAGATTGGGGTTAGGAATTTTGCCTGCACCGTTCTCTCTCCACTCATTAGAATGTCCGAGGAAAGCGTACCAAATAGTTAAATGGGTTACTACTTGGACTCAATCCAACCACACATCTTGGGAAAGTAGGGCCGGAAAACTTGCGTGCAAGGCATGGGCTGAATGAGTAGAACCCTGCTCAGTTTTTTAAATTTATACCAGAGCAGCTTAGCTACGCTTACAAAACACGTCGACCCGCACGATAGCTGACAGAATCTGATATGTCGCTAAGATAGCGACGATAAAGATAGGAACAATACAGATACAATTTTCGATTTTGAATCAGGGTATGTAGGTGCCAATCTAAAGGTCAGCCGACATCTATATGACAGCTTAGCGAAATCCGCGTGATTGAATTCTAAACGTATGGAGTTGACCCAACTGAATTCACTCAATTTGCGAACTACCAGTGCCCGTGTTTAATGGCCGAATCTCGCGGTAAGGATGCCTAGTGTGCCTACCAAAACCAGACTGGAAGCCCATACAATATCGAGATTAAACCATGTTCGTCCTAGAAATTTTAATCCAAGCCAGAAATAAAATATAACGGCCAGTATCCCACCGGCGAATGTCATTGCCAGTGTGTGTATCGTCGCCACTTTAACCGCGTTGATTATATTGCCACGCATCAAGCTTTGTGCGGCCTGGTGTCCAGTATCGGCAGAATCCACACTGCAAATGCCCAAATAGATCGGTACCAACATCAGCCCAGCACCGTGTGCAGTCGCCGCTAGAAAAGACCAGAGTGTGAGCTTAGTTGGATGAACTCGTGCGAGAAATCGGGGGTGTTTGCGATTGATCAACAAGTAAAGCCCCATCACAATCACCACAATTCCAGCGATATAACGAAGCTCTTTTTCCCATAAAAATAGTTGTTTCATCAACGAAAATGG
Source organism: Acidiferrobacterales bacterium (assembly GCA_019633985.1). Classification (GTDB taxonomy): domain Bacteria; phylum Pseudomonadota; class Gammaproteobacteria; order Arenicellales; family Poriferihabitantaceae; genus VYFG01. The sequence continues at coordinate 3,561 of JAHQWE010000125.1, read as the reverse complement.
CAGCAGAATAGCCATCATCGCGATTAAATGGCCGAGTGCCAACATTCCAAGCGCTACTACAATACTGCGCCGCTTGTCTTGCATTAGCCCGGCCGACACCGCCAATGGCCAACCCATTCCCGGGTTAATACCGTGGTAGAAGCCCGAGAGAATGACGGCTCCCCAAAGAGCCGTCATCGTACCAGATTCGAACACTCGTCAGACGCTGGGATAACAAAAACTATCGGTGGAACAATCACCACCTTCTAGGCGAATTTGATGGCTGCGGTAGCCTTTTGGAAAATCTATATAAAAATCTTTGTCCAACTCGAGCCCACCATTTTCCCCAACTCGCGCTAAGACCATTTGCCCGCCTTCATCGTTTGGATAAAACTGATCATCCCATGTCGAGTACAGCGAATTGGTCCAATAGACGCGGGAGCCATCGCGACTGATTTCAACCATCTGCGGACCGAAAGCAAAGTCTTTTCCATTGACGTGCTTAGTATCCTTAACAATGCCACCGATTTCGACCTTTCCCGATAATACTGGGTTCATGGGGTCAGAAACGTCATACTGATGCATCTCACCCGTGCCCCAACATGCCACGTAAAGAAAACGATCATCCAAACTCAGATCGATATCAGTGACCAGCGGCGGTACAGCGGAGAAGCCTTTCAATAATTCGGGAAGGTCATCAGGGTCAGCTGGTTGAGGATCAATGGTTATGGTTTTTTTAGCCTGCCAGGTACCATCATCGCCTTTCCACCAAGTAAAGATGGCACCTTGCAAATTGGTTGTATCCACAACTACGCCACAAAATCCGTAAGTGCTTTTTGGATCATGAGCTGGACGTACCTCCAAAGCCATTTGATGATTTTCACCTAAATCTATAGTTTGGATATTCTTACGTTTGCGAAGATCCCAGAAATGCAACGAATGACCGTACTTGTTGCTGAGTAGATCTTCAGCAACAATTCCACCCTCGTATTGTGGTGGTAGTCCCCATTCAGAACTCACCATGTAATCCTGTGGTAGGTTCCACCAGAAATCGTAATGCTTATCTTGTGGTCCGCGATCCATTTCATATTGGCCAATGATTTCAAATGTCTCACAGTCCATGATGAAAATACCAGGCGGGCCATCCGTACCATCCTCACCGCCACCTCCTAGCGTAGAAACATAAATTCCTTCTGGTCCGCAGTGGATGGTATGAGGTCGCGAATAACCGGTTTTAGCAAACACCTCTTCTGGTTCAATTATTTTGTGAATCTTAGCTTCCAAGGGTTCTTTAACGTCAATGATATAAATCCGCGAGGAACGAATACCGGGCACGATCAAATAGCGCCTTTCCAGAAACGCGTGACCACTCATAGGGGAAAGAGCCGATGAGCAAGCATTCCATCCAAAGTGATGAAATTCATCACCTTTGTTCGGCATGATTAGCTGATGAACAATTTGTCCAAAGGTCTGCGATTTCTCGTCTAGATCAACAACGGCAATACCATCTGGCTGTGAACCATCAGGGCTTAGCATAACCGTAAAGCCGTAATTCTCAACCGGTGCCTGCATCGCTAACTTAGCCGTTGCATGGAAGGTCGGATCGGGGGTTAATGTCATTTTCACTCCTTGTGCATATACAAATTAAAATACTTAAGCTGATCCAAAAATGACTAGCCCTTGATTGGGCTGAAGTTTAATCTCAGCTTGCTACGTATACGGTTCCTACTAACTACGAACTGTATTGCTCTTATCGCTTACCGCCAGGGAGATGCGACGCATCAAGAAATTTATCAAAGAAAATGTGATCGTCATTCATGCCTTGTTTGTTCAAAACCTCAATCGCGGCATCAATCATGCCCGGCGGTCCGCACAAATAGGCCTGACTGGCAGCTAGGTCTAATCCCTGTTTAGTAATAAACTCTGTCACCATGCCTCTCTCTCCGGTCCAATCACTGTCGTCAGGCAAATGCGATAAAATCGGAATAAAGTTAAATTGAGCGCTTGCTTCAGAGAGCTTTTCCATCTGCTCGATACAATAAAGATCGGCCTCAGTTCTTGCGCCAAACAAAAACACAACTTGGCGATCGAATCCATCATGGGCAAGCTGTTCTAGGATGGCCTTGATTGGCGCCAGACCACTACCACCCGCGATACACAATGCGGGTAATTTTGATTCTCGTAAATAAAAAGTGCCGTGCGGACCGGACACAGTTACTTCATTATTTAATCTGTTTCCATCATGCAGCAGATTACTCATCGCGCCATTTGGTACGCGCCTGACATAAAAACTCACTGTGGAGGTATCTTCTAAAGAGGGGGCACGTGCAAATGAATACGATCGCGGATCTTCGATGCCATCAATAGCAATTTCAGCGTACTGACCTGCAATATATTCGGGAAAGGCCTGAGCCAGCTTAACTCTAACTTCGATAATATCGTGGGTTAGCGCCTGAATAGAACTGATAGTACCTTTGGCGGTTTCTGCTTGAACAAGAGGCTGCGCATCATCGTCAAGGCTAACCTCAACCGAGATATCGGTGCGCAATCGGGTCTGGCAAGCGAGGATCATTCCCTCGTCAAGTTCGTCGGCATCCAATACATAGCCGAAATCGTTGAGTGCTTTGATTTTACCCTCTAACAATTTACAGCGGCAGGTACCGCAGCTACCCACCCGGCAGTTATGTGGCCACGCAAGGCCTGACTTTAACGCCGCATTGAGTAAATTGTCGCCAGCTTCAACCTCAAGTGTTACGTTGGTTGAATTAACTTGCGCATTGTACGGCTTTTTTTCACCAAATAAACCAAACACATTCAACCTCGTTAACTACGCGCATCCCTGCGCTGGATTTGCTGACCTTCTTAGGGGTCAATTTATATTAGACTAGAGGTGAACGATCTCTGGTTTCATAGAGTAGAGGATGCACAGAATTTCATCTTTCTCTTTTTGACCGACATTATTCATATCGAGCGCACTAAGCACGTCATCTACCACTGCGATAAACTCTGCATCGCTGATATTCATACCGGTATGTGCGGTAACCATGTCTTTGCCGGTATAACTCTCTGGACCTCCAAATCCGGCGCAGCACATCTCTGTCACTAAACGCTTTACTTCAGCAGGATTACTATTGACATATCGCCGCTGCACAATCGGGTTCTTAGTATGGTTATCAAATATATCCGACGCTATTGATTCTATCCCGCTTTTTCCACCCAAGCGCTGATAGAGTGTCTCTTCGGTAACCGCATTCATATTCTTCTCTCCTTCAAATAGTACAACCACTAACTAGGTCCGGCGAAGTGCGCGAGGTGCGCACGACGCCGGTCTCTCTCAACTAGCTGTATATGACGTCCAGTTTCATATTTTCTACTGATTCTGGTGGAACGTCATAACCAACTTTCTTATTAATTTCTTTCGCTATTTCCCTCTCCTCAGGAGAGGCAAAGTCTCGATCCCAAACCGCAAGCTTCTTCTTCATCATTGCATGCCACAGAGGCGGTATCAGTGCGAGCGAGAATTCCTGGTAATAGCCTATCCCTGCATTGGGTGCACCGTCTGGCTCCCCTCCCACGTTCGTT
>JAHQWE010000124.1 GCA_019633985.1 Acidiferrobacterales bacterium | reverse complement strand
TATCTCATCAAAACCCAACCATTCAGGAAGGGTACTGCTCTTTAAAAACGCTCGAGCCGCACCAGAACGCCGCAGCTTCAAACGCTGTGCACCTAGTTTGGCGCTCTGAAGCAAAAACGGGGGCACATTTTTTTTTATAAATTCTTTCAGCGACATTTGATAAAACTCAGAATTGAGATGCAGATTGATACTGGATAGCCGATATTACATCCATCAAATTCGGTCGCTCAACTTGCTCCCACAATGTTTTCCGATCCGCTTGCAAAAAAGCGAACCGGGTATAGATTTAATTTAGTTAAATATATCACCAATCGACTGCTACATATTGGCACACATCGGACTCTCCAATGGTGCAATTGGCAATCAACTTGAAGCCTGAATCTTGTGCTTCACCATATTTCTAAAAAGCTCTTCGACATATATATAGGTATAACGTGAAATCAACACCGTGAAAAACAGCAAAGCACAATTCAAAACTATGGATACAAAACCCTGCACTTCCGAAAGCTCGACCCCCAACACATACTCGGAAAAGGATCTTGTAAAACTGATGATCAATGCGTGGGTCATGTAAATCGAATATGACCACTTGCCAATGGTCCGGATCAGCGAACTGTTAAAAACACAGCCTAAAATACCACTTTGGGAGCTTGTATTTACATAAATAACACAGAAAAAAGATGCTATGGCAAGCATCTGAAAATGCCAGCTTTTATGTGCCAGGCAAATGGCGACAACCATAAGAGAAAAAGAACTGACCTCCAAAACATTCATTTTCAGGTAAGACGCATTAATCGTTCTCCTTATTCTTAGTAGTAGAACTCCAAGATAGAAAGCAGAAACGCATCTGATCAAGCCAAAATTGTAGGTTACTTGCAAGTCAGCACCAATAATGAATAGTAGAACAAAATACCCAATAAATGAAATTGCCAAAGGGATAATAATAGTTTCATCCCGATCTACAGAAACCAGTAACAGAAAAAATATGATGTAAGTGAAAAACTCAACACTGATGCTCCAGCTCGGATAATTCCAGGTAAGGTAGTCATGGACACCAATGGAATGTATCAGGAAAAAATTAGTGATAACAGAATAGACATTGTTATTCTCGAAGCTTTGTTCTCCACCTATTCCTCTGGAATACAAGTATGCTTTGAAAATTGTATAGAGCACAAACACAATAAGCATAAATAGATGTAGTGGATATACCCGCCCCAGTCTTAGAACGAAGTATGTTTTTAGAGAAAGTCCATTTTTGATGCGATCAGCATACGCGTAACTCACAACAAAACCCGACAACAAAAAAAACAAATCAACAAAAAGGTAGGAGTTTGTAATAAACGAAACAGGATGTTCCGAATATGAAAGCGGAGAATGATAGAGCACTATCATACATGCAGCGATTCCACGTAGGGAGTCTAACTTCGTGAACACAGCATCCCTTCTTCTAGAAATCCACTTTGAGCATTTTCCTTTTTTCCCACGTTTTGTTGTCTTACTTCCGGCTCGAGCCTGTAAAGATTGCCATTTTGACTGTACATCACTAAAAAAATTGGAAAGAAGAAAACACTGGTACCGATCCAGTCAGAATGGAATGTCGTAGCAAATAGACTATATTCATTTCAGTCAGTATGCGGTTACTGTTTTTTAACCTGACGTCGAAATAAATTTTGCCATTCAGATACCTTATTAGCATCCTGAAAATCTTCGGCCCTGCTTGAGGCAAGGCTTGAAAACTGGACTCGTAGTTCTGGAGAGAGTAGCAGCTTCTCTACACCCTCGGAAATCTCTTCCACTGATTCAGGTTTCACCAAAAGACCGTATCGGCCATCTCCCAAAATTTCTGAGGGGCCAGATTTACAGTTCGTAGAGACAATTGGGAGTTGACAGATTAAAGCTTCAACCAGAACTAGCCCAAACCCCTCAAACCGTGAGCTCAGGGCGAAAACGGTAGCTTTTTTCATATAACAATACGGATTATCCCTAAACCCAAGAAAAAAAACTGAGTCCTCTACATTGTATTTCCTGACAATTGACAACAAGTGCTCTTCTCTCTCTCCCTGTCCCAGCAGAATCAGATTATGGAGGATTCCCTTGTCTATAATTTTAGAGTGCGCTTCAATCAGAAGTTCTTGTCCTTTTTGAAAATCAAGCCTTCCTACATTAATTACAACAGGCTTTCTGAAAATAAATTCTTCATCTTGCGGAATTTGCTCTAGAGCGAGGGTTTCGATCTCGTTAATGTGGAATCCATGGTATATCGTTAGAACCTTGGGCTCTGGAACATTAAAATTTTCGATCAAGTCTGCGGCGACCCCTTTAGAGCATGCAACCAAAACTGATGAAAATTTTGAAGTAAGTTTTAGTGATACAAGCTGCTTCCAACTAACAACCGAGGAAAAGTTTGTCCAGTTATTATGAACCCAACATATTACGGGCTTGCGCAACAAAACGCCTGCAATCAGAGTCAAAAAACTTGCCCTTCCTTCATTGGCACCCAGCAAAACATCTGCCCGTCGACTCCGCCAGATAGTGCTGATCAGCAATTTTGGTAATTGCCATCGACTATACCGCCCATCATTGATGTAAGTAATTGCGGTCTTAGAATCCAGCGTACTCAGTAAACTACCCTGTTTCTCATGAGCCACGATGCAGAATTCAATCGCCTCAGGATTGAGTGATCCGTGCAACTTTAATACCGCTCTTTCGGCACCACCGCCGCTTAAATTCGGTATAAATGCCATAACCCTAATCGGCCGGTTCATTTTCTCAACACCGACTTCCGATAGAGACGGGCTTTACGATTAATTGTCATTGGCTGGCAAAATTTCAATAAAAAATAGCGAAATTTGAAACGCATAGGGAGGTGACTAACGAATCGATAGGTAGAAAGTTGCACGGCACCTCATCAGCAAAGTTTGTAATTGCTTTTCAATAAAAGATGCTATTTTGAATCTCGCACAGTCAGCAGTTTTTCCACCCTGTCCTTCACAGCGGGAAATATTAGTTCTGCCAGATATTCACTACCAGCGTCAGTAAAATGGCAATCGTCAAAGAACATATTCAAATCTTTCGGAAACATAGAGTCGAGGTCAACAAAAATGCCGCCAAAGTTGTTTGTGGCGCTCTTTTGAACGAGGCTGTATCTTTTCATCTCGGTCTCAAGCCATCCAGGCGATGCTCTCACCGGACCACTCGGTGTGGCCACTGGAAACCATAGTACATCAAGCTCATGTTGTGTCATATCGTTGTTCCAGAGAACAGGTTGTCCCAAAGCAACAAATTCAATCTGATTTGAAGACAACGTTTCGTAAATCCAGTTTATTGCGTCACTGAATTCTTCAATCGGGTCAGGTTGCCTTACCGGTGTTTCTTCCAGAGCCAAGCTCTTATAAAAACTCCTGCGTGCAGGCAAATTTTCGCTATGCCATTCCACAACCGTTCCCGACCTCAGTTTATACATTTGGATTATGTTGCGAGCCATGGATACCCCTCTGCGACAAAGCTGCAGGTACTCTTGACAAAGCTCTGCCGCAGATTTTGATTTTTTGTCAAGTACTTCTTGAATTTTGCGCGTTTGATAGTTTTCCCCGCCGTTGAGAGACAGATCATTGATTCCCAGCAAAGTCACTACTATGTCAGGTTCTATTGCATCCAGGTTCTCTGACAACCAGACCGCATTGTCAACCGCTCGAATCCCTCCCCTTCCGTACGCTGCGCTTTCAAAGCGTATTTGACGGTTTTGATACTCCGTGGTTAGTTGTTCTTGCAGATTTGCACACCAGGTGTCCGCTGTTGACTGCGTTGCCTGATCAGTAGTTGAAGCACCCACGCAAAGTATTCGAACTGTGTCATCCGGCTTTTCCAGAGTAACGAGACTATTTGTACGAAGACCGACTCTATTTCGATCATAAATAATTTCCTTCTTTAAACCCTCGATATTCTGCGAAAATTGTTTATTGACACTTCTATCTGGAACAACGGGAAACAAAAGAGCGAAAATCAGTTCAGCCACGACCAGTATTACCAGAATCAAACACAGCTGGATAAAGAGTATCTTAAGTAGAGATGGAGTTTTCGACTTGCTCACTTTATGTATCTGGTCTATTTGGATGCAAATCCTTCTTTTAGATATTGCAGAATCACAGGAATCGTGTAATTGTCATCCCACTTCATCCGAGATTGACCTCGCATTGATTCAACAAACGAAGTGACTGAATCTTCTCCACCATTGAGCACCTGATAACTCCTAAGATCTCGCTCAGGATCAACAAAAGTGTTGTTCGATTGGGGCTGGGGCCCTGGCCATTTATAAATCACATTGTCTTTCATTGTCGTGTTCGAGAGGTCTCCAGTGAAGTTTTGACAAAAACTTCCATTGCAGCTGCTTAAAATATTTCCAGAAACGTCTACGTTGTTGCCACCGTTCTGGATTTCAATACCCCAACCCCTTCCCTCTTTCTCTGAGATATTTGTTCCATTAAGAATCACATTCCCCACCACTCGCGGATTTTCATTGCGACTGACAAAGAGAATAGAGATCGAATTCTCCGCAAACAGGTTGTTCTCGATAATTCCACCGCTTCGCATCTGCGTTCCATGGCTTGCACCTCGGAGTAGTGCGCTATTCTTTAGCACCAGGCCATTAGGATTCCCCGCATAAAGGTTGTGATTGAATATTGTTTTCTGCCCATCAGCAGCAGATTCGTGCCAACCGTTGTGATCAAAAAATGTTTCATCAAATGTGATGTTATTTACTATATCAAGATAGACACCCTGTGCATGTGAGCTTTGACTAGGCGCCCACGAATCGAGAAACTGACTTCGCCGAAACAAAATATTGCTGATTGGAAACCCATCAAAGGGCGAAAAATTCAACTCGCTCCACTGGAACACCATATCTTCAAAGTGAAGACCCTTGGTTCCACGAAGCCAATTAACAGAATATCTTTGCGACAATGGATTGAATTCAGGGTGCTCAGGGTTTCGCCTACTCAGTGATATATGAAGCTCTACAAAAGCAAGATAATCAATCGATTCAGGGCTGTCGCCACCACCAAATGTCAAAATACCCGAATCATAGGCATGGAATTTTGGTCGCTTGCTCCCCTCACCATATGCCCCAAACAGCATTGGCTCCTGAGAGGATCGACCGGATTTGACCATTTGCCCCAGCCCGCTGTCCCATTCATCACCGCGCTTAAACAATAGCCAGTCAGGGTAGCCATCGCGAAGTAGTTGCATTCCCCGTTCGACAGACTTCACGGCAAATAATGGGCTCTGACCTCTATTGCGGTCTTTGCCTTTAGAACTGCTTACGTAGATGATTCGTGTATCTTCCGACGGTTCAAAAATCGTCCAGCCGTTTTCTACCTCACCAGTGGGCAGTCCTCCTTCAGAGCCATCACCCTTTGAGGTACAACCAAGATCAGAACCAAAATCGATTAGTTTGTCTCCGTCATTGTCAATGCCATCAGCACATTCTGATTGTGCAAAACTCGTCGACATCCCTACAAGAATAAATAGGAGCACGAGCATTAGTTGCGCAAGAAATCTGTCTTTTTCTACAACAGGTTTGCTAGACAGATTTGGACTTTTTATAACAGGATTAGTCATTTCAAACTCTCTTCAATTCAGTTCTTGCCACGAGACATCAGGTCAGATAAAAGATAGAAAATACCTACGGGATATCTCAAAAGATAACGTTTCCAGAGTCTTTTCGGCTCCCTGGCAAATCGAAACAGCCATTCCAGCCCCATATTTTGCATCCAGAGAGGAGACCGATTTTTATTTGAAGAAAGAATTTCCATCGTTCCTCCGACACCAGCAATGATAACTTCCGGAAGTCTTTTACGAAATTCTATCGCCAATTTGTCCTGCTTCGGCACACCTAGTGCCAACAACAGGATGCGTGCACCAGATAAATCTATTTCCCTGGCATAGTTTTCCACGGCTTTTTCACTCAGATCAACAATACCATCGTACAGGTATTTACAACTGGATAACGCTCCGGGATACTGCGTCAAAGTCATTTCTGGGTCTACGCCACCAATGACACCAAAAGGAATAATCTGCTCCCGTGTTAACAGCCGTTCTACCAAATCTACACCAGTGGTTCGCCCACGAATTTTACTTACACCAGTCTTCCTGTTCGCAGACCAGACAATGGGCATACCGTCAGCAACGAAAAGATCTGCGGACATCAACAATTCCCTGTAACTGGAATCCGATCCGGCTCGCGCGAGCATTTCAGTATTGATCGTAACAATCCATGCGCCCTGTTTGGCGGCCACCCATGTATCAATCAGGTTCACGTGATCGTCCAGATCTCCGGATGATACGTGAAACCCACACACCGAAATTACCGGAGGTTTATCGAACTCCTGTTCGTTCATCGTTAATGACTACCTCCCAGGCGATATCACGGAGCTTTTCAGATAGGGGCTCACCGAGCTCATCAAGCGTCGGCAGCTTGCCTGGTTTTTTTCCGGCCAGCACCGAGTAGGTCACCAGCGCCGCGTAGTAAATTCCAATTGCGCTGGCATGGATATCGTCCCGGTCTCGATCAGGATCAAATAGTGTGCGTTCATCGAGTTTCTGGACAGCTGCAGATTCTTCCTCAATGCTGTAGGGCCACACTTTGTAGGGATTAGAAATCAAATGAAGGATATCCAGCTTCTCACCATTTGGTAAAACGAAGATATTTTCTGCATCCTCGTTATCAAGAATCTTAGCAAGTGCAGTAAAAGCCGACCCAACTGGAACTATCCGTATTGGCTTATCAATCGAACAATCCTGCTCATCCGAAATACCAGCGAACGCCAATAGTTTCGATATCTTGCTGGGGTTATCAGTCTTCCCAACGCTGGCATCGTCTGCGAGTTGATTCCAGAGCTTGCGGTCACCATCCATCTCTGTATACCATTGACTGCGAGTTTTTATCCGCGTGTCTTCATCAGGTAAATATTGAAGACCCACCCAGCTCTCGTACAGATATACATCTGCAGCTGCATTCTTGGACAGCAACGCACAGTAAAATTTCCGAAGATAGTACGAACTGTAATCGTATTTAAGCGCATTGGATAATGGCACTGTTTCGGTCAGAACCATCGCATTGTAGTTTTCCGCTTCACTCTCAAATTGCTTACGAAGTTCAAGTCGGTCAGGTACGCTGCGCTTATTGGATTTAGCAACGCCATCCCATTGAAGTGATAGCGGGGCTCCCCAGAGCGTGTGATCACCCATAGAATACGGTATGCCTTCATTTTCGGCAAACATCTGAACCAGGTGCAGAACTGAGTTATTGCCCAGAGAAGAATCAGCCTTTGCTTCCATCAGACTGTGTCCTATCCAGTAGACACTTAAGCTGGACCCGGCATCCTCAAAGGTACTCGATTGAATGCTATCTTGTGTGGACACGGTTTGTGCAGTTACCTGCAAACTATAGAGAAGAGTTACCAGCGCAACTATCGATCCACAAATAGAAATACGTTTCATGCTTCCTCATATGGGGTATTTGGGTTTGTACACACTGAAGGTATGACGACAGAGATCATTCAAAAAACCATGTAAATCCTCTGTTTCCTTTCTTTGAATTCGCGCGCGAATACGCCAGACAAGCTCCCCGAATATTCTGGTGATTGTGGCCAGGAAATAATACGGATATCCATGGTTTTTGATAAAGAAATGACGTCGGGAATCAAGCCAGTAACCGGGAACGCGGCCCCAGCTATTCCTACCAGTACTCACAGAACCTATATGTTTGACCTTGCTATCTCTCACATAGACGGTAGACCACCCATGCTTTTTCGCACGAAAACACAAGTCCGTTTCTTCAAAATACAAAAAATAGTTCTCATCAAATAATCCTACTTCCTCAAGCACCCGATGTTTGATGAGCATACTCGCACCGGCCAGCCAATCAACGGTCCTGGTTTTGTCAGGAATCCCCATAGGAACTGAATACTTGTGTAGCAACTTGCTGATCAACCCTAATCTTATTGATCCTTCAAGTTCTCCAAGAATTGTAGGAAATCGAAAAGCAGTCACATGAGAATTTCCGTCTTCACCAAAAATATAACTACCTGCAATTCCTGCGCTCTCATTCTCCTCAAGATAGTTCTTCAACTTTTGAATAGAGTCGGGTTCCGGAAACGCGTCAGAGTTAAGGATGTAGTAGTACTTCGGAGGATTGTCTGCATTGAGGAACCGATTAAATCCGATATTGTTACCCGCACCAAATCCACCATTCACGCTTGAAGAAATAACGCTCACGTTTGACCAAGCACTATCTCCCTCAAGCTGTTTATCCTGAATTGAATTACTAAGTAGTTCGAAACTACCGTCATCGGAAAAATTGTCCACGATGACAATATTCCACCCATTAGTCTCAAATTGCAGCTGTTCGATAGCCGAGCTGGCCGCATCTAACGTCATAGCGGGGGTTTTGTAATTAACGATAATGACTGATATTTCCATTTTAGATACTGCGTTCCGAGATAACTATGAACTAGGATGATCAGAATTCTTCAAAGCATATTCATGGTCAAGTATGGTGCGTTTAAGCGTTTGCGCTAACACCCGCACATTTGGCTCCAGAACCATGCTGTCGTGATTGCCAGGCACCTCATGCACGACAACTTTAGAGCAATAGGGTGACCAGCCATTGTCTTCAAAAACCAGTTCTCTATCGATGTTGGCAACACGATCACCGCCGAGGCTATATCTGCGATCAAGACGCGGACGAAATAGATGCAGCTCACCTTCCTGCGGTTGCAGCTCGTACAGATTCAATGCGTTTCTAAACGCCGTTTCAATTTTTTCAGATTGGAAGTCATATTGATCAGACGCCGCATCGGCCTTACTCATACGCCCACGAAACTTATTGTATTCCCACTTATATCGATTTACTGCCCATTCTGAAAAGTATCCAACACCCTTCTGGCGCAGCCTTTGCCAATGAATCGCCATCCTGTCTACTGAACTCAGCGGTGGTGATTGCGGTAGAGGAGTATCCAATAGCACCAGCAGTGAGACTTCTTCTCCAAGAGATCTCAGCTGCCGGGCCATTTCATAGGCGGTTATTCCACCTCCAGAAAATCCGCCGAGCATATAAGGTCCGTGGGGTTGTACGCTCCTCAACTCCACTATGTAGTCCCTTGCCATCTCCTCAAAAGTGGCATGTGGCTGCTGATCGCCATAAAGGCCTCGGGCCTGTAATCCGTAGAATTGTCTATCAGTCCCTATTAAATGAGCCAGGTGACGAAGATTCAGCACATTGCCAAACATTCCAGCAACCAGAAAGAATGGGGTTTGGTTTCCGTCTTCCCCTGAATGCATTGGCACAAGATATCGATATCTCGTTTCTGGCGACTTACGTGAAGTATCTTCCGCTTGAGACAAATCACCAATCTCCTCGCGAATCAAATTTGCACAACTCTCTATAGTCGGTGCTTCGAACAATACTGATATAGGGAAATCCAGACTAAATGATTGCTTTACTTTCGCAAATAGTCGAACTGCCACCAGAGAATGCCCACCCAGGTCAAAAAAGCTATCTTGAACTCCCACTTTATCAACACCCAGGAGCTCTTCCCATATACCAACGAGAGTCCGTTCAATATCGTCTCTGGGCTCTACGAAATTGCTATCGAGCTCTGGCCTGGAAAATTTGGAAGTATCTGTATCGGTTTGGATATTTGCGGTAATTTCTGCCTCTTTTATTAGCC
>JAHQWE010000123.1 GCA_019633985.1 Acidiferrobacterales bacterium | reverse complement strand
TCACCGGCGATGAGGAGCAGATCGACGGCTTTGGTCTGGTGGATGCCTCATCCATCCGGCGCAAGCACGGGCTCGATGGGCGGCTCTTGTGGTGCGAGATCAAACTGTCGGACTGGGTCTTCAACGCCATTGCCAATCAGGAGGTGTTGACCCTGCACCGGGATTACTTCCGGCTGCGCAAACCTCTGGACCGACGCATCTATGAGATCGCCCGCAAACATTGTGGTCAGCAAAAGCGCTGGAAGATCTCCATGAAGAAGCTCTTGTTGAAATCCGGCTCGCGCTCAGTGGAGAAACGTTTCCGCCAGATGGTCAAGGAACTGGCGAGCCATGATCATCTGCCCGATTACAAAGTGCGCTATGACGAGACCCGCGACATGGTCGAGTTCCGCAACCGCGGCTCGATGTTTGTGAAAGGGGAGGGGGCGGTGCCTGCGCTGAAGACGGCGACTTATGCGCGGGCCCGTGCGGCCGCTCCGGGCTGGGACGTCTATATGCTGGAGGCCGAATGGCGCGACTGGATCGTGGAGCCGCCCCGGGATGCGGACAAGGCCTTTGTGGGGTTCTGTCGCAAATGGGTGGAGAAGCGGGGGCAAGAGGGGTGATCCAAGCCCAAAGGGCGAAATGATCGTTGTGTGATAAGGCCGCGATAGACTAGGTTCACTTGAGACAGCGAGCGTATTTTTTAGGATCATTTCAGTCAAAGCGGGGAGGAGGTTTTTGGTGAGACACTGTCGAGCCTGTTGGCAGGCCAATAATGCTGGATGAAATCTTCTTACATGCAGGCATGCACAAAACCGGCTCGTCCGCGTTGCAAAGAATGCTTGCAGGGTACGACGATGGCACCACGTTTTACGCGGATCTCGGATCTTCCAACCATTCACTGGCGCTGCGTACTACCTTTGATCCTGATCCTGAACAGATCGACACGCATGTCCTTCGGGGCCGGTCTGCCGCAGAGGTCCAGCGGCTGAAAATCGAGTATCTGGAGGCTTTGGGTACACAGGCATCCCGGCCTGGCGCACGCATGATCCTAAGCGGAGAGGGCGTGTGCGATCTGGCGGATGAAGGTGTTGCAGCCCTGCGCGACTGGCTTGTGCTCCACGCAAAAAAGGTGACGGTCTTTGCCTATGTGCGCGAACCCGTTGCGTTTGTGAACTCTTATTTCGCCGAGAGTATAAAGCATGATCTGACAGAATTTGACGTCCCCACACCGGAATATGTACGCAGGCTTGGCAGGTTTCGCGATGCCTTTCCCCATCAGGATGTCCACTTTCGCATATTTGATCCGCAGAGTTTTGACGGTGGGTCTCTTGTGGCAGATTTTTGTAAGATCGCAGCAATTGATCGCAGCCAATTGCCTGAAGAAAACCGCTCAAACGAGTCTCTGCCTGTAGAAGCTGTTCAAATTCTCTTCCGCCTTAACTGTATGAAGAAAGATCAGCCTGAAACGGCCCAACATGTGCATACGCTCAGACAGGTGCGCAAAGCGGTGTTGGAGGCGGGAGCCAGCAGCAAGTTTCGCCTGTCGGGCAATGTCGTGCACGCAGCCATCAGCCAGGATGACATTGACTGGTTCGAGACAGAAACACTGCAGCGGTTTGATGCGGGACAGTTCGATCACGATCCTCAAGAGAGTATCGGAAGTCTGGAGGAGCTTCTGTCCTTCAGACCGCAGACAAAGGCGTTCTTGTTCCAGCTTCTGGAGGCCAAGGGTATATCAACGCCGCCGGATGATGTGGACGGCGCATTGGCCAAACTTTATGAGAGCTTTCGGGCGGATATATCCGGTACGCGGCCGCATGTTTTATTGCGTAAGATGCACAAAGGGCTACGCCGCAGGTTGGGGAAATTTGGGAAGTAATTTCTGGATTTAAAACGGTTTGCATAAGACCTGATACCTTAAATTAGATGCAAAACGTTCTAGGCAAACCAACTGTCGGGCACACGATCCCCAAACCGGTTTCGCATTTCAGAATAAATTGGCGCCATGATGCGCACCCCATACTCATGCTGCTCAGGTGGCAAGCGTGACTTGTGTGGGTTGCTATTCACAACGCGTTCAAAATTCAGCTCCGGCTTGAGCCCCAAGGCTTGTTCAAGTTCGCTCAGTTCGCGGTCTTCTTTCATGGTTTCCATGAACATCACATGCACCTTGTCCTTTAAGCCTGCTTGAGCAAGGCGATCTAAAGCCTCCGGGTAGTTGCTATGCTGAAATCTGCGGTCTCTTTCTTCCAATGAGTGGTGAAAGACGTCATTGACGTCCTCATTAGATTTTAGACCTTTCGTAATCTCATGACGTATGCTGTAGGCGGCATCTGACCACAGACGCTTTACTGGGTCTCTTACTATATACAAAATATATAGATTTTCGTGAAATTCAGCCATCTGGCGAAACGTATCTGCACTGAGTAAAGCGTAACCAGGTGTCGCCTCAAATGCGACAGTTTGCTCCGGGTTTATAGGGGACAGCATTTCTTGATACGTGTCCCAAGCTTTTGGCCCACCTTGTCTGATGGCCAGCATTTGTTTTGCTTCCCGCAATTTTTTAATACTGTCGCGGCCTTGCCTTAGAAAATTCAACGGCAACATTCGTAGTATGCGCTGATATTGATCTTTCGATCTTTTGAGCCAAATCGGGTGAACTTGGCCTTCCACCGTGCTCCAAAAATGAACCTCTTTGCGTGGAGGTGTCAGGACACGTGGATTGTCCACAAGCTGATCAAATACAAATGATGTAGCAGCCTTTTGCGCTCCGATACAAATCACCAACCGTTCTGGTCTGGCGGGCCAAGGATTAGTGTCAGTCATATGAAAACATCAAGCGTGATTAAGTCTAAAGGATGGAACTTATTGATTGCGTAGACCTCAATGGGAATGTCTTGGGTGAATGTTAACGGGTCAGGCTTTGGAAAAAAGTGTTTTCTGCCAAAAGCGTATCATAATTCGCCATACCGACCAGCTTGCCTTTATCAAGCACTAAGATAAAGTCGCATGCCTCCACGGTACTCAAGCGGTGTGCAATCATGATGATGGTTTTGTCCTCTGAGAGTGCATTGATTTCTTTCATCAACTCACGCTCGGTCGTGTTGTCCAGTGCACTTGTGGCCTCGTCAAAAACAATGATCTGTGGATTGTGATAGAGCGCGCGGGCGATACCGATCCGTTGCCTTTGGCCTCCTGAAATACGAACGCCGCGTTCACCGACATGAGTGTCAAAGCCCTCTGGCATTTCAGCCTCAATGAAGTCGTGTATTTGCGCAGATATTGCGGCTTTGCGCACCGCGTTTGTGTCAATTTCGTCCTTGGGAATACCAAGAGCGATGTTTTCACTGATGGAGGCATCAAACAGGAATATATCCTGCGGCACATAGCCGATGCTGGACTGCCAGTTTGGCATAAGGTCGTCGGTCAATGCCTTGCCGTCGACAATGATGTCTCCGTTTGTGGCGGGAAGCAGCCCTAAAAAGACATCCACAAGCGTTGTCTTACCAGCGCCTGTGGTCCCCACAACGCCAATTGTCATACCCTTTTTGATCTCGAAGCTGATCCCTTTCAAGCCGCCTTCTGTGGTTCCTGGATAGTGATAACTTATGTCTTTAAATGCTATAGTTCTTGAATGGTGGAGGGGAGACGCGATAATCTTCGGCAATGCCCTCGTTCTTTCGATGTTGTTTAAATCTTCATAGAGGGCTTCAACAGCTGCAGTACCATATTTGAGCGTTGCAAAGGATGCATACATTATCTGCATAGTGGGAAGCAGTCTGTATCCTGCAAACGCATACAGGCCCAAAGTGGGAAGGATGCTTGTGATAGCACCGCTTTCGACGCCGCCGTTACGAGTGACGAGAACCAGTGTGAGAATAACAATTCCACCAAAAGCGATAGCTTCCAGTCCGAATTTGGGGACCTGGCGGAGCGTCGCGTTTATGGCCCTGATCTGAGCTTGTCGTTTTGAGTGCCTTGAAAACTTGGATATGTAATTTTGTTCTCGCCCCAGAAGTTTAATCTGCTTTATACCACCTAAGGCTTCTCCGGTGATGCGGAAGCGCGCTTTGTTAGTCCGCAGAACTTCGCCACCCATGCGTCGGAGCATGGATCTGAGAGAGAGGTAGAGTATTCCATAGCAGCTGCCAAAGGCGAGGACGGACAGTAGAGTTGTGACTGGTTCTGCCCAAACAAGAAATATGACGATCATGACGAAGGTCATCAGCGCGTTTATAATCTCAGCGGCTGGCTTGTAAGCTTCGGCGACAACGCGTCGAGATTCATTGAGAATGTAGGTTCTTAACTCATCTGTATGACGGTTGAGAAAGAACTCGTATGGCTGGCATATATAATTGGATAATAAGCGACGGGACAGGGTGTATTCTCGCGTAAATATCCAGCGGTTCAGTGCATATGCTGTGGCACTTCTAAGACCACTAATTGCTACTAAGACTACTACAATTAGAATCCCAACTACGGTGACAAAGCCATCAATTCGTTCAAAGCCAAAGAGTGTGTAAAAGTAATTTGCTATTGGATTGGTGTTGACCAAATCAGGCGTTCCCAGAAGCGATAGGAACGGCATTACAGTCGCGACACTGATCACATCGCCGATCCCCTTTAACACAATCAGTCCCAGGACCCAGAGGCCTGTTTTTTTCTCCCGCGGCGAAAGCATTGAGAGCGCTTTTTGGAATGTTGTTAGTTTTTGAGACATAATACCAAAATCAGGTTTGTGCTGAGCGGGCTAAAAATTTCTAATCTGCTTCTAGACTGTTTTACTGAAGCACATTGGGGTGTCGTACCGATCATTCCAAAAAAGTCTGTCAGTGTGATAGCGCCGCCCCAACATGCCCTAAAAAGTTGCGATTTATCTGTTGGTCCAGGCACTGCGTGCTTTGATTATCCGGGTCTGGACCGCTTGATGAGCATATTTGAGCGTCAGTATCGCAGAACTCTGAAGATATCTGCCATACCCAACCGATCTGCGTGTCTGGTTCTCCATCACAGACGCTATGACGTTGTCCCAGATTTTTTGGCGCTGCTGGGGCGTGTAGTGTGCAAGAATGTCTTTGCGGGCGTCATGACCAAGGCGGATGCGGACGGCACCGATATCGAATCCGCCGCCATCGCCAGTCTGGAGGGTCTGAAAGCCCAGCGGCGCAAGGTGCCGGGTCTGGGCCATCCTCAACACT
>JAHQWE010000015.1 GCA_019633985.1 Acidiferrobacterales bacterium | reverse complement strand
TAGCAAATCATTTGTGACAAGCCAGACCGCAATTACCGAGCGGGTTGTCCGGCAACTACCGTGCTGCGGTGCATGTATCGATCTGCGGTATAGTCTTGAATGGCCAGGTGCATCGTCGAACGATTATCCCAGATCACTAAATCATTGGTGCGCCATGAATGTCTATAATTGAATTCCGGACGCTTGCTGTGCTCATAGACAATATTAAGTAATCCGGCACTCTCAGTTGGATCGAAGTCGAGTAAGTGAGAGGTAAAGCCTGGGTTGACGAATAGCGATTTCTTACGGCTTTCAGGATGAGTGATGACAACAGGATGAACATAAGAGTTTTGTCCATCAAAATCGCCACTGGCCAAATCGGCAGTTGCGTAAGTGCCACTGTTTTGAGCCGCAACCCGAAAATCATGAACGGCATCTAAGGGTGATAATAACGTCTTCATCGCTGGAGACAACGCCTCGTAGGCGGCCACCTGGCTGGCAAAAATCGTATCTCCACCTACAGGCGGAATCTCGATTCCGTACAGCAATGAGGCCATGGCCGGATGCTTACGAAAGGACACATCAGAGTGCCAGTAACTACCGGCGCGCGATCTTCCCAACGCTTCCCCGTCAGTGTTCTTTTTATTCGACACTCGGTATATCGTCGGATACTCAGGGTGCAAAAAGGGCTTAACCGAATCCTGAAAATGATCCGCCTCACCAAAGAGTGTGCCAAAACGTCGACTAAACTCCGTTTGCGTATGAGGTGTTAATGTCTGCCCGCGTATAACTGCGAGTCCGTCGGACTCTACCCACCTCATACGCAGTTCTGTAAATTCATCATTTGACAGGTTCGTTACATCAACCTCACTGACCTCTATACCAAGCACTGAGGAAAGTGGTTTAAATTTCATTGATACAGTTTCCCAAAGGACTGTGACCGGATATTAGTCAACTGATGGAAACCTATCGTGAAATCTCTCTAATTGCAACTTGAGCTCTGTATCAAGGCTTGAATCCCGCCGACGCCATCTCTTATTAACGAAACGTGGATAGTGAGATCATTGAACGTACTACCCATGACATAGCGCTTTCTGGCAGGCGTTTACCAACAACACACCTGCGTTACAGTGGACCCGTCGCAAAGCAGACAGCGTGGCGATTTCCAATCTGGGAGTATGTTCTAAGTGGTCCGCTCAAGCGGTAAGCGGTGTGAGCACTAAACAGGCATCTCCACAATCACGCCCTCTCGAGAGGAAGATTCGATCGCCTGGATCAGTCTATGTGACTCCAGTGCTACCTGACCTGTCACCAATGGATCACGACCTAGCTGCACAGCGTTAATAAAATCTTCAATGACGGCCTGATGCCATTCATACGCCTGGGTACTGGCGACTTGTTGTTTTGTGGACTCTGATGCTGCCGGAAATATTTGCTGTTGCCCATCACGCCAACTGACGACTACTTCATCAGATGTTAGCCGTAGTGAGCCATGTTCACAGTGCATGGTGATGGACTCGTGGCCACGCGGGTAGATCGCTGTGCTCGCCACCAGAGAGCCGACGGCACCGGACGCAAAGTGGAGGCCTGCGACCGCGAAATCTTCGGATTCCATGTCGTGCAATGCTGTGGTAGCGGTCAGCGCCTGTACGCTAGTGACAGGACCAGCAAGACTCAGCGCAAGATCAATGGTATGGATAGCCTGTGTAATCAGTACTCCTCCGCCGTCTCGTGCGTAAGTGCCGCGCTCAAGTTCGTCGTAGTAAGATTGCTCACGCCACAGCGGTACAGCAATCTCGATCAATCCTGGTTTGCCCAGAGTACCACCAGCCAGCAATCGCCTGGCTTCCTGGGATGTCGCACGTACTCGATGTTGGAACAGCACACCCAACTGGACGCCTGAACGTTCGCAGATATCCACGACTTGCTCGGCTTCGTCTACTGTGCGTGCCACAGGTTTCTCCAGAAGAATATGCTTTCCTGACCGAGCCAGTGCTTCAACAAGATCAATTCGCACACTGGGTGGCGTGGCGACAATGACCACTTGTACCTCGCTGTTATGCGCGATGCTCGTCAGGTCGCTGGTGAACTCAGGACGATCTCCAGCGTAATGCCTGGCGAGGTAAAGTGCGTTTTCCGGGTGGCGCGATACGATTGCTAAAAGTTGAGCACGTGATCGGGCCGCAGACAAGGCTTCCACATGCTTTTGCGCTATCATTCCTGCACCAATAAGTGCTACACCAACACGTGTGGTATCAGATTTTTCAGTCAAGGGTCGCTCCATTACGTAGGTTATCCACAGCGTAAAAAGACGGTTTACCGGGTTACATTTTCCTCCGCTCCTCGAACCTAGCTTCTAACACACCCAGCTCATGGCAAGGTTCACCTTTCCGTCTCTCTTTCTCAGTCTGGCCCAAGGCGAAGACGATTTGCCAGCCTTACTGTTCAAAGTATCCAGAATTCTCTAGTAACGCTTAATCCTGCACCTCAAATGTCAAAATAATGGCTCCCGAAAGTCTAAATACCACCAACTGCATAGTGACTATCGATCAAAAAGAGAACTGGCGCACGTTTTGCTCCTCTTAGACAAGCTTTAAGCATCCATGACGCAAATACATCAATTCTGCACGAGGTAGAGAAGATGCCAGAACAGTGTTCACTGTTAACTCAGCTAAAGGGCTATGAAGGCTTAACAAACAACCGCCACGATTCAGTTTGCATAGTTAATGAAGACAAGATCATTGTCTTTGCCAATCGCGTATTTCAACGTATTCATCGAATTAGCTATTCAGCTGGTTCTGAACTCCCAATAGATACAGCCTGGGATCCTCGCCTTGTTACTTCAATTAAACGAGATCTGGATATTGCGTTCACCGGACGAATGACAACGGCCAGTCGTACCATACAGGACGGAGTTTGTTCACCTGCAGAATTCCACTTAACTTTCCTCCCGCTATTCGACAATAACAACTGTGTTCAATTTGTCGCTCTGTTAGGCATAGACGTAACCCACAGGTCATTGAAAAAAATGTGTGAGGTTAAAAATGGGGAGCCGGTAAACACCCTGGCCCAAAAATGGGACTGGGAAATGGATGAGAACCTCCGATTCACATACGTTTCTCCACATATCTCGCTAACCACACCTAATTCGGTAAGCTGGTTTATCGGAAAAACGAGGGACGAAATATTTGCAAGCTACCATAATCTTGACTCTATCGATGACCTGGAGGACAAACATGTTGAGAAACAACTCTACCTGGATCATTTGAAGCTGATAGCAGAACATAAGCCCTTCGATAACTTTATATACAGTTGTCCTAAAAACAATCAAATTCGTTGGATGAGCATCAGTGGTGTACCTATTTATTCCCAGGATTCGGACCATCGGTTCCTTGGTTACCGGGGTATAGGCCATGATGTCACAGAGCTTCATCTTTCATTAAAGAAACAACTTGACATCAGCCGAGCTGTTGAAACATTGTCAAGTGGATTTGCTATTTTTGACAGAAATGACAACTTGTCCCAATACAATCGGGCATTTTTAAACTTACTGGACATCGACCGTTCGTTCATAACAGAAAATTTCAGTATGACTGAATTTTTGTATGCTCTGGCAACATCCGAAACCATAGGAAAAATCCTAGTCCCGCTAGACAAGTGGGTTAACAATGTACAGTCACTTCTTTCAAAGCCAAAATCAGCTGGAGAGTGGCAAAAATCAGACGGTAGCTGGCTCGCCTACGACTCAGAAATTACACATGATGGACTTACCATCATTCAAATTTACGATAATGATCAGCAGAAGAAAATAGAACAACGACTAGCCGATGAAAGCAATATGCTGAAAGCTCTACTCAGTCACAGCCCTGATTGTATCTATATCCTGGACAACGAATCCCGCTATCTGTGCGCTAACGCGGCAACCGCAAAACTACATGGGCGTTCAGATCCGAAAGAGCTGATCGGAAAAACTCTGGTAGAGGATATTCATACTAGAGATGCAGAGACCATATTAGCCGAAGAGCGGCAAATAATTGAAAAAGGTAATTCAGTTCTGAACAAGGAAGTTTCATTTCTGGACCCACTCACTCAAAAAACGATAACTCATTCTGTCAGTAAAATACCGTTCAGAAACAATAAAAACGAGGTCATTGGTATCGTCGGACATGCAAAAGATATCACTTATCTTCACTCGTTAACTGAAAAACTGGCAATACAGGCAGAATACGATGATCTAACAGGCCTGGTAAATCGCCGGGGTTTTACCAAACATCTACAATCTGCTATTGACTCAGTTCGTACATCGAAGATTCAATCGGTTCTTTGTTTTGTTGATCTTGATCAGTTTAAAATTGTGAATGACACAGTCGGACACATGGCAGGGGACGAGTTGCTAAAGAACATCACCTCAATAGTGAAGCAAAATATCCGTAAATCGGATACTTTCGCCCGCTTGGGTGGTGACGAATTCGGCTTGATTTTTTCCGACTGCACAATCGACGTTGCTCGTAAACGTGTGTCTGACTTTATAGAGATCATCGGAAATTTCCGTTTCCAATTCGACGGCAAGCTGTTCAAGATTGGAGCAAGTGTGGGAATGGTGGAACTCGTCTCGCCGGATCAGACTGTAAAAACTGCTTTATCACAGGCTGATGTTGCTTGCTATACAGCGAAAGAACTTGGACGAGGTCGCTACCATGTCTTCAATGTATCGGATCGAAAAACGTCTGAACGGCAAGATCAACTCAACCAGGCATCGGATATACGCAGCGCATTGGACGAGAATCGATTTTCTCTCTATCTTCAGCCAATTTCGAGCTATAAAAACGGCTCCCTGCTCACTCATCATCACGAAGTATTGGTACGGATGATTTCACGCAACGGAGAGATAATCCCACCCAATGCGTTTATTCCTGCGGCGGAGCGGTATGAACTCATGTACCATGTTGATTGTTGGGTGATTGACAATGCACTAAAGAGTTTTAATAAACTTTGTGGTAGTGACAACAATTCAAAAATTGCCATAAACCTGTCGGGGGTTTCATTGAACCAGCCGGCACTGGTGGACTTTGTCAAAAATCAGCTTAATTTGCATCAGTTCGACCCTACTCGAATCTGTTTTGAAATCACCGAAACAGCTTTTGTGAGTAATCTGGAAGTGGCACAGAGCTTTGTACGCGAAATTCGCGAAATCGGTTGTTCATTTGCGCTCGATGATTTCGGTAGTGGATTATCCTCATTTGCCTACCTAAAACATTTTAACGTCGATTATTTGAAAATAGACGGTAGCTTCGTTAAAAACATGATCACCGACCCTAGCGATCGAGCGATGGTTTCCGCTATCAATGACGTCGGTCATGCACTTGGCATACAGACCATCGCAGAATTCGTTGAAACCGATGAGCACATTTTAGAGTTGAGTAGTCTTGGTGTAGATTATCTGCAGGGATATGGTATCGGGCGTCCCATTGCAATAGAATCAATTGCGGAATTCAAGGAGGGAGAAGCCCCAAAAAGCGAACAACTCGTAGCGGCATAGTTTACTTAAACTATTCAGACCGCAGTTGTGTCGCATGCCATTAATCGGCCCTATTGAGCGGTCTGAGTGAAATTGAGCGACTAATGACAAGGAGAAACGATGATTCGCCACATACTGTTAGTTCGCTTCAAGTCCACGGCCAGTAGCGAATCTATCGCCACAGTCGAAGCTGCCTTCCAATCAATCGCGTCGAAAATTGAAGGCATTGACAGCGTAGAATGGGGCGAGAACAACAGTCAGGAAGGAAAAAATCAGGGCTTCACTCATTGTGTACTAATGACTTTTGTTAACGAGGAGGCCCGTGATCTCTATCTCCCTCATCCAGAACATCTAGCGCTGATCGACATTTTTCGTCCAACGATTGAAAATATTATCGTCTTTGACTACCGAGTTTAAGCCTAGCCCATAGGCATCACTTCATGAACTTCAATTTCACAGCCTCGAGCGAACTTTAGATGCGGGTGGTTTTTCAAGAATTTTTTACAGGCTGCCAGAGATTCAGCTCGGATTTTGGAATACCCGGTAATTTTCCGAGTGCTGGGTACTGCCGGGCCTTTTACTTTGATGTTGACACTGTTATGTAGCGGCGCACCCATCTCCTCCAGACTCTTACCGCATTTCTTAGCCCACGCCATCCACTCACCCATTACGGCATTCATTTCTTCCATCGAAGAATTTTGCATCTTCTTCTGAGCTGCTGCTCCAGAGTGGTAGGTTATTAGAAACGTTTTCAGTTTTTTTGCCATCGATCAAATCTCCAATTTAATAAAGTTAACCAATAGTTGCACAACACCGGCGGGCTCACATCGTTACTGCCCTCGAAACAAACAGAAGCTCACGGCTTCTTTGCCATCGATACTGGGGTCGTCTTTAAAGAAATCTTCAATTGTCTGCCTGAACACCCTGTTAAGCTCTCTCTGGTTACGTATTTCCTGTGTTTCCAGCAGGGCATTGCCGGCAGAATTTTCATAACTGCTCAAAACTCCCACTGAGCTTCGCCCGGTAACCTTGGTTTCAGACACTAGAATGGTTTTTTCAAGATGGCCGACTGTTATTATCCTCTCGCCACCGATACCGGAAATCTTGG
>JAHQWE010000122.1 GCA_019633985.1 Acidiferrobacterales bacterium | reverse complement strand
CTCGCTTCGCAACGTAGCCGGGTCTGCAAGGTTAATAAGTTGTAGTAACGCTTCCTCCACCATTTTGCATGTTCGGCCAAGAATCATATGATCTGCCCGGATCATTTTGATTCCGTCTGACTCACCCTTAGTCGTATCCTTTTTGATGTCGTCCAGACGCTGGTTAATAAAGCTCATGTTGGAGTCCAGCATGGATGCAAACAGGGACAGGTGTCGATTAGCATCTTCCAATTCCAGCGCGGTAACCGCTTCGAGGAATTGCTGGTAGCGCATGCTGGTTACTTCATTCCAGTGTTCCAGCTCATCGCGCAATGGGCTTGAAGTCGACGTCATGTGGCTACACTGTCCATTTTGCGAGCGAGTTGAAAGTCGAGTCGCGTGATCCCTCCAGAGTCATGCGTCGTCAAATCAACACTCACCGATCGATACACATTCGACCACTCGGGGTGGTGATTGAGAATTTCTGCGTGAATGGCGCATTTGGTCATAAACCCAAACGCTTCGACGAAATTTTTAAATTGGAATTTTTTGTGTAATTTGCCGCCGATGAGCGACCACTCTTCATCCGTATCGGCATTGAGTTTATCCAATGCTTCTTGAAGTTCACCTAAAGTTAAAACGGATTCAGCCATGAAGAATTCTCCTCGATCAGGTCATGGGTGGCAGGCCGCCATCGGCCCAGACGGGGCCTGAAATTATCGGGTTTTCAATCATGGCGACAACGGTATTGGCAATTTCTGCGGGTTGAATGAGTCGATCAATCGGCACCAGTTTACGCAGATGGTCTTCAAATAATCCATCTGGCAGCTGGTCTACCATGGGGGTTTGCACGAATCCAGGATGAATGATTTTGGTTTGGATACCGTAAAAACTGCCTTCGACATTGAGTGTTTTTGACGCGGCATTCAAACCGGATTTTGCACTGGAGTAAGACACCTGGCCACGGTTTCCGCGGGATGAGACTGAGCCAATTATTACCGAACACCCCTGGATATCTTCCGCAGCACTCCACTTGCCACTATCTGATGCCGCGCGATGTTCGGCAATGCCAGCAATCATTTGCATGGTCCAGTAGGTTGGATGCATCAAATTTACTTCCAGAACCTGGCGGAACCGATCTTCATCATAGAGTTCTGCTTTGCCATTTTCCTTGTTGAGTTTGACTGCCATTGCATCGCGGAGAATACCCGCCGCAGGTACACAAATTCGGACAGGATCATGGTCTTTCAGATCGGAGTAAACCTGTTGGCGGAAGCTACTATCAGTCACATCTCCCTGAAAAGGGATGGCTACGTCATTGTCGGCTGAACGATTTATTTGTTCAGCAGCCGCTACAACGCTATCCGTGAGGTCAACAACGCCGACTTTGCGGGCACCCGCTTCCACTAGTCTTTCGGCAACGGCATTGCCGATGCCACTCGCAGCCCCGGTAACCAAGGCGATTTTTCCCTGAACGATCATAATAGTATCGAAGAAATAATTGGTGCGATAAAAACATAGATTCGGTGTTTTTCAAAGTAAACGAAGCCTTCTCCCGCGATTTTTCCCTCGAGCCTTAGTTTCTGGTTTATGGACTATCAAAGATTGGAATAATCCTGTGTTTTGGCGCTAATTCCGCCATCGAAATTGAAAGTTTTTTGATATACTCCGCCGACTTTTTCACCCCAACCGCTGTTCGTAGGTGAATTTATCCGCCGGCTCTCTGCGAAATCAGGGGTTGAACGGATATTTTCCCCGGGTAACAGCGTATCGTCCCAGTCAGGCCGCAAAGGTCACTGAGAGATGTTTTCAGGTGAAAGCAGCGAAGAATATAGAAATCCGGGCTGATCCAGTGGCGAAACAAAAAATTCGGCAACAGGAATCGCGGGGATTTAGACAGATTTATACTTAAGTGTTAGAGGTGTGTCGTGACTGACGATCATGTAAATAGTAAGCGCCGAAGATTGCTCACTGTCGCTACTTCGGCGGTTGGTGCGGTTGGTGCCGTGGGCCTGGTGGTGCCATTTGCTGGCAGTCTGAGCCCGAGTGAAAAGGCAAAGGCGGCGGGAGCTCCGGTAAAGGTTGATATCAGCAAGCTTGAAACCGGGCAGCAAATAACCGTGGAGTGGCGTGGCAAGCCGGTCTGGGTGATCAAGCGAAGCCAGGAAGCGCTCGATTTCCTGCCTGAAATGACTCCTTCCCTAGTGGACCCGGATTCTGACGCGGACCAACAGCCGGAATACGCGAAAAACGAATTCCGCTCAATTAAAGGCGATGTTCTGGTTCTAGTTGGGATCTGCACTCACCTTGGATGCTCTCCGAAGTACCGTCCGGAACTCTCGACCAGTGTGGATGGCGCATTTCTATGTGCTTGTCACGGTTCCAGATTTGACCTCGCAGGTCGTGTTTACAGCAATGTACCTGCACCGAAGAACCTTGAAGTGCCGCCGCATATGTATTTAAGTGATACCGAGATATTGATCGGTAGCGATGAAGGAGCAACATCATGAGCTTTAACGACTGGGTAAATGAGCGTTTGCCGGTTGGCCAGGCGATCAAGGATCACCTGACCGAATACTACGCGCCGAAGAATTTCAACTTCTGGTACTTCTTTGGTGCCTTGTCACTGGTGGTACTGATACTGCAAATCGTTACCGGCGTGCTGCTGGCGATGAACTACAAACCGGATGCAGAGCTGGCATTTGCTTCTGTCGAATACATCATGCGAGATGTCTGGGGTGGTTGGTTTGTGCGCTATATGCATTCCACCGGAGCCTCGTTTTTCTTTATTTTGATCTACCTCCACATGTTTCGTGGGTTGCTATACGGATCTTATAAAAACCCCAGAGAACTTATCTGGATCTTCGGTATGGTGATCTATATTGCGATGATGGCGACAGCGTTCTTTGGTTATCTGCTCCCTTGGGGCCAGATGTCATTCTGGGGTGCGCAAGTAATCGTCAATTTGTTTGAAACCTTGCCAATTATTGGCGAGTCTTTGTCGCAGTGGATTCGTGGTGACTATGTCATCTCTGATATCACCTTGAATCGCTTTTACGCCTTCCACTACCTGATCCCGTTTATTCTGGTAGGGCTGGTCGTGCTGCATATTCTTGCTCTGCACCAGGTTGGTTCCAATAACCCAGATGGTGTGGAAATTAAGAAAGGCCCAAAGGGAAACAAGTGGAGCAAAGATGCTCCCGCTGACGGCGTGCCTTTCCACCCTTACTACACTGTGAAAGATATTATGGGACTCAGCGTCTTTCTCATATTCTTTTTCGCGGTCGTGTTTTTTATGCCCGAAATGGGTGGCTACTTTATTGAGCAGCCAAATTTCGAACCGGCTAACCCGTTGAAAACCCCGGAACATATTGCACCAGTTTGGTACTTCACGCCTTACTACGCCATTCTGCGGGCGGTGCCTAGTTTCGCGGGTACGCAGGTCTGGGGAGTGTTGGCAATGGGAGCGGCTATCGCTGTGTTCTTCTTTTTGCCATGGCTGGATCGCAGCCCCGTTAAATCGGTGCGCTACAAAGGTCCTTCAACCCGTTTGTACCTGATCATTTTTGCTGTAGCGTTTCTCGTTCTAGGCTGGCTCGGTACGTTGCCTCCGACTACGGGCTACACGGCAATGTCTCAATTCCTTACTGTGGTCTATTTCTTGTTCTTCTTTTTGATGCCTTGTTACAGCGGTACAGGAGATAACAAGGGTATGAGCGGCTTGGTGTTATTCGTTATATCTGTATTGCTCTACCTGGGTGCACTGTTCCTTTGGTGGGTGCAAACACCTGATCTGGCTCTGTCGATCAAAGTTTTATATACCCTGCTTGGTGCGGCGATTCTTCTTTATTTTGGAGTGCGACCTGGTTGGATTAAACCTGATGCGGTCAAGCCTGTACCTGAGAGGGTAACCGGATGAGAATTGTGATGAAGAAAGTTTGTATTCTGTTGTTAACGGCACTGTTGCCAGTTTCCTCCCTTGCGGCTGGTGGGAGTTCGGTAAAGCTGGAACATGTGGAAATCAATTTGAACGATACCCATGCCCTGCAAAATGGCGCAAAGATATTCGTTAACTATTGCCTGGGATGTCATAGCGCGGAGTACATGCGTTACAACCGCCTAACCAAAGACCTGGGCATTCCCGAAGAACTCGTGCTGAAAGATATGATTTCATCAGATGCCAAAATTGGTGATCCGATGAATGCCATTATGCCAGCCGAGAAGTCCGCGGACTGGTTTGGCGTGACACCACCGGATCTATCGCTAACTGGGAGACTCCATGACGCCAAGTGGCTATATAACTATTTTATCAGTTTCTACGTTGACCCTAATTCGGTGAGCGGCTGGAACAACACGGTATTTGAGAACGTCGCAATGCCCCATGTTCTCGCAGACATGCAGGGGCGCCGCGCTGCTGTGTTCAAGGAAGTGGATGGTAAAAAAGAATTTGATCGCTTCGAAGTGTTGACCGAAGGTACTATGAGTGACGAAGAATTCAAGTCTCAGATGAAGGATCTCACCGCTTACTTGGTCTACATGGGAGAACCCGCCAAACTCAAGCGTGTTAAGTACGGCATCTACGTTATGTTATTTTTATTTTTGCTTGCAGGCTTGTCCTGGATGTTGAAAAAAGAATACTGGCGTGACATTAAATCATCGCACTAAATGGCGATCAGCGAGGAATCATCTGTGAACGATCTCAATAGCCTGTTAAATCGCCGGCCGGCGATGACGCTTTTATCCGGTCCTGTTTGTCTGTTGAGCCACTGTTGTCGCATCGTTCTGCTCGAGAAAGACGTGGAGTGCTCGGTTGACTATGTGAGCGTTACAGATGATCCATCTTTGATTGGTGAACATAATCCCTACGGCGAAACACCAACTTTGCTCGACCGGGATCTCGCACTTTACGATACTAGCGTTATTCTCGAGTACCTTGACGAGCGATTCCCGCATCCACCTCTCATGCCTGTCGATCCAATCTCCAGAGCGAAAACTCGCTTGATGGTGTCTCGATTGACGCGGGACTGGTTGAAACCGATTGGTGCTCTTGGCGAATTTGCTCCTTTTAATCCTGGCGGTGCGTTAAAGAAAGACATCCATGATGGGCTCGTTGCATTCTCGCCACTGTTTAGGGAGCAACCATTCTTTCTGGGCCTTGAGTACACCCTTGTGGACGCTTATATGGCTCCCCTTTTATGGAGGCTTCCCGCTCTTGGTATTGAACTACCAGCGCAGGCAGCGCCGATTCTGGACTATGGGACGCGCTTATTTCAGAGACCGGCGTTCCAGGACAGTCTGAGTCCACAGGAAGCAGAACTCCGGGTGTTGTGACAGATCAACCCGAAGCAGTTCACGGTTCAACAAAGCCCTATCTGATCCGGGCGATTTTCGACTGGTGTCTTGATGAAGGGCAAACCCCGCAGGTGATGGTCGACGTTGCGATCAATGGGGTTGAGGTGCCGATGGATTACGCCAACGATGGAAAGATCGTGCTCAACCTTCATCCTAACTCGGTGAGAAATCTCGAGATGGGCAACGAGTTTTTGATGTTTTCAGCACGGTTTGCCGGTAAGGCTGAAGATATTGTGGTGCCCGTCGAGGCGGTTCTGGCTGTCTATGCCAGAGAGAATGGCCAGGGTATCGTATTCCAGGCGGACGGCAGTGGAATAACCCCTCCGTCACCAGACAAACCGCGAAAAGGAACTTTGCAGCCCGTGAAAAGTGCTCTGTCATCTACTGATAAGCCTGGCGGCCATTTAAAAGTCGTTAAGTGATCGGACGGCCGGTTAGCGCAAGATCTGGATTTTCCTCCAGCTGTGGCTCGAATTGAAATTCGATATTTAGGCCGCATTGACTTACGGCTAAATTAAACAATTACAGAATATTTCATATGCAGCAGTTCAGGGGCACCACCATTCTCTCGGTGCGGCGGGGCAATCAGGTTGTCGTTGGTGGAGATGGCCAGGTTTCTATGGGTGATACCGTGATGAAAGGGAATGCGCGGAAGGTTCGACGTCTCTACAAGGATCGGGTGCTTGCGGGTTTTGCGGGTGGTACTGCGGATGCATTTACCTTGTTTGAGCGCTTTGAAGGCAAACTTGAAACACATCAGGGACAACTAGTACGGGCTGCGGTTGAAATGGCCAAGGACTGGCGAACTGACCGAATGCTGCGTCGCCTAGAAGCATTGCTGATTGTGGCAGACAAGGAAGCTTCACTGGTCATTAGTGGCAACGGCGATGTCATCGAACCCGAAGACGGTGTGATTGCAATTGGCTCTGGGGGCAACTACGCGAAATCAGCAGCGATGGCGTTGGTCGAAAACACCGAAATGACGGCGCGCGATATCGTTGAGCAGGGCCTGAAAATCGCCGGGGATATTTGTATCTACACCAACAATAACCTGACTATAGAACAATTGGATTTAGACGATGAGTGATATGACGCCGCGCGAGATTGTCGAAGAGCTCGACAAACATATCATCGGGCAGAAAGAAGCAAAACGCTCGGTCGCAATTGCCCTGCGCAACCGCTGGAGACGCTCGCAGGTTGACAATCCGCTGCGTAGCGAGATCACGCCGAAGAATATTCTGATGATTGGTCCTACCGGGGTGGGAAAAACAGAGATTGCGCGTCGACTAGCAAGATTAGCGAAAGCACCTTTTATCAAAGTTGAGGCGACCAAATTTACCGAGGTAGGGTATGTAGGTCGCGAGGTGGATTCAATTATCAGAGATCTGGCTGATATGGCGATCAAGATGACCAGGGAGGAAGAAGTCGACAAAGTTCGGCCCCGCGCAGAAGACGCAGCGGAAGAACGCATTCTTGATTTGCTGCTACCTCCAGGGAGACATGATGAGCCGGCTGATCGGGACGGCGCAGCCAGGCAACGTTTTAGAAAAATGTTGAGAGAAGGTGCGCTTGACGATAAAGAAGTTGAGGTTGAAGTCAGCACTGGGATGACTGGAGTGGAAATTATGGCGCCTCCAGGCATGGAAGAAATGACGAATCAGCTTCAGGGCATGTTCCAAAATATGGGGCAACAAAAAACCAAAGACCGAAAAGTTAAGGTATCTGAAGCGCTAAAGCTCCTGACAGAAGAAGAAGCGGGCAAGATGATTAATGAGGATGATATCAAGTTGTCAGCGATGGAGCGCGTGGAACAGCATGGCATCGTTTTTCTCGACGAAATTGACAAGATTGTCAGTCGCAGCGCCGGTAGCTCTGGGGCTGACGTCTCTCGAGAAGGCGTGCAACGTGATCTATTGCCGCTGGTCGAAGGTGCCACGGTGTCAACCAAATATGGAATGATCAAAACCGATCACATACTGTTTATTGCGTCCGGAGCGTTTCAGCTTGCCAAACCATCAGATTTGATTCCCGAGTTACAAGGCAGGCTCCCGATTCGCGTAGAACTGCGAGCGTTAACTACTCCCGACTTTGTCAGAATTCTGACCGAGCCAGATGCCTCCCTTACCCTGCAATATCAAGCGTTGTTAGGAACAGAGGGTTTGAATCTTCGTTTTACCAACGAAGGAGTGCAGCGAATTGCTGAAGTTGCATTCCAGGTCAATGAAAATACAGAGAACATAGGGGCGAGGAGGTTACACACCGTGATGGAGCGGTTGTTGGAAACGATTTCTTTCGAGGCCTCAGATCGATCCAATCAGGATGTAGTAGTTGATCAGGAGTATGTGGATCGTTATCTGGATGACCTCGCAGGCGATCAGGATCTTTCGCGCTATATCCTTTAGCCACCACTGCGGCCATCCAAGTTGAAATCAATCATGTGGCAGGTGATCGGAATCATTCGATTGTTGGCGATGGTATTGGTTTTACTCATTGGCGTAATACTGAGTTTCTTTATTTTTCTGATGTCCAGGAAGGTTTTCTTGTGGATTCTTTCGCGTTGGTATAGATCTATATTATGGATCCTTGGGATCAGGGTGCTGCAGAGGGGGGAAATCGCCACCGGGACCACACTGATAGTGGCCAATCATGTGTCCTGGGCAGATATTCTGGTGATTGGGAGTCGCATTCCCCATACTTTTCTGGCGATGAAGGAAGTGATCAACTGGCCGGTAATTGGCAAGCTCGCTGCTCGGGCGGGTACATTATTTATCGAGCGTGGCAGAGGGGCGCCCCAGGCGATCGAACAAGTTGCGAAAACGTTGCTGTCCGGCTGCGGTGTCGTGATTTTCCCAGAAGGTCGCACTAGTGACGGCGCCCGTGTAAATCGGTTTCATCCTCGGATTTTTGAGGCCGCAGTGCGCTCAGAGGCTCCTGTGGTGCCCATTGCGCTAGTGTATCGGGATGCGGCAGGTGATCCCCCCCAGCCAAGCAGAATCAGCTTCGCCGAATCTGGATCCTTTATGCACAGTGTCTGGAAAACGGCGTCTGGCCCCTCGATTGATGCAGAAATGCGAATTTTTGCGCCCATTGAGGGAGAACTAGAGCGTCAGCAGCTGTCCAAATCTGCTTATGAACGAATTAGTGGGCACATCAATGTCACGTTTGGTTCACCAAACTTGTTGTAGACTCCCTAAAAAATGCAAAGTATCTAAAAAATCTGCGTAAATCGGCGAAAAAGCAGCTAAATGCTTATAAATAACAGAAAATTCAGATGCACTAATTGAACTTTTTCTGTTGTTAGCACTCTCAACCATAGAGTGCTAAAATACGACACCGGATAAGGAGTGATCAAATGACGCAAAGCTTACCAATACCTGTAAATATTTCTGCCAGCGATAACCTCTCGGGTTATATCGCTGCCGTGAATGCTGCGCCTATTCTGACTGCGGAAAGAGAGCGAGAGCTCGCCACCCGCTATCATGAGGAAGAAGACCTTGAGGCTGCTCGCGAGCTAGTGATGTCGCATCTGCGCCACGTTGTCAAAGTTTCTCGCGGATTTATGGGGTATGGATTACCTCTCACAGACTTGATCCAGGAAGGCAGCATCGGATTGATGAAAGCGGTCAAACGTTTTGATCCGACCCGCGACATCAGACTTGTTTCTTTTGCGGTGCATTGGATTCGCGCTGAAATCTACGACTACGTTCTTAGGAACTGGCGGATGGTGAAGGTTGCGACAACCAAATCGCAGCGCAAGCTCTTCTTTAACCTTCGTAAATCTCGTGCTCGTCTAGGATGGATGAAAGATGAAGAGGTCGATAACCTGGCTGAAAAGCTGAATGTAGAGAGTGACACAGTCCGAGAAATGGAATCGCGATTGAGCGGAACTGACGTCTCGTTTGACGCGACTTTTGAGCAAGACGAAGATGATGCGGGTTACCTTGCTCCGTCTGAGCATCTCGGAGATAGTCGATTCGATCCTGCATTCGTTGTGAGCAAGTCAGAGCAAACCACTTTGCGAACTGAGCAATTGTCGATTGCGTTGGAAGAACTTGATGACCGCAGCAAAGATATCGTAATGCGACGCTGGTTGGGTGATGACAAGCCGACACTGCATGAACTCGCGGATGAGTACGGAGTGTCAGCAGAGCGAATCCGTCAAATTGAAAAACGCGCGATGGAAAAAATGCGTGCTGTGATCCAGGTAGATTAATTTTTTAAGAATGGTTGATCAATTCAACGCATCTTGCGTTTTCAACTAGACACAAAGAGTGAAAAGCCCCGACCGGTTTCTGGCTTCTTTGACACGCTAGGGACTTACCCTCGGGGCTTTTTTTATTGTTGTTTCTTAGAATAGAGACCCGGTCTCTCCCCCGGAATCTGTGTTAGTGCTTTGGTTTCCTGTGCCCGTGTTTCTCACCAAGGGCTGCACGATGTTCGTCGGCTCGGTGCCGCTCAGAAAATATTCGGAATAACCATCCGGATCTCCACCTTGAGTCAGTTCTCCAGTTTCTTTATCGATAAACCGAGTAACGATTTTATCCGGAACCGATTGCGGAGTTTCTGGGAAGTCTTTCAACACTGAATCCATATAATCGACCCAGATTGGTAACGCAGCACTCGCACCAGACTCTCTACGGCCAAGATGCGACGGTTCATCAAAACCGACAAAAACGGTAGTCGTTACATCGGGACTAAACCCGGAGAACCAGGCGTCACGATAATTATTTGTTGTGCCCGTTTTGCCTGCGAGATCCTGCCGGCCAATCTTGAGAGCACGTCTGCCTGTTCCTGACAGTATCACTTGCTTCATAATGCTAGTGGTAAGGAAGGCGTTTTGTGGCGAGATAACCTGAGTGGGAGGCGCTTCCGAGGCAAAGCCAGTGATCACATTTTTTGTGTTCAAGGTGTCGGGATTTTCAGATTCCGTATCAGTTTCTGGTGCTTCGCAGTCCTGCTCTGCACCGCATTGCGCAGCTTTCAAATCTGCGAGAGTCACTGGATTGCCATCACCGTCTTCGATTTTCTCGATAAAGTAGGGAAGCGCTCTCTTGCCATTATTGGAAAACACGCTGTATCCACTCGCTAATTCAATGGGGGTGATTGTCGTGGAACCTAGGGAGAGTGACAGGCTTTTCGGAAGTCGTTCTGGATCAAAACCAAAATTCTCGAGGTGCTCAACGGCGGTATTGATCCCTACCGCGCGCAATAATCTAACAGAAACCAGATTAAGGGATAGGCTAAGCGCCTTGCGCAATCTGGTTGGACCAAAAAACTTTTTACTGTAATTTTCAGGCCGCCAAATTCCTTCTAGATTATCTTCAATCACAATCGGTGCGCCGCTAACAGGCGTACCGGGTGTAAAGCCATTGTCCAATGCGGCAGAGTAAATAAATGGCTTGATATTGGAGCCCGGTTGACGCTCGGCCTGAATCGCACGGTTAAACTTGCTCAGGTAATAATCAAAACCTCCAGTCAATGCTAGTATCGCTCCGGTTTTCGAGTGCAACGAAACCAGAGCGCCGGAAACATCAGGCATTTGACTTAGGCGCCACTCTCCCTCCTGATTCGAAGCGAGGTAGACGACATCGCCGGTCTTGACTACTGAGCTCGCTTTGGTCGGCTCCGGACCCTGACTGTTGGGTGCCTTATATTCTCGGGCCCACTGAATACCCGCTAAATCCACCGTCACATTTTCTCCGTTTCGCGTCCTTGCCTCAAAACGATCTTCCCCTACAGAACGAATTAACGCGGGGACGAGTTCTTGGCTAGGAGGGAAGTTATAGAGCTCTTCATCGATTTCCCTGTCGCTCAAATCGCTAGCCTCTATATTTTCTAAAGGGCCTCTATACCCATGCCTCACATCGTAATCGAGTAAACCTTTTCTTAACGCCTGGTTGGCTTTTTCCTGGTAACGGCTATTAATTGTGAGTGTGACATTGAGGCCACGCTCGTAAACTTCATTGCCGATCTCGTTGACTAACACCTGTCGAGCCATTTCGGCGATATAGGGCGCCTGAAGTTCGACCTCCGCAATATGGCGCTCGGCAGTGATCGGCGCCTGCTTTGCTGTATCAAGGCTTAATTTGTCGATCTTCCCCAACTCGTACAAACGGTTGAGTACGTGATCCCGGCGTTCACTTGCCCGATCTGGGTTAGAAATCGGGTTGTCGCGCGAGGGTGCTTTGGGTAGACCTGCGAGCATGGCAATCTCAGGTACGCTCAAATCGATTAGTTGTTGCCCATAATACACCTGCGCAGCAGCTGCGAATCCGTAAGAACGATGCCCAAGGAAAATCTTATTGAGATAAAGTTCAAGGATTTCATCCTTGGTGAGCGCACGCTCCATGTTAAACGCAAGCAATATTTCCTTGAGTTTGCGGGTATAGGTTTTTTCTGGATTTAGAAAGAAGTTTCTGACCACCTGCATCGTGATGGTGCTTGCCCCCTGGCCTCGGGATTTGCTTCGAATATTGCTGATCAGGGCGCGAACAATACCGGGGAAATCTACACCTGTATGGTGGTAGAAATTGTCATCTTCAGTGACGAGAATGGCGTCGATAAGAAGTGGTGGCGCTTGATCCAGGGTAACAGGGATGCGTCTTTCATTTCCGTATTCGGCGACTAGTTTTTGGTCACTACTATAGATACGAAGCGGTATGTTGAGCGGTATTTCTCGGATCTCTTCAACGGTAGGGAGATTCGGTAACAGGGAGGTGGCGTAAAGGGCGAGGCCAGCTCCCATTGCCGCTGTCACAGCAAAACTGAACCAGAACATTCGGCTGAAGAGTGCGTAAATAAACTTCATTTTTTTCTAAAACTGATACCCGTTGGGCAAATCAACGTACTCCCGCAACGGCGGTGAGTGGGGATTGGATTTTGGGGTCAGACACATATGTCGGAAACAACGGCAAATTCCAGGATCATCGATAGGATCAGGTAGTAGCAGGGGAACGGGCCGGGATTATATAAGGGAATGATAAGTAGGGTATCGAAATCAGCTGATCGCAAGATGAATAAGTCGCACAAATACGTCAATGGCCCCAAATCGCGATCTCAGCGCATACATTTAGGAGGAGAATTTAGTGAAAATCGCCAAAAAAAAGGCAATAGCCATCGAACTGACCTCCAAATTGAAGAATACGGCGGGTATCGTGACAGAATTGTTATGAGCGATATTTTGTGTCAGATGCCTATAAAAGTATTTAGATTGCTGTTATAAACTATTGATCTATGGCATTATCCGCGCTCAGAAAACCGTTCGTAGATCATTCTGATTGGACTCTCGGTAAAAGAGTTTTCGATAAAGTGGCTGTTTTTACAGTGTTTCCACCCTGAGTAATTTTCAGAATAGTATTGCGACGGCGTTAATTTGTATCCATAGATTCTATGGCTGTGAAGGGCAGTTGAGTAACTTACATTGCCGATGTGAGTGGGTAAGTGAGGTGAATCACGGCCGGGAGATAAGCCAATATACTGATTAGGTTGGGGCTAATTCGTTCAAGGTTTATAAAGACGAGGGGTTATCGTTGTTATTTTCTAGTAAAAACAAAAATCGCTTGGTTGGTATCGATATTGGTACAACAACCGCGAAAATGGTGGAACTATCCAAATCCAGTCGGGCAGTCAAGGTCGAACACTACGCGTGTGAACCATTGGCGCCAGGGCTGATCATTGAGCAACAAATCAAGGATATCGAGCAAGTCGGCGCGACCATAAAGAGATTGATGGCGCGCTCCGGTTCTAAAAATAAAAGAGCCGCGGTTTGTGTTGCTTCTTCAAATGTGATTTCCAAGACCATCACTGTCCAATCAAATATGGGCGAGGATGAGTTGGAAGCCATGGTGGAAGTAGAAGCAGATCGGGTAGTGCCTTACGCACTTGACGATGTCAATATTGATTTTGCCAGCTTGGGTTCCGCAGACCAGTCGACTGATGAAGAGCAGTTGCAGCTAGTTGTGACACGAAAAAATGTGATCGAGGGCATCGTTGCTGTCCTGGAAGAAGCTGAGCTTGAACCTGCTGCAGTGGATGTTGATCATTTCGCTCTTGCAAGGGTCAATGACTTTGTTGGCCAGGGCAGAGTGGGTGGCGGTAATGCACGGACCACCGCGCTCATGGATTTTGGATACAACACAAGCCGCCTGATCGTTTTTCATAACAACCAGATTGTCTACACGCGAGAGAATCCTTACGGAGGTAGACAACTGATCGACAGTATTTCTCAAAAATACGGTTTGCCTCCCCAGGATGCGAGCCATGCGTTAAGAGCCAACGAGCTTGCGAGTTCATTCAAGGGCGAGGTGTTGAAGCCTTTCGTGAAAACGCTGATGCAAGAAATTCTCAGGACGTTGCAATTTTTTTATTCCTCCAGCACACACAACCGAATCGACCAACTGCTCGTGACGGGCGGATGCACTCAAATCGGAAATATCGACAAATTTATCGAGAAACGAATTGAAGTGCCGACTGCGGTGTTAAATCCTTTTGCTGCGATCAAGTTGGGATCAAAGGTAGATAAAGATATGTTTAGAAAAGATATCCCGTCGCTGGGTGTGGCAGCTGGACTAGCTTTGAGGGCAATAGATTCATGAATATTAATCTTCTGCCATGGCGAGAAGAAAGACGCCGATTACGCGATCGCAAAATGCTTGCGAATGGTGTTCTAGTCTGGATTCTATGCGGTGGTTTGGTCTTTGCTGGATATACGTTTTTCATCAACGAGCAGCGAAACCAGGAACGTCGAAATGACTATCTAAATGCAGAAATCTCTAAGTTAGACGAAAAGATCAAAGAGATTAAAGAACTACGCACCAGAAAAGACAATCTTCTGGTGAGAATGGAAGTGATTCAAAATCTTCAACAGGAGCGAAAGAAAGTAGTGCACCTGTTCGATGATATCGTGCGAAAGTTGCCTGAAGGGGTTTACTACAGATCGATGACCAAGAATAAGTCTAACTTTTCTTTGGACGGTACCGCACAGTCGAATGCAAGAGTTTCTGATTTAATGAACAGATTGGATTCTTCAGAGTGGTTTGAGAACGCAAAATTGAATGTGATCGATGTTACTCCAAGCTCAGGCGTTAGGCTCAGCCAGTTCAAACTGAAAGTCTCTGAGGAAAAAAATAAAGCAAATGATCTTTCGGGGGTAAATTAATGGAATTGTCAGATCTTTCAGATATTGATATTCAGGATCTAAGTTCCTGGCCGATATGGTTTCGATGGGTAATGATTGCGGTAATCGGAATTGCGATTTTGTTTGGCGGATATAAATATCTTATCGAGCCAGAGCAGTTGGGACTCGAAAAACTAGAGCGAACCGAGGTCCAGCTCAAAGATACCTTCCTTATTAAGAAAGAGTTAGTTGTTAATCTGCCAGCATATCGTGAACAGATGATCGAAATTCAGGATAGATTCGGCGTGGTGTTAAAACAGCTTCCGGACAAAACAGAAGTTCCTGCTTTGCTGATCGATATTTCGCAGGCTGGCCTTTCTCGGGGCTTAATCTTCAACCAGTTTAAGCCAGGCGATCCGCGCACTGAGGAATTTTATATTACTCTCCCCATTTCGGTGAAAGTGACAGGTGGTTACCACCAGTTTGCTGAATTTATAAGCGATCTTGCGTCTCTTCCCAGAATTGTGACTTTGGGGAATATGAAAATTGTAAGAAGCAGCGAAGAAGCGCTTAGCATGAGCGCGCAGTTGTTTACATATCAATATCTTGATGATTTGTCGCTGGATGCGCCAGATAGTCAGTCTCAGAAGGAAAGGGTGAAAGGCTGATGAGAAGCCCGATTTACATGCTTTTTATTGCCGCGTGTCTGGTTGGCTGTAACCAAAGCCGTGATATTCGCGATTTGGAAGAATTCACAGAAAACGCATTTAAAGATTACGTGCCCGAAGTTGAACCCTTGCCGGCTCTCAAACCGCAGGCAGTTTTTATCTATACTGCATCTGCTCTTACCGATCCGTTTGACAAACAAAATCTACAGGAAAAGGTTGAACCCCTTCCTTTGGAAGGTGGGGAAGAAGGTCCAGATCGCAGTCGGCGAAAGGAGCCCCTCGAATTATTCCCATTGGATTCCTTGAAGCTGGTGGGTGTTTTGGAGCAAAACGGCGAAAATTGGGCTGTTATTCGTGCGCCCGATTCTTCGGTGCATCGTGTCAAAGCCGGCAATTATATGGGGGAAGATTTCGGTGAAATCGAGGAAGTTGGGGAAAATACAGTAGAACTGACAGAATTGGTGCGAAATCCTGTCGGTCGGTGGGAGAGTCGAGACGCTAACTTGCTTTTAGTAGAATAATCATCAATTTGCATATAGAATCTCGATATTCTATTAACTAATAACATAAACCATCCCGTTTACAGGTCGCGTTTTCGTCTGTGTTGGGAGACGGTGACCCACAATATCCTGCATCGGAGAAGGTGGTATCCATGAAAAACGACCGGGAAGAGAAACAATGAAATTTTCAGGAATTATCAAAACACGCATGATGGGGAGAATCGGTTTTGTTGCTTCTGCGGCAATTATTCTGTCGAATCCGGCGTTTGCAGCTCAGCTTGAGTCGATGGAGGTCTCGGGAAGCGATTTGCGTCAGATTGTCGATATGAGTTTTGACGACTATCCGCGATACGAGATCACTGAGTTGTCCGAGAGCAATGGCATTATGTTGACCTTTCGCGGAGCGACGATAGCTGGTGCCTACGAACCTCCATCGTCTCTGGGTAACGGTTTGATTACTAGGTTGGATGCGAATCCGTCAGGTCCTGACACCAACATAGAAATCAATCTTGATTCACCGTCTAAATACACATTGACCCAGTCTGATGGAGGTTACCAGCTTGCGCTGATTCCCCTAGCGCGTCAGCAGCAATCTCAGGCATCGGCTGTTGGTGGTGAACTGACCGGGTTGAATTATTCCAGAATCAGTGGAGACCGAGTGCAAATTGATCTCAATACATCTGGCACGTTACCTGAGCCAGTGGTATTCAGGACCGTATCACCCCCAAGAATCGCGCTAGACTTTTTCGGAGTAAAAAATACTTCCGGGAAGCAGCTTCATAAGATAGGTATCGCTTCGGTAAAATCTGTAGTGATTGCTGAAGACGAAGAGAGAATGAGGATGATTATCAATCTCGAGAATCCGTCTGACTATAGCCTTGACCAAACAGATAACGGTTTGGCCTTAACGGTCTTGGCAGGTGCTACATCCGGGCCCGCTGCCGTAACGCAGGAACCGGTATCACGCTCAGCTTCAAATTTCACCTTGACCGAGGGTGTGAAGGATCAGCATCAAATTAACAACGTTGATTTTCGTAGAACGCCTGCAGGGGCTGGTCGGGTAATAGTCAAACTATCAGACTCCGAGTTAGCAGTTGATCTGCAGGAAATTAGTGGCGAAATCGTAGCGGTTTTCCCCAATACCGATTTGCCGGCGAGCCTAGAGCAAAGGCTGGACGTAACTGACTTTGCAACCCCGGTTTCCACCGTTGATACTTTTGCTGACGGTCGAGATGTCCGATTGGTAGTCACTCCAAACGGACAGTACAAACAATCTTCCGTGCAATCAGGTGACACATTGATCATCGATATCGCACCGTTAAGCAAGGCTGAAATTGAAGCCGAAAAAGTCGATGAGTTTGGTTACACCGGTGAGCGGCTTTCATTAAATTTTCAACAGATCAGTGTTCGCGCTGCATTACAGGTAATCGCTGATTTTACTGGTTTGAACTTTGTCACGAGTGATGCGATTTCAGGTAACCTCTCATTGCGATTGAAAGATGTACCGTGGGATCAGGCACTTGACGTTATTTTGCAGACCAAAGGGTTGGCAATGCGTCAGAAAGGAAACGTGGTTTGGGTTGCTCCCGCTGAAGAAATCGCTGCTAAAGAAAGACAAGCCTTAGAGGCTCGTCAAGAAGTGGGTGAGTTAGCGCCACTAGTTAGCGAATTGATTCCAATAAGCTATGCCAAAGCGGAAGAAATCGCTGATATTTTGAAATCAGTGAAAGCCGTCGAAACTGGTATTACCCAGTCCGCATTTGGTAGTGTCTCTTTGAGCGAAGTAAAAACAGAAGAAAATACGTTGCTGTCGTCCAGAGGAAGTGTCAGCGTCGACAATAGAACTAATTCGCTGTTGGTTCAGGATACTACTCAAAAGCTTAAAGAAATCAGGGAACTCATCAGTAAGCTAGATATTCCAGTGAGACAAGTCCAGATCGAAACTCGCATTGTGGAAGCGAACGATGATTTCAGCAAGAATATTGGTGCAAGACTTGGATTCTCATCAATCGTTCAAGATGCCGAAACGCTGGGTAACACTCAGCTCGGTGATACATTTACCGGCGCGACCATTGGCAGCAATGCTGATACTAGATTAAATGGCACATTGGACAACACCGATGCGTTAAGTGTGAATTTGCCTGCTGGCGGAATTGGTACAGACGCTGCCGCTTCCTACGCATTTAGTTTGGCGCGACTCGGCTCTGGGTTTCTAAAGTTACTCGATTTGGAGCTTTCAGCGCTGCAAGCCGAAGGCAACGGCCGCATTATTGCGAATCCAAAAATTCTGACCACTGACAAAAACGAAGCGAGTATTGAACAGGGTCAGGAACGTCTGCAGGTGTTTGGTTCGGCGTTTGGCACGTCAGCAACCCAAGGACAAAAGGCGGTACTGAGTTTGACTGTACGTCCGCAGATTACACCAGACGATAAAATCACCCTGGATGTAGATATCACTAATGACTCATTTGCTGGCGTCGACGACACGGTCAACACCAAGCGTATCAAGACCCAGACCCTCCTAGAGAATGGCGAAACTGTTGTGATTGGCGGTATTTATTCCCAGGAGGAATCCCAGGCGCTCTCCAAAGTACCATTCCTTGGCGATATTCCGTATCTGGGTAACCTGTTCAAGAAGAGAACTGCGAGAAACAATCGATCAGAATTGCTCATCTTTCTGACACCGAGAATTATTGATCCTTCGCTTGCTGTGCAATAATCTCTCCCAAGTTAACCTACAGAATCGCCGGGTAACTCCCGGCGATTTTATTTATGGCGTCGCAAAAACCCGTTTTTCTCGTCGGTTTGATGGGATCCGGTAAAACCACTGTCGGCAAAAAGCTTGCCTCACAATTGGGCTTTCATTTTGTGGATATCGATCAAGCCTTAGTTGAGAGAACCGGTGTCACCATCGCCCATATATTTGAGGTGGAGGGAGAAGAGGGCTTTCGAAACCGCGAAACCCGGATTCTTGAGGAACTATGCCAAACAGCTACTACGGTTGTGTCTACTGGAGGCGGCAT
The DNA here is from genome assembly GCA_019633985.1 of Acidiferrobacterales bacterium. Taxonomy (GTDB): domain Bacteria; phylum Pseudomonadota; class Gammaproteobacteria; order Arenicellales; family Poriferihabitantaceae; genus VYFG01. The sequence continues at coordinate 4,487 of JAHQWE010000122.1, read as the reverse complement.
CGTTATGCGCGACGAAAATATCGAGCTGATGCGCAATGCTGGTACAGTGGTGTATCTAGATGTACCCGAAAAGGTACTTTGGTATCGCCTGAAGGATTGTCAACATAGACCGTTGCTACTGGTAGAAAATCCTAGGCGTAAGCTTCAGCAGCTGATGGCACAACGCAGCAGTCAATACCAAAAGGCGGCGCATATTCGCATTCAAATTGAATCTGATTCTGCAGCAAAAAGCGCCAGACGGATCCAGCAGGCATTAAGCTGGCTCGATGGTAACTCGGCGACGAAAACCGTCAGAGACAATAACGAAACCCACCCAATTTCTACCTAAGTTCCCATCACGATGAACGAAGTGCATATTGCTCTCGATGAGAGAAGTTACGATATCCATATTGGAAAAGCATTGCTATCTGATCATTCGCTCCTTACCTCATCGTTGAAAGGCCGACAAGTGGTGGTTATTAGTAATGAGACTGTAGCACCACTCTATCTCGAGCAGATTGAACGCGCTTTGGTTGATTATGAAGTTCATACGATATTACTGAGCGATGGCGAACACACCAAAAACCTAAATACCTACAGTGAGATTATTGACCAGATGATCGCCGTTCCCTGCGACCGTCGCTGCACAATCATCGCCTTGGGAGGAGGGGTGATTGGCGATATCGCTGGGTTTGTCGCAGCGACCTACCAGCGGGGAATCCCGTTTGTGCAGGTCCCTACCACGTTGCTGGCTCAGGTTGACTCTTCAGTAGGGGGGAAAACAGGAGTCAATCATCCTGTGGGGAAGAATATGATCGGTGCCTTCCACCAGCCGCAAAAAGTCATCACCGACTTAGACACATTATCTACCCTCGACGATCGGCAGTTTTCAGCAGGGCTTGCGGAAGTGATCAAGTACGGGCTAATTAATGACTTCGTGTTTTTTCAATGGATTGAGCAGAATCTTGAAAAAGTCATGAGTAAGGATGCCGACGCTTTGACTTTTATTATTTCACGTTCCTGTGAAAGCAAACGCGATATTGTCGAACAGGATGAGCAGGAGCAAGGTGTTCGAGCGTTGCTCAATCTGGGGCATACCTTTGGACATGCGATTGAAACTGCCACCGAGTACGTTGAATGGTTGCACGGCGAAGCGGTCGCACTAGGCATGGTAATGGCGGCAGACCTTTCCCGTCGATTAGGATGGATAGATCAAGCCGATTGTCAGCGGCTGAACCAGGTTCTCGTTGCCGCTAGGCTACCTGTTGCTCTCCGTCAACCGATAGACCCCGTTGTTTTGCGTAAACTCATGCAAGGCGACAAGAAAGTGCTGGATGGTTCACTTCGACTGGTGCTAATGAAAAGCCTGGGCGAGGCTGTGATTGTCGAGGATGTTGACAATGAACTCATCATGGAAACTCTCCAAGGATTTGCAGGGTGAGCAATACTAAATCGCTTGTGTAAACACGAGATTCAAACTGCAAACCATAAGCTGCTCTTATTAGTTCTACTATTAACAATATAGAATTAATTATTACGCTAGCTTATACTTTAGGGTTCGTTTTTTTCACTGTTTTTGCCATAGTTAGTCACGGCTGTCGCGTCATTGTTTTCTGTACTTCAGACCGTTGTACTTGGAAAAGAACAAGATATTCAGAAAGGCGGCACGCGATCGCTTGTGACAAAATTTAGCGAATACTAAACCCTCAATTCCAACCGCTACAGGTTGAACGGGCCTGACGCTCGAGAGGGTGAAACTCTATGAGGTAGTTATGACAGCAGGGTCTTCTCAAACCGTGCGAGGTCTCTATGACCCCCGATTCGAACATGATGCATGTGGCGTTGGCTTTATCGCCGATATCAAAGGCGTACAAAAACACGGCATCGTCTCAGATGGTCTCAAAATTCTCGATAACCTGACCCATCGCGGCGCCGTCGGCGCGGACCCAAAAGCGGGCGACGGTGCTGGCATGTTGCTGCAGATTTCTGATCGTTTCTTTCGTGCCCATACTGAATTTGAATTACCTGAAAAAGGAGCCTATGCAGTCGGTATGATTTTTTTGCCACGCACGCAATCCGGCCAGGCAGAAGCGAAAGGTGTGATCGAGCGCTACATACTTGCAGAAAATCAGGTGTTGCTAGGGTGGCGCGATGTGCCAGTAAACAATGCCAACCTGGGTGAAAGTGTGAAACCCACTGAGCCTGTGATTAAACAAGTATTCATTGGCAAAGGCGAGAGTCTCAAAGATCAGGGCGCCTTTGAAAGGAAGCTGTTTGTGATTCGAAAGCAAATCGAAAAGCGAATCAGGGAGTCAGATATTGATGGTAAAGACGATTTTTACGTCGCCACCATGTCTTCGCGAATTATTACCTACAAAGGCATGTTACTTGCCGGGCAAGTTGGAGAGTTCTACCCGGACCTTCTGAGTGAGGATATGGAATCCGCGTTATCGTTAGTGCATCAGCGATTTTCAACCAATACGTTTCCAACCTGGGATCTGGCACATCCTTTTAGAATGATCGCCCATAACGGGGAAATTAACACCCTGCGCGGCAACGCAAACTGGATGGCTGCCCGCAAGAGTACGATGTCTTCTGCCATCTTGGGTGATGATCTCGAAAAAGTATGGCCCTTGATTCCCGAGGGGCAATCAGATTCTGCAGCGTTTGATAACGCGCTCGAATTACTGCTTGCCGGAGGGTACAGCTTATCCCACGCCATGATGATGCTCATTCCGGAAGCGTGGAGTGGGAATGCGCAAATGGACGCTGGTCGACGCGCGTTCTATGAGTATCATGCAGCGCTGATGGAGCCATGGGATGGTCCTGCGGCGGTTGCATTTACCGACGGTCGACAAATCGGGGCGACTCTGGATCGGAATGGATTGCGGCCCGCGAGATACCTGGTTACTAGTGACGATACGGTGGTAATGGCATCCGAAATGGGGGTGCTGGATATCCCAGAAAGCAAGATCGTCAAGAAATGGCGTTTGCAACCCGGCAAAATGTTGCTGATCGATCTCGAGGAAGGACGGATCATCGACGATGAGGAATTGAAGACCTCTTTGGCTTCCTCGCATAACTATCAGGAGTGGCTTGATCGTACACAGATCAAACTGTCTGATCTGCGTCCCGCAGTGGGAGCGATGTCTCCTGACCAGAATACCCTGATGCTCGCACAGCGAGCGTTTGGCTATAGCACGGAAGACATCAAGTTCCTGCTGACTCCGATGGTCACCAGCGGCCAAGAGGCGACAGGCTCAATGGGAACGGATGTTCCACCATCGGTCATGTCCAACAAGAGTAAGCATCTGTCGACCTATTTCAAGCAGAACTTTGCCCAGGTCACCAATCCGCCGATTGACCCGATTCGCGAAGAAATAGTGATGTCTCTGATGTCTTTAATAGGCCCGAAACCGAACTTGTTGGGGTTGGAGGATGGCGGTAAAGACATGCGACTTTATGTGCCGCAGCCGGTCCTTACCAATAATGAGCTGGAGCGGATTCGCCAAATCGAGGACTATACCAACGCGGCATTTCGTACCAAAACCCTGAGCATTTGCTACCCGGCTTCTGCAGGTCCAAAGGGAATGCGCGGGGCAATTCTGGCGCTGTGTGAAAAGGCGGAGCTGCGCGTTAAACGTGGCTACAATATTCTGATTTTGTCGGATCGTGATATGGATGCCGATCACATCGCCATCCCCGCTCTTTTGGCAACTTCGGCAGTGCATCACCATTTGATCAAACGTGGCCTGCGAACTGAGTCCGGCCTGGTTGTCGAGACGGGTGCTTGTATGGAGGTGCATCACTTTGCCACCCTGGCGGGCTACGGGGCTGAAGCAATCAATCCTTATGTTGCCTTTGACAGCATCAATACCATGCTGCCTCGTCTGGACGAGAAGCTGAATTTTGAAGAAGCCCAGCAGCGCTATATCAAGGCGGTGGGAAAGGGGCTGAAAAAAGTCATGTCAAAAATGGGGATCTCGACTTTTCAATCCTATTGTGGCGCACAGATTTTTGATGCAGTCGGCTTGTCTACCCGCTTTATAGAGCAATATTTTTTCGGCACTCATACCATGATTGAGGGCATTGGGTTGGAGCAGGTTGCAGCAGAAGCTTTTTACAAACACAAGAAAGCCTATGCAGACCAAACCGGTGCCATCCAGTTGGATGTTGGTGGCGAATACGCTTATCGCGTGAATGGCGAATCCCACGTTTGGAATCCAGATACGATTTCCAGCCTGCAGCATGCAACCCGAAGTAACAATCCGCAAACCTTTGCCGAATTTTCCAAGGCGATTGACGAACAGGATAAAAAGTTCTTTAACCTGCGTGGGTTGTTTGAATTTGAATGGGCTGATAATGCGATACCGATCGAGCAAGTCGAGCCTGCTGCTGAAATCGTGAAGCGCTTCTCTACTGGCGCCATGTCATTTGGTTCTATTTCCCACGAAGCCCATTCGACCCTGGCGGTCGCGATGAACCGAATTGGTGGTCGCTCAAATACT